>CAUJJI010000001.1 GCA_963205265.1 Pseudomonadota bacterium
TCCTCGATGCGCTGCCCGCCTCGGTGATGATTTCAGGCTATCCCTCGTCCCTGTATAGCGAGCTGCTGCCCGCGCCGCGCTGGCGCGTCCTGTCCTATCAGGCCATGACGCGAGGCGGGCCGCGCACCGAATGTCTATGGATGAACTATGCGCCCGACGCGGCGCATTGGGCCACCCATGCCGGGGTGGATTTCACCGATCGCCAGAGGATCAAGCGCAAGGCGGCACGTTGGAAACGCATGTTTAGCGAGCTGCCTGCGGGCGAGCGAATTGCGATCCTCGCCGCGCTGCTGGAAGTGGACTCATAGCAGGCCAGCGCCGCACTCGTTGCCGTTGTGAAATGATTAACCAAAGCATCCTAGATCAGCCCTGCGACCCGAAGAACCTTTCTCGATCATTTAGGTTCTTTCACTGGACCCGGCTGCATTAGCTGTCGGGTCCATCTTTTTGCGCCCCCAGCTCGTCCACCAACATTTAACCAAGGCGGGCAAGGGTCCGATTACCGCTCCTGTGTCAAAAGAGGCGATGAACGGCGATAACAACAGGCCCTTTTCGCGCGGCGATTTGTCGGCGCTTCTGCTGCTGCTGTTCACGCTCGCCATGATGGCCTATAATTATTCGCATCCAGAGTGGGCGAGCCAAGGCGGCATATGGGCCTACATTGTTCCCCGCCACGGGACAGCATCATAGGCGTGCGCGCCTATCCGATGACTGAACGGACAAAGCGGACGATCGGCGGCCCAACGCCCGCGAGGAAGGCAAGCCCGGTAAGCGCCAGCAATCCCCAAAACTCGATGTGGATAAGCAAGTCGCTGCCGGTATCGTCGTTCGGATCGGGCCAGTCCTTCATGGCACCGGATGATTACGGCTCCGGCGCGATGCTGCAACCTCCTAAGCCAGCAAGGGGGCTTCACCGGCCCGCCTCATAGACGGGAACGTCTATGCCACCGGCGACATAGACGCGGGCGGCTATGCTGCAGCACATAGACAGCGGCGACTATGCTTCAGCGGCCAACATTTCCGAGACAGGGCACCCGATCGCGTCCGCGAGCTGCGCCATAACATCCAAGGTCGGATTGGCCTTCCCGTTCTCGATAAACGAAATGTAGGAAGCCGTGACGCCGGTTTGCTCATGCAGCATCGCTTGCGACATTTTGAGGGCCTGCCTCCGCGCCCTCAACCGCTTCCCGAACAATTTGCTCAACGGGTGCGCCATATCGTCCAAACGTAGGTATATTGCCATTCTGGAACCTGCTTCGGAGTCGGGTGATGATGGACTTGAACGACGAACAATATCACCGCCTCCAACATGCTATAGCCCTCACGCGCGAAAGCCTCGCTATCGCGGCGGAGCTGGGCGACGATCTATCAGCCTTCCAACTGAAACACGCGCTCCATTCGCTGCATTACATTAGCGAGCTAGCCGCTCTTATGCACCAAGGGGTGTCTGAGCGGTAGGCGGGAGTAGCGTAAAGCTCTGTTCTGAAGTAAGAAATTGGGTGTCTAAGCCGTCTCTGCTCCGGGACAGAAATTGCCATAGGCTACACCCGCCATGACCGACGTTACCTCAAGCTCATTTCGATTCCCAGCGGTCCAACGCAAGAAAGTCACGGCTGCCTTCGACGGCGGTCGCATCACGTCGGACGGCGGGGTTCTGCTATTGGCGCAGGCCGAGCGCGAGATGGACATCTGCAGGCAGCTGGCCACCTGCATCGCCGATCGGCGCGATCCTTCGCGGGTGGTCCACAAGCTGGATGACATCCTGCGGGCTCGGGTTCTGGCGATTGCCTGCGGCTACGAGGACGCCGACGACCTCGACGCCCTGCGTGACGATCCCGGCTTCCGCCTGGCGCTGGGCAAGCTACCGGGTTCGGGCGCGGGCCTTGCCAGCCAACCGACGATGAGCCGCTGGGAAAACGCACCCACCACGCGCGAGCTGGCCCGCATGATGGCCGCGATGGTCGACATCTACTGCGCCAGTTATCCATCCCCGCCCGAGGCGGTGACGCTGGACATCGATGACACCTGCGATGTCGTGCACGGCTACCAGCAGTTATCGTTCTGGAACGGGCATCACGGTGAGCGCTGTTTCCTGCCGATCCACGTCTACGACACGGCAACGGGGCGGCCGGTCGCCATGCTGCTGCGCACCGGCAAGACGCCGAGCGGCGCGGAGGCCGCGGGCCATATCCGTCGCCTGGTGCGCCAGATCCAGAGGCACTGGCCCACGACCCACATCACGATCCGGGGCGACGGCCACTACGGCAGACCCGAGGTCATGAACTTCTGCGAGGCACAGGGCATCGATTATGTCTTCGGCCTGCCCACCAACGCTGTGCTGCGCGCCGATCCACAGATCGTGAAGATTGCCGATGCCTGCGCGGTCAAGCGGGCCGAGGAACAGCACGTGGTCCTGCGAAATTATGCCCAGACCCGCTACGGGGCGAAAAGCTGGAAATGCCAGCGCCGTGTCCTCGCCCGGATCGAGGCCAGCACGCTCGGCATGGATATCCGCTACGTCGTCACCTCGCTCGAGCAGGGCTCGGCCGAGCACATCTACGACACACTCTACTGCGCCCGCGGCCAGGCCGAAAACCTCATCAAGTTGCACAAGGCCCAGCTCGCCAGCGATCGCACGTCATGCCGATCAGCCAACGCCAATCAGATGCGGCTGATCCTGCACACCGCCGCATTCTGGCTGATGTGGCGCATCCAGCAGGCCATCCCCAAGGCAGCCGCGCTTGCCAACGCTGAGTTCGCGACCCTGCGCCTGCGGCTCCTCAAAGTCGCCGCACGCGTCATCGAGACCGCCTCCCGCATCCGGGTCGCCTTCGCTTCCGCCTGTCCCGACGCCGCCCTGTTCCGGATCATCGCCGCCGCCCTCAGGCCCGCCCCGACATAGCCAGTGCGGCCGTGCCGCTGAACGTCCGAGCCCCTCCATCAAACCCGCAAGCCTCTCGATCCCACGCGATGAAATAGACGCAGCGGAGGCACTCGGCCTGCTCAAACGCCCGCTGCCGCCAACGATTGATCTTCCCCAAGAACAACATCGTCACGAATAAGAGCGGCTGGGTTTAATAAATGCACGCGATTCAACCCACTGTAGCGAGCAACATGGTGAAAAATGGCCGAAATATCGTTGGTTTGGAAATGATGCGCTGATGCCCCGACCTTCCCCGTCAGGCAATATCGACCCCAGAACCGTGGAAGGTTTTGGTGAGGAATGGGCTGCTTTCGATCAGACCGCG
>CAUJJI010000002.1 GCA_963205265.1 Pseudomonadota bacterium
CAGCCATGCCGCCCTCGTGCGCCTGGACGATGGCCCCCTCCACCACCGCCTGCGGCGGCGGTCCCCCTCCCCGTGCCGGGGAGGATTTCCACCCCTCGTATTTATCTCCATGGACAGTGTCGACAGTGTCAACACCCCCTCCCCCCGTTCACCCGAGAGCGCGCTGACATGAACAAGCTCACTCATCTCGACGACCAGGGCCATGCCCGCATGGTCGACGTCGGCGGCAAGGCGGAGACGGCGCGAGTTGCCGTCGCCTCGGGCCGCATCCGCATGTCCGCGGCGGCGCTTTCGGCGATTCGCGACGGCAATGCGCCCAAGGGTGACGTCCTTGCCGCGGCGCGGATCGCCGGGATCATGGCGGCCAAGAAGACCGCCGAGCTCATCCCGCTGTGCCATCCGCTTGCGCTCGACGCAGTGACGCTCGACTTCGCGTTCGAGGACGACGCCGTCCGCGCGACGGCGACCGCTTCGCTGACCGGCCGCACCGGCGTCGAGATGGAAGCGATGACCGCCGCCTCGATTGCGCTGCTCACCATCTACGACATGGCCAAGGCGCTCGACAAAGGCATGATCGTCGAAGACCTCCGCCTGGTCGAGAAGCGCGGCGGCAAGTCCGGCACCTGGCGGGCCGAAGCGCGATGAAGCCGCCGCCGCTGCCGCTCGAGGAAGCGCAGGCGCGGCTGCTCGCGCTCGCTGCACCGCTGCCCGTCGTCCACGCCGATATCGAGAGCGCGCTGGGGCACTTCCTGGCCGCACCGCTGCAGGCGCGCCGCACCCAGCCGTCGGCCGATCTTTCGGCGATGGACGGCTATGCCGTGGCGCCCGGCGACATGGGCGGGCCCTGGCAGGTCATCGGCGAGAGCGCTGCCGGCCATCCCTTCCACGGCGAACTGGGCAAGGGCCAGGCGGTGCGCATCTCCACCGGCGCAGTCATGCCGGCCGGCGCCGCAGCGGTGATCCTGCAGGAAGACATCGCGCGCGACGGCGACCGGATCAGCCTCAGCGGCGAAGCGCCTTCGCCGCCGGGGAAGCATATCCGCCGCTGCGGCATGGACTTCGCCCTGGGCGGCGAAGTGCTTGCCGCCGGCACCCGGCTCGGCCCGGCCCAGGCGGCGCTGGCCATCGCCGCGGGCCACACCCACCTGCCCATCCGCCGCGGCCCGCGCGTGGCGATCATCGACAGCGGCGACGAGCTGGCCGAGGATTTCGACGCCTGCGCGCCGCACCAGATTCCCGCCAGCAACGGCGCCATGCTGAGGGCGCTCGCCGCCACCCTGCCCTGCGAGGCGCGGCGCCTCGGCCCGGTCGCCGACGAACTCGACGCGCTGACGCGCGCCTTTGCCGATGCCGCCGACGCCGACCTGATCGTCACCAGCGGCGGCGCCTCGGTGGGCGAGCACGACCTCGTCCGCCCGGCGCTCGAGGCCTGGGGGGCCGAGCTCGACTTCTGGCGCGTGGCGATCAAGCCGGGCAAGCCGATCCTCGTCGCCACCCGCCCGCTCCCCGGAAACGGCGGGGGCGCGGGCGGCAACGGTAGGGGCAGAGGCAAGCAGCTGATCCTCGGCCTGCCGGGCAATCCGGTGTCGAGCTATGTCACCGCCTACCTGTTTATGCTGCCGCTGCTGCGGGCCATGCTCGGCGCCGCCGAGCCGCTGCCACGCCGCGTCCGCACCCGGCTGGCCGCGCCACTGCGCCCCGGCAGCTCGCGCCGCGAGTTCCTGCGCGCCCGCTGGGACGGCCTGACGATCGCGCCGCAGCAGCTCCAGGACAGCGGCGCGCTGACCTCGCTGGCGGGCAGCAATGCGCTGATCGATCGCCCCGCCGGTGCCCCGGCTTGCGAGGCAGGCGAGGATGTTCTCGCCTATCTGCTCGAAAATGGCGGATTTGCTTGACGTAGGTAGAATCGTTGCTTAATTGTTCCTCATTCGTTCACCAAACTTCTCACGAATGGGAGAGTGACGGCCATGCTGACCCGCAAACAGCACGAGTTGATCCGCTTCATCCAGACCCGGCTGGAGGAAACCGGCGTGTCGCCTTCCTTCGAAGAGATGAAGGAAGCGCTCGATCTCAAGTCGAAGTCGGGCGTCCATCGCCTGATCTCGGCGCTCGAGGAACGCGGCTTCATCCGCCGCCTGCCCAATCGCGCCCGCGCCCTGGAAGTGCTGCGGCAGCCCGACGATGTGACCAGCCGGCCCACCCCTCGCGCCGCCGCCAACAGCAACGATGCGCTGGCGGCCCTGCGCCCGGCTCCTGCGGCAACGCGGCCTTCCGGCAGTCCGGCGAACGACGTCATCGAACTGCCGCTGCACGGCCGCATCGCAGCCGGCATGCCGATCGAGGCGCTGGAAGGCCAGTCGACGCTGCCCGTTCCCGCCGCGCTGCTCGGCGCGGGTGAGCATTACGCGCTCGAAGTGTCGGGCGATTCGATGATCGAGGCGGGCATTCTCGACGGCGACTTCGCCCTGGTGAAGCGCACCGATTCGGCCCGCGACGGCGAGATCGTCGTAGCCCTGGTCCGGGGCGAGGAAGCGACGCTCAAGTACCTGCGCCGCCAGAACGGCAAGGTCGTGCTCGATCCGGCCAATTCGGCCTACGAACCGCAGATCTACGATCCCGGCGAAGTGATCGTCCAGGGCAAGCTCGCGGGGCTGCTGCGGCGCTATCACTGAGAGCGGAAGAGCTTTCGCCGGGGACGACGTGCCCTATCGTCGTCCCGGGCTCGACCCGGGACCGCTGGCCTCGTCGACGGAGCGCCCGGCCCGGCCACCTGCGGTCCCGGCTTTGGCCGGCGCGACGTGACTGACTGCGCGCCACCAGCCGTGCTCGCCCTGGGTCGCCGCCACGGTCCGCACGCGCCATGGATCGAGCGCGATCGCCAGGCCGCCGTTGCGGTCGAGGAAGCGGCGGTCGGCCTTGAGCACCCGCGGCCGGCAGGCCGGGGACAGGCGGCGGTCGGCGATGACGATGTCGACCCGGTCGCAGGCCGCGGCCAGTTCGCGCTCGGGCACCCTGTCGCGGCTGCGGGTCAGCAGGACCTGCCAGTCGCGGCCGCCGCGGTGCAGCCGCAGCACGCAGAAATCGGCGCTGCAGCGCGCCCCGGGCCAATCCGAAAGCAGGCGGGGCTCACCCGCCTTGCCGGCCATCTCGGTCAGGTTGTCGCGCACGAAGGGGCTCCGGCTGTCGCGCAGCACCAGCAGTTCGCCGCCCCCTTCCCCGGTCAGCGCAACCTGGCGGCCGTCGCCCGAGACCAGGATGTCGGGCGGCTGCAGCAGCGCCAGCGAAGCAATGCCCGCCGCGATCGGCAGCAGGCCCCAGTGCCGCACCCGTCCCTGCCATAGCGCCAGCCACAGGCCTCCGGCCACGAACAGCGCGATGCTGCCCAGGCCCATCGCCGGCATCGTCGTCACCGCGCCCGGCTGCCGCGCCACCCAGTGCGCCAGCGCCAGCATCAAGTCGATCGACTTGCCCGCCGCCCACCAGGCCGGATGGCCCGCGCCGACGAGGTCGAGCAGCAGGGCCAGCGCGATCAGCGGCATCGTCACCACGGTCGTCAGCGGGATCGCCACGACATTGGCCAGCGCGCCGTAGACGCCGGCGCGGTGGAAGTGGAACAGGCCGATCGGCATCAGCGCCAGCTCGATGACCACGCCCGTCGCCAGCAGCATCGCCAGGGCGCGGAGCCCGCGCATCGCAAGGCCCTCCTCGCGCGGTGCCAGGAAGCCGCGCACCGGCGCGCTGCCGCTGAGCGCGACGATGGCGATCACCGCGGCGAAGCTCATCTGGAAGCTCGGCCCGACGATCGCTTCGGGCCAGAACAGCAGGACCACGAAGGCGGCGACGGCGACCATGCGCAGCGACAGCGCCTCGCGGCCCAGGGCCAGGGCGGCCAGCACCAGCAGGGCGCCGATGCAGGACCGGACCGTCGGCACCTCGGCCCCGGTCAGCAGCGTGTAGCCGATTCCGGCCAGTGCCCCGCCGGCCGCCGCGACCAGGGGCAGGCGCACGCGCAGGGCGAGCCACGGCCACAGCGCCAGCAGGCGGAGCGCGAGCAGGTAGGCGGCGCCGATCACCGCGCTGACATGGAGCCCGCTGATCGACAGCAGGTGAGTCAGCCCGGCGTCGCGCATGGCATCGTCGTCGGCGGCGGCGATGGCGCCGCGGTCGCCGCTGGCATAGGCCGCGGCGATGCTTCCCGCCGTCCCCGGCAGTTGCGCCCGCACGTGCCGCGACAGCCCGGCCTTGAGCCGCGCCAGCCAGCCGACCCGGCCGCTCGGCTGCAGCACCGTCACCTCGCCGAGCGCACTTCCGGTCGCGGCGATGCCCGCGAACCAGGCGGCGCGTGCGAAGTCGTAGCTGCCCGGCAGCATCGGCGGCGCCGGCGGCATCAGCCTGGCGCGCAGGCCGATCACCGCGCCTTCGGCGATGTCCGGCCGGTCGAGCGCGACGGGAAGGTTGATCCGCACCCGGATCGCCCGCACCCCGCCCGGCTCGCGCGCGGCGAGCAGCAGCCGCACGCGGCCCTCGGCCGGCTGCTCCTCGCGCTCCAGCACGCGGCCGCGGATCTCCGCGACGACCGGCCTGGCGATCGCCGGCATGCCGACCTGCGCCGACTTGGTCCAGACGACCAGGCAGCCGGCCGCGACGAGCAGGGGCATGGCGACCAGTGCCTGCCTGAGGAACGGCAGTCGCCCCTCTGCCCGCAGGGCCGCAGCAGTCCCCAGCGAGAGGGCAAGGCAGGCCGCGACCAGCGCCAGCCAATGCCAGCGATTGTCGAGGCCGAACCATGCCGCTATGCCGCCTGCGAAAGCGACCGCCAGCCAGGGCGCACGATCGAAGCCGGCACCGGCAAGAAAGTGCTCGAATCGCTCAACTATGCTGGACAAGCCGATCAGGCTGCGCCAAGGGCGATGCTGCATTGCAGCGCGCGCGTGGCTGGCGTCCGCTGCATGCTCGGGGACCGTGGCGTGGCTGGCCATAACCCATTGGACAGGAACGAACGTATGAAGGCAAGCGACAGCGCAACCGGCGGACAGGCGGCTGGCCGTGCCGTCGTCACGCGCTTCGCTCCCTCGCCGACCGGTTACCTCCACATCGGCGGCGCCAGGACCGCACTGTTCAACTGGCTGTTCGCGCGCCATCACGGCGGCAAGTACCTGCTCCGCATCGAGGATACCGACCGCGCCCGGTCGACCGAGGCGGCCATCGACGCGATCTTCGACGGCCTGCGCTGGCTGGGCCTCGACGGCGACGAGCCCGCGGTGTTCCAGTTCGCCCGCTCGGCGCGCCATGCCGAAGTCGCCAGGGCGCTGCTCGACGCGGGACATGCCTATCGCTGCTACCTGACGCCCGAGGAACTGGCCGAGCGCCGCGCCAGTGCCCAGGCCGAGCGCCGCCCGTTCCGCATCGACAGCGAGTGGCGCGACGCCGACCCGGGCGGCGCCCCGCAGGACGCGCCTTTCGTCGTGCGCATCAAGGCCCCGCGCGAAGGCGATACGGTGATCGAGGATCTCGTCCAGGGTCCGGTCACGGTCAGCAACGCCGAGATCGACGACTTCGTCATCCTCCGTTCCGACGGCACGCCGACCTACATGCTCGCCGTCGTGGTCGACGACCACGACATGGGCGTGACTCACGTCATCCGCGGCGACGATCATCTCAACAACGCCTTCCGCCAGCTGGCGATCATCCGCGCCCTGAACGATCTTGAGGGGGGCTGGCCTGTGCCCGAATACGGCCACGTTCCCCTGATCCACGGCGCCGACGGCGCCAAGCTTTCCAAGCGCCACGGCGCGCTGGGGGTCGACGCCTATCGCGACGAGCTCGGCATCCTGCCCGAGGCGCTGTTCAACTACCTGCTGCGGCTCGGCTGGGGCCACGGCGACGACGAGATCATCTCGCGCGAGCAGGCAGTGGAATGGTTCGACATCGCCCACGTCGGCAAGGCGCCATCGCGCTTCGACGTCGCCAAGCTGCACAATCTCAACGGGCACTACCTGCGCGAGGCCGACGACGGTCGGCTGGCCGATCTGACCGCGCCGCGAATGGCGGCGGCGCCCGACCGCGAACTGCTCGCCCGCGCCATGCCGGTGCTGAAAGTCAGGGCGAAGGATCTCAACGAACTGGCCGACGGGGCGGCCTTCCTCTCGGCCACACGCCCTCTCGCGCTCGACGCGAAAGCGGAAGCGCTGCTGACCGAAGACGCGCGCGACCTGCTCGGACGGATCCACGCCCTGCTCGCCGCGCAAAACGACTGGACAAGCGAACCGCTCGAAGCCAGTCTGAAAGCGATGGCGCAGGAACTGGGGCTGGGGCTCGGCAAACTGGCACAGCCGCTGCGGGCCGCGCTCACGGGGCAAACGACCTCGCCGGGGATTTTCGATGTTCTGGTTCTGCTCGGGCGGAACGAAAGCCTGGCTCGGATAGCCGAGCAGGCTCGTGCCGATGCCGGGTCTCAAGCTTAAGGAGTGGTATAGGTGGGCAAGCAAGCGAAACTGGGCGCCGACGGCAAGGAATTCGAATATCCGGTCCTGAGCGGCAGCGTCGGGCCGGACGTCGTCGACATCCGCAAGCTCTACGCCAACACCGGCATGTTCACCTATGACCCGGGCTTCACTTCCACGGCCAGCTGCGAAAGCGCTCTCACCTACATCGACGGCGACGAAGGCGTGCTGCTGCACCGCGGCTACCCGATCGGCCAGCTGGCCGAGCATTCCTCGTTCATGGAAGTCAGCTACCTGCTGCTGAACGGCGAGCTGCCGAGCAGCGTCGAGCTCGACGACTTCACCCGCACCATCACGCGCCACACCATGCTGCACGAGCAGCTGATGAGCTTCTACAAGGGCTTCCGCCGCGATGCCCACCCGATGGCGATCATGTGCGGCGTGGTCGGCGCGCTATCCGCCTTCTACCACGATTCCACCGACATCTCGGACCCGGTCCACCGCCGCATCAGCTCGCACCGCCTGATCGCCAAGATGCCGACGATCGCCGCCGCCGCCTACAAGTACTCGGTCGGCCAGCCCTTCCTCTACCCGGACAATTCGCTGTCCTATACCGGCAACTTCCTGCGCATGACTTTCGGCGTCCCCGCCGAGGAATACGAGCTGCTGCCCCAGGTCGAGCGGGCGATGGACCGCATCTTCATCCTCCACGCCGACCACGAGCAGAACGCCTCGACCTCGACCGTGCGGCTTGCCGGTTCGTCGGGTGCCAATCCCTTCGCCTGCATCGCGGCGGGCATTGCCTGCCTGTGGGGCCCGGCGCACGGCGGCGCCAACGAGGCCGCGCTCAACATGCTCAAGGAGATCGGCACGCCCGACCGCATCGCGCACTATATCGAGCGTGCCAAGGACAAGAACGATCCGTTCCGCCTGATGGGCTTCGGCCACCGCGTCTACAAGAACTACGACCCGCGCGCGACAGTCATGCAGAAGACCGTGCGCGAGGTGTTCGACGCGCTGAAGGTCACCGACCCGCTGTTCGAGACCGCGCTGCGGCTGGAAGAGATCGCGCTCAGCGATCCCTATTTCATCGAGAAGAAGCTGTTCCCGAACGTCGACTTCTACTCGGGCATCATCCTCTCGGCGATCGGCTTCCCGACCACCATGTTCACCGCGCTCTTCGCGCTCGCCCGCACCGTCGGCTGGGTGGCGCAGTGGAACGAAATGATTTCCGATCCCGGCCAGAAGATCGGCCGTCCGCGCCAGCTCTACACCGGCCCGGCACATCGGGATTATATTCCGCTTACGCAGCGGTAATCCGTTCAGACCGTTCCTCAGCACCCTGCTCCCCGGCGCTGGCCGGGGCCGCGGTCGGTTGCAGAGGAGAGGTTGTCGGGAGCGCCGTTGCAGCGCTCGGCCCAGACCACCGAGACTCTGGCCTGCGCCGGGGAGCGGACCGCTGCCGGCTTGACCGAACCGGCCGGCGGCGCCGGGCGGGCTAAGCCCGCGGAACCTCCAGCACGAAGCTCGCGCCCTCGCCTTCCGCGCTTTCCACCGAAAGCTCGCCGCCCATCGCCCGCGCCAGCCGGCGCGAGATGTAGAGGCCCAGGCCCGAGCCGCCGTCGCCGCTGCGGCCCAGGCGTTCGAACTTCTCGAAGACCTTGGGCTGGTCCTCATCGGCAATCCCTGGCCCCTGGTCGCTGACGACGACGCGGGCCTTGCCGCCCTCGTCCTCCAGGCGGATCGCCACGCGCGACTCCCCGGGCGAATAGCGGATCGCATTGCCGATGAGATTGAGCAGGATCTGCAGCACGCGCCGGAACTCGGCGACGGCGGGCAGGCTGGCATCGGCCCGCGGGATGTCGAGTGCGATCCGCTTCTCCGCCGCCCGCACGCCGAGGATGCCCGCCGCCTGGCGCGCCACTTCGGCAAGGTCGATGTGGTCGGGAGCGGTCGAGAAGTCATCGGCCTCGACGACTTCCATGTCGGCAAGGTCCTCGACCAGGCCCAGCAGATGCTGGCCGGCCGCGGCGATATCGGCGGCATAGTCCGCATATTCGCTGGCGAGAGGTCCGGCGAGCCGGGTGCGGATCGTCTCCGCATTGGCGATGATCCGGGCGATCGGCTGGCGCAGCACCGGCGCGATCTCGCGCCCGATGGTCTTGAAGGCGGGTTCCGGCGACGGCAGGTCTGCATGCGACTGTCCGGCCGGAGCCCAGGACAGCGGCTCATTGGCCGTGAGGAACAGCTCGAATCCGCCGGGCTGGGCGTCGTGGCCGTCCTGCGGCACAAGCGTGGCGCGCCAGGTCCTCGCCGAGCCAGCGATCGCGACAGTCACCCCGTCGAGCAGGCGCCAATGCATGGGCTGGCGATTGCTGTAGGCTTCGATCGTCACGAAATCGGTCCAGGGACGGCCGGTGCCCGCGCGCATCGCTTCGCCCAGCGCCTGCAGGTCCGGCGCCTCGGCATCGACGGCGAGCACGCACTGCCTGGCATCCAGCCGCGCCGTCAGTTCGGCAAGCTGGCGATCGATTTCGCGGTGAATGCCGGCGCTCTGGTCCGGATTCTCGGCCGGCAGCGGCGCGGCCCGCCAATTGCGCAGCAGGATGTCGCAGCCGCCTTCTCGGCCGGCGCGCGGCTCGACCTCGACCCAGGCGGTCACCGCATGGCTGCCGTCCTGCGCCGACAGCATGCGGGCGAGCTTGAGCTGGTAGTGGCGCGCCTTGCGGACGGTTTCGAGCAGCGCCGGCACTGCGATCGTGCCCGGCAGCAGCCCGCCGCAGCGCACCTGCAGGCTGGCCAGCGGCTCGTCGGCAGCGACCAGCCGGTCGTCGGCGTCGCTTACCGCCCGTACCGTCAAGAAGGGCTGCGCGGTCATCGTCAGCTGCCCGGGAAGCCGGCGGAGAGGAAGGCGGCCGCATCTTCGGCATGAATCCGGTCGAGACCGCGCGGCAACAGGCAATCCGGGTGGATGGCCAGCAGCTGCTCCTCGACCGCGGAAGGCTTCAGCCCGGCGGCGCAAAGACCGAAGGCCAGGCGCACCGGCTGCGCGTCGCTGGTCGACAAGGCCGCCAGGTCGCGCTCCTGGCCCGAGGCGATGGCGAGCGCGGTCAGGAAGATCGCCGCGCCGGCATGACCGATCGCCAGTGCCGCCACCGCGCCGCTGCCCATGCCGCTGACCAGGCGGGCGATGAGGCCGAGCCGGCTTTGCGCCTCGTCGTAGCCGGCGCGGATCGCGGCTTCGCCGGCAGCGGCAGCTGCGGAATGCTCGTCCTCGCTCATGACCGTGCGCAGGGCGAGCAGGCTGCCGTGCAGCAGGTCGGCGGGCAATTCGTGCAGCGGCAAGCGCATGCGGCGCTGCGCCTGGCTGAAGCGCGCCTGCGCGGCGAGGAACTGCATCGCCAGTCCGCCGGTCGCCGGGTCGGGCGATGCGATCAGGGCCTGCAGCAAGGGCGGCAGGACCGGATCGAGCGCGAGCTGGGCCTGCAAGCGCTGCGTCAGCTGCCATTCGAGGGCCAGGGCATGCAGATGCCGCAGCATGGCCGCATTCGTAGCGATCGCCTCGGTCAGGCCGGAAACCAGGGCAGCGGGATGCTCGCGCGGTTCGGTGGGTCCGTCCGGCTCGCCGCCGTCGAGGAGCTGGCGGACGACATCGCCGAGCATGCCCTTGACGCGGGCGACGATCTCTTCGGAAAACAGGGAATTTCCGGAATTCGCCAGCAGATAGCGCAGGATCGGGGCGATCGTGCCGGCCGTCGCCTCCTCCCGTGCGAGCTGGTCGCGCAGGGCGGCGTCAACCGCATCCGCACGCGCGGGCCGGGCGGGGTCATCGATCATGGCATCGCCATAGCACGCCATGGTTAAACTCACGTTATCCGCGCTTTTCCACCAGGAAGCAGAAGCGCGCCAAGGGCAAGCAGCAGTGCCAGCAACTGGACTGTGCCGACGAGAAAGCCCATCGCCGCGGCAAGCGCCAGCAGCAGGGAAAGCAGGAACCGGTCCTCGATCCAGGGCGCCCAGCTCGGCTGGATGATGCGGGGCACCAGCCGCATCAGGATCAGCAGCAACAGCGGAGCAAAGGCGCGATCGGCCAGCGGGTATTCCTCTGCGGCGGGCATGGTCCAGATCAACAGGATGACGATCGCCAGGTCGATTGCCCAGCACAGGATCGCATCGGTCGGCATGGCGGGCGCCTGCAGGCCGAGCGCCACTCTCTCGACCCGGCGAAGCGCCGCGGCCGTAGCGCATTCGACCGAGGCGATGCCGCACAACACCAGCCCGGAAATGGCGAAGCCGAACCAGCCCAGACCCAGCGCGATGAGGATGGCCGCCACTGCCGCGAGCAGCATGACCCGGCTGGCATTGCCGCCGTGCAGCAGCGATGGCCCCATGGTCATGAGCCCAAGCCAGGCGAGGATATTGAGCGGCGTCGGTGCCGGCCGGTCGCCGGCGTGGAGGCGCAGCCATTCGCCTTCGATCGCGTGCGCTTCCGCTTCGTCGCGGATCAGGCGCCAGCGCGCTCCGCCGCGGGCCGCGGCCGGCACTTCCTGCATGGCCACGCCCGCCTGCAAGGCGATGCGGGTCAGCGCCGCCATCGGGTCGCAATCGGGCGGCAGTTCCAGCAGGTTCGCGACGAGGCGCCCGGGAATGCGGATCGCGCCGGCCGCGGCATGATTGAGGTCGAGCCGCTCGAAACCTGCGGCGACCCCGGTCTCAACCGGCTGCACCAGGACCGCATGGCCAAGGTCGAGCAGCGGCCTGGCCTCGTGCGGCGAAACCAGCAGTCCTTCCGCGAAGGCCAGCAGCTCGTCGCTGGCCGTGACCAGGCCGGTCAGCGCGCGCGGCCCGGCGACGATATGGAACCGGGCGCCCGCCGCTTCGGCCGCGTGCTGGAGCGATATCATCTCGGGAGAGATCTCTCGCGCCAGGCAGACGATGCGCTGGCAATCCATCGACAGGGCAAGCCCCAGCTGGTGGCGCGCAAGCGTTACGCCGCCGACGCCGAGGAAAGCTCGCGGCATCGGCGCGCCGGCACCGGCGGGCTCGATCATGGTCAATAATGCGACGCGCAGAGTGTTCCTCCCGCAGGAGGCGATCTTCTAGGGAATGCGGAGCCCAGTGCCAAGTGTCGGCACCACGGCAGCTCAGTGGCCGGCGAATTCGTCCAGGAATGCCTGCAGGCGGCGAACCACGGAGGGGTCACCCGGCGCGGCGACGATGGCCTCTTCCGCCAGCAGCACGAGCGGCTCGGCATTGAAGCTTGCCGCCAGGCCCTTCAGCCGCAGGGCTGCAATATGCCAGTTCCCGTCGCAGCGGGACCGGCGCAGCAGGTCGATCTGGCGGCCGAGGCTCTCGACGAAAGCCAGGCGCAGCTGTCCGAAAAGCTCGATATCGTCGCCGGCGGCGGCTGCCAGTGTTGCGTCAAGCGCGCCCGCTTCATATGCCATGATCCACGGATTACGTCGGGAAAGTTAAACCGGGGTTTATCCTCCTCGTCGACGTGGTATTCATGGCCCATGGTAGGGGGCACTCGCATCATCGCTTTCGGGTCCGGCTCGCAGCAGCCGGACGACGACGAATTCCTGCTTTCCGAGGAGCTTGTCCCCACGGAAGCCGAGCAGGTCCCCCTTCCCCAGGATGAGGCCGAACCGCCCGTCGCGCGCCTGCCCTGGCTGGCGCCGACGCTGGCCTTCCTCGCCGTCCTGGGCTGGACCGCCTTTTTCCTGTGGGCAAAGTTCGCCCAGATCGCCGCGCTTCCCGATCCTTCGGCCGGGACGGCGCTCGTCTCCGAATGGGCGATGCCAGTCGCGCTGATCGGCGTGGCCTGGCTCCTGGCCATGCGCAACAGCCGGCGCGAAGCGATGCGCTTCGGCAATACGGCGGCGCTCCTCGCCGACGAGGCGATACGCCTCGAGCAACGCCTTACCGTGGTCAATCGCGAACTCAGCCTGGCGCGGGAATTCATCGCCGCCCAGGGCCGCGATCTCGACTCGCTGGGCCGCCTCGCCGTCGAACGCATGTCGTCCAGCGCCGAGCGGCTGGAAGCGCTGGTCCAGGAAAACGGCTCGCGGCTGGAGTCACTGGGCACGGTCAGCGAATCCGCGCTCGACAACATGGAAAAGCTGCGCAGCCAGCTGCCGGTGATCGCCAGTTCGGCCAAGGACGTCACCAACAACATCGGCAATGCGGGGCGTACGGCGCACAACCAGCTGGCGCAAATGATCAGCGGCTTTCGCCAGCTCAACACCTTCGGCCAGGCGAGCGAGCAGCAAGTGGCCACCATGCGCGAGCAGGTGTCCGCCGCCATTGCCGAATTCACCGGCCACTGCGAAAAGCTGGAGACCGTGGTTGCCGAGCGCTTCGTCCGCCTGACCGAGCAAGGCAGCGAGTTCCGCAGCCAGCTGGAAGCCCACGAAATAGAAGCGCTGGCCGCCGTTCGCACGCGGGCCGCGGCCCTGGCGGAAGAACTCGCGCAGACGCGCAGCGTGCTCGACACCCAGGAAGGCGAAAGCCTTACCTCGCTTCGGGCGAGGCTGTCGGCGCTCCGCGACGAAAGCAGCGCCATCTCCCGCTCGATCCGCGACGGCGAGACTCGCGCGCTCGAGAGCTGGGGCGAGGCGATCGGCAGGATCGAGGGCGAGCTCAGCGGCGCCATCGCCGCGCTGGTCGAAGCGGAATCGCGCGCGGCGGACAATGCCAGGGCGCGGATCGACACGCTGCTGCAGGACGCATCCGCGCTCGAGGCGCAACTGGCCGAACAGGGCCAAAGCTTCGCGAGCGAAGTCGGCCGCCGACGGCAGGAACTCGAAGCCGGCGAGCAGGCGGCCATCGCCGGCCTGCTCGATCGGCTCGGCACTCTCGATGCGGCGATCGAAGAACGCCGCGCCGGTCACGAACGGCAGACGGCCGCGATCCTGGCGCATAGCCAGGCCATCACGGCGGAACTGGCTGACCTCGAGCGGCGCCTCGGCGAACTCGCCTCGCGCACCGGCACGGTCGAGACCGGCCTGGCCAGCAGCGCCTGGGCGCGTCGGGCCAGGCCCGTAACGAACGTTCCGGTGCGCGAGGCGGGTTCGCCGAGGCGCCGCTCGAGGTCACCCAGTTCCGCCGTGAGTGCCTGGCAATGCGCCAGGATCGCGGCCGTCAC
>CAUJJI010000003.1 GCA_963205265.1 Pseudomonadota bacterium
GCTGATCTTGTCGATCTCGTCGATGTAGACGATGCCGTGCTGCGCCTTCTCGACGTTGTAGTCGCTCGCCTGGAGCAGCTTGAGGATGATGTTCTCGACGTCCTCGCCGACATAGCCGGCTTCGGTCAGCGTCGTCGCATCGGCCATGGTGAAGGGCACGTCGAAGGTCTTAGCCAGAGTCTGCGCGAGCAGCGTCTTGCCCGAGCCGGTCGGACCGACGAGCAGGATGTTCGACTTCTGCAGTTCGACGTCGCCCGACTTGCCGCTGTGCTTCAGCCGCTTGTAGTGGTTGTGCACCGCGACCGAGAGCACGCGCTTGGCGCGGTCCTGGCCGATGACGTAGTCGTTCAGCGTCTCGCAGATGTCGCGCGGGCTGGGGACGCCGCCGTCCTTCTTCCCGGCGATACCGGCCTTGGTTTCCTCGCGGATGATGTCGTTGCACAGCTCGACGCATTCATCGCAGATGAAGACGGTGGGGCCGGCGATCAGCTTGCGCACCTCGTGCTGCGACTTGCCGCAGAAGCTGCAGTACAGGGTGCTCTTTGCGTCTGATCCACTCAATTTCGTCATGCTCTGATCCAGAGTCCCCGGCGGGACGGAACGGCCGAATGTAGCCGCGTGTGCGTATTAATCAATCCTGCGCTATAGCCAAAGAACCTTGCGATGGGCTGAAGCGCGAGGGTTGATTTATTCCTTAGGGCCGCCCTTGCCCTCGTTTTCGCTGGCCTTTTCGGCATCGGGCCGGGTTTCGAACACCTTGTCGACGATGCCGAAGGCCAGCGCCTCGTCGGCTTCCAGGAAGGTGTCGCGGTCCAGCGCCTGCTCGATCTCGGGAAGGGTGCGGCCGGTGTACTTGACGTAGAGATCGTTCATCCGCTTGCGGATGCGCAGGATCTCGCGCGCCTGGATCTCGATGTCGGAAGCCATGCCGCGCGCCCCGCCCGAGGGCTGGTGGACCATGATGCGCGAGTTCGGCAAGGCGATGCGCATGCCCGGCTCGCCCGCGGCCAGGAGGAAGCTGCCCATCGAGGCGGCCTGGCCGATGCAGACGGTCGACACCCGCGGCCGGATGTACTGCATGGTGTCGTGGATCGCCATGCCCGCCGTCACCACGCCGCCCGGCGAGTTGATGTACATCGAGATGTCCTTCGACGGGTTTTCCGATTCGAGGAACAGCAGCTGGGCGACGATCAGCGAGGCCATGCCGTCTTCCACCTGGCCGGTGACGAAGACGATCCGCTCGCGCAGCAGGCGGCTGAAGATGTCGAAGCTGCGCTCGCCGCGGCTGGTCTGCTCGACAACGACCGGCACCAGCGCGCCGGTGATGGGGTCGACTTCGAATTTACCTTGTGCGCCGGAGTGGCCGAAGAGATCGATCATGGAATCCTCATTTGACTGGTGAGCTTATGTCGCGTGCCACGGCGCGACATTCAAGGGCGTTAACCGATCGATCGGTGGGGCGGGGCCAGCGCAGCCCGCACTTGACGGGCCCCGTCCTTGGCCGCAGCTCTCCATTCTGTCCATAGGGGAATGCCACATGATCGCGAAACGACTGGCGCCGCAGCTGCTCGCCCTGTCCCTGGCCTTGTCCCTGAGCCTGTCCCTGGCCCTACCCCTGCCCGCCGCGGCCAACGACAGCGCCTCGGCCATCGGCATCGGCGGCCTGGTCCTGACCCGCAGCGCGGCGATCAGCATGGACGCCGAGGACCTCTACCTGTCGCGCGACGAAGTCCGGGTGCGCTACCGCTTCACCAACCGCAGCGACAAGGACGTCGAGACGCTGGTCTCGTTCCCGGTGCCCGACCTGCCCGGCGGCGTCGCCGAGGACCTGGGCGACCGCGACCTGCCCGACTATCGCGAGCTGCAGTTCCGCACGACGGTGGACGGCAAGCCCGTCAAGCTCGACTATGTCGAGCGCGTCGAGGTCGGCGGCCGCGACGTCACCCGGCGCCTGGCCCAGCTCGGCTGGCCGGCGCGCTGGAACCTGATCGACTACGACCGGCAGCTCGCCTTCCTCGACACGATGAGCGAGGCCGACAAGCAGGCCTATGTCCGCGAGGGGCTGCTGCGCCGCTCGGCCGAACACGACATGCTGCTGCCGGCGTGGAACCTCGTCACTTACGTCACCCGCAAGCAGGTCTTTCCCGCCGGCAAGACGGTGGAAGTGACGCATCGCTACGTGCCGCTGGCGGGCGGCTCGGTCGGCGGCGGGCTCGATCCCGAGTACCGCAAGGAGAGCGATTTCTTCGCGCATCACGTCAAGCACTTCTGCCTCGATCCTGCCTTCATGGCGGCCTTCGACCGGCGCCACGGCACCGGCCCGCAGGAGAAGCGCCTGCCCTACATGGAGCACTGGCTGCACTACATCCTCAGCTCCGGCGCCAACTGGCGCGGGCCGATCGGCGATTTCCGGCTGGTCGTCGACAAGGGCAAGCCCGACAACCTCGTCAGCTTCTGCATGGACGGGGTCAGGAAGATCTCGCCCACGCAGTTCGAAGTGCGCAAGCGCGGGTTCGAGCCGAAGTCGGACATCCACGTGCTGATCGTGGAGTGGGCGAAGCCGGGTGAGTGATTGGGCAAGCTCCCCTTCCCCCTCGATGGGGGAAGGATGCGAAGACTTGGCCCTGCAAGGGCCTAGTCGTAGCTGGATGGGAATGCGCTCTTCCCAAGCGCCACGTCTGGTGGAGAGCACACCCCCACCCGACTGCGGCTAAGCCGCTTCGCGCCTAAGCCTTCGTAGCCCTCCCCCATCCAGGGGGAGGGCGAGAGACCTACTTCGCAGCCTTCTTCGCGGCAGGCTTCTTGGCCGGAGCCTTCTTCGCGGCCGGGGCCTCTTCAGCCGGAGCCTCGGCCTTGGGTGCGGCCTTCTTGGCGGGGGCCTTCTTCGCCGCCGGCTTGTCCTCGGCGGGAGCGGCTTCTTCCTTGGCCGGCTTGGCGGCGGCCTTCTTGGCCGGGGCCTTCTTCTTGGCTGCCGGCTTCTCGTCGTGGTCGTGGCCGCAGCCCGGACCGTGGACGTGGCCGCCCTCTTCCGCCTCGATCGCCGCCTGCAGTTCCTCGCGCGTCACCTCGCGCTCGGTCACCTCGGCCTTGCCGAACAGGAAATCGACGACCTTGTCCTCGTAAAGCGGCGCGCGCAGCTGGGCGGCGGCGAGCGGCTCGGACTGGACGTATTCGTAGAAGCGCTGGCGATCCTCGGGGCGATACTGCTGCGCGGCCTGGGCAAGCAGCATCTGCATTTCCTGCTGTGTCACCTCGACGTTGTTGGCCTGGCCGATCTCCGACAGCAGCAGGCCCAGGCGCACGCGGCGCACGGCGATGGC
Organism: Pseudomonadota bacterium; assembly: GCA_963205265.1. Classification (GTDB taxonomy): domain Bacteria; phylum Pseudomonadota; class Alphaproteobacteria; order Sphingomonadales; family Sphingomonadaceae; genus Novosphingobium. Next base: position 3,321 of record CAUJJI010000003.1, read on the forward strand.
GCGGTAATCGTCCTTCTCGGCCTCGATCTCCTTGAGCGCGGCCTCGGGGTCTTCCTCGTGGCCGGCTTCATGGGTGAGCTGGGACCAGATCTGCTCGAACTCGGCTTCGACCATCGAGGGCGGAACCTCGAAGTCGTGGCCGGCGGCGAGCTGGTCGAGCAGCGCGCGCTTCATCTGGGTACGGGTCAGGCCGGCAGTCTCCTGCTCGAGCTGGCCGCGCATCAGGTTGCGCAGCATCTCCAGGCTCTCGAGGCCGAGCTGCTTGGCGAAGTCGTCGTCGACCGTGGTTTCGCCGGCCACTTTCACGGCATGGACGGTGATGTCGAAAGTGGCGTCCTTGCCCTTGAGATTGTCGGCCGGATAGTCGGCCGGGAACGTCACGGTGATCTGGCGCTCGTCACCCGCCTTGACGCCGACCAGCTGCTCCTCGAAGCCGGGGATCAGCCGGCCCGAACCGATCTCGATCGGCTGGTTCTCGGCCTTGCCGCCTTCGAATTCGACGCCGTCGAGCTTGCCGACGAAATCGACGATCACCTGGTCGCCCGTTTCCGCCTTCTTGCCCTTCTTGGCGTCGGTGAAGCTCTTCTGCTGGCTGGCGATGCGCTGCACCGCCTCGTCCACCTCGGCATCGGCGACGGGCACCACCAGCTTCTCGAGCTTCAGGCCGTCGAGCGCCGGCGCCTCGATCTTCGGCAGCACTTCGAGGCTGACCGACAGCTCGGCATCCTTGCCTTCCTCGTAGCCTTCGCCGAGCGAGACCTCGGGTTGCATGGCCGGACGCAGCTGGTTGTCGGCGACGAGCTTGTCCATCGCCTCGCGAATCGAGCTGTTCAGCGCTTCCTGGTGCAGCGCCGGACCGTGCATCTTCTTGACGAGATTGGCCGGAACCTTGCCGGGACGGAAGCCGGGCATGCGCACCTGCGGCGCGATCTTGCGCACTTCCTCCTCGATCCGGCCGGAAATCGCCTGGGCCGGGATCTTCACGGTGTAAGCGCGCTTCAAACCCTCGTTGGTGGTCTCGACAATCTTCATCTAAGGAAGCCTTCCTGCGTCCGTTTGAAGCTTCATCCCCTGCGCGGCGTGAATTGGTGCGGGCGAAGGGACTCGAACCCCCACATCTTGCGATACTGGAACCTAAATCCAGCGCGTCTACCAATTCCGCCACGCCCGCTGGACGAAGCTGCGAATAACAAGCGCCCGCCCTTATAAGCAGCGGGGAAAAAGGGCAAGCGTCGCGCTTCCGGGTGGAACGGAACCCGACACGAGGCTATTATAGGCCATGGCAACACAACCCGACAGCCCGCCCAACCGGATCGACCCCCAGTCCCCGCCCGAGACCCCCGAGCGGCCGGACGAGCCCGGCCCGTCCTATCCGCCGGACGAGGCGCCCGACATGCCGCCCGACATCGACGAGCCCGGCTGGGGTCCGGACGAGACGCCCGAGCAGGGGTAGAGTCGCTTTCGACATGAAGATCCTCCCCCATGGGGGAGGATCTTGGATCGTCACAAGCCCAGCCAGCGCCCGACCAGCGCTTTCAGCGCCAGCTCGCCTTGCGGCTTCCCGTCGGCGCGGATCGGGCATTCCAGGCAATAGGCCTGCAATCCCCGCATCCCGGCAAGCCGCTGCAGCTCGGCCACTGCCCGGTCGGCGAGGCCGCGCTGGCGGTCGGCGGCCATGCCGGCGAGGTCGCCGGCCAACCGGGCGCCGTCCGGTTCCTCTTCCTCGGGCTGCAGCCGCTGGAACACGGCGGCCAGCGACATCTGGTTGGCGCCGAGGAAGACCGGGTGCCACTTGCCCTCGTCCAGCCTGGCGGTCGTGGCGGCATGGGCCAGCGCGTCGTCGAGGCTGCCGAACTGATCGACCAGCCCCAGCTGCCGCGCCGTGCCGCCGTCCCAGACTCGCCCCTGGGCAATGGCATCGACCTGCTGCGGCGTCTTGCCGCGCGCCTTGCCGACCAGGGCGAGGAAGCGTCCGTAGCCGTTCTCGACATTCGCCTGGATCATCGCCGAGACTTCGGGCGAAAGGCCGCCGATCACGTCGGGCTGGCCGGACAGCGGCGTGGTCTTCACCCCGTCGCTGGTGACGCCGATATCGGCCAGCGCCCGCTCGAACGAGGGGATGACCGCGAAAATGCCGATCGAGCCGGTGATCGTCGCGGGATCGGCGAAGATCCGGCTGGCCGGCGTCGCCACCCAGTAGCCGCCGCTGGCCGCGAGATTGCCCATCGAGACCACCACCGGGATCTTCCTCGCACGGTAGCGGTCGATCGCGGTGCGGATCTTTTCCGCCGCCGACACCGAGCCGCCCGGCGAATCCACGCGGACGACCAGCGCCGCGAAGTCCTGCGACAGTCCGTCGTCGAGAAGCTCGGCGATGCGGTCGCCGCCGGCGGTCCCGGGGCCGGCATCGCCGTCGACGATCTCGCCGGCGATGGTGACGACGCCGATCTTCTTTCCGGGGGTGACCGGCTTGTTCGCCGCCAGCCAGGTGCGCAGGCCGGTATGGGCGAAGCTGCCGGGGCCGTCGTCGTTGCGGTCCTTGCCGACGATCGTGGCGACGCGGTCGCCGAACTGCACCTCATCGCCGATGCGATCGACGAGGCCGGCGGCCAGCGCCGCTTTCGCCCCGTCGCCGCCGGAGGCCTTGAGCCAGGCGACCGGATCGGACGTGACGCGGTCGATCCGCGCCTTGGGACGCGCCTTGGCGACGTCGGCCTTCCACTGCTCCCACAGCGCGCCGTTCAGCGCCATCGAGGCCGCCTTGGCCTCGGGCGACTGGTCGTTGCGCATGAAGGGCTCGACCGCGCTCTTGAAAGTGCCGACGCGGAAGATGTGCGCTTCGATCTTCAGCTTCTCGAGCAGCCGCGCGTAGTAGGGGCGATTGCCGCCCGGTCCCAGGACGAAGGCGCCGCCCAGCGGATCGACCCAGACTTCGCTGGCATGGGACGCCAGCAGCAGGCCGTCGTCGGCATAGGCATTGGCATAGGTCAGGACCGGCTTCTTCGCCGCCCGCACTTCGTCTAGCGCGGCACCGACTTCGGCGAGGCTGACCTGGCCGCCGCCGAGGAACGTGGAGAGGTCGAGCACCACCGCCTTGATCCGCGTGTCCCTGGCGGCCAGCCGCAGCGCCCGGACGAGGTCGCGCGCCCGGTATTCCTGCAGCGGTGCTTCGCGGGCGAGCAGCTGCTCGACCGGGTCGGGGATCTGCGGCTCCTCGACGATCGCGCCGTGGAGCTTGAGCAGCAGCGCGCCGTGCTGGACCGTGCCGATGTTCGGCCGCATGGTCAGCGCGGCATAGAGCAGCATGAAGAACAGCAGCAGGAACAGCAGCGCGAGGCCGTCCTTGATCGCAACGAGGAGCTTCCAGACCTTGCGCGCGAAAACCATCGGTGTTCCTTGGCTGACAGAAGCTCGAATATAGGGCTTCGCCGCCAATAGGCCAGCCGCGCGATACTTTGCCCTGCCGCCCGGGCGCAGGATCTGCGGCCGCTATCCCTTCGCGAAGACCGGCAGCCGGAAGGGGCCCGCCGAATCCTCGGCATCGACGAAAGTCAGTGCCACCGGCATGCCGATCTCGATTTCCTGCCGGGTGAAGCCAGCGGGGTTGCTGAGGAACAGCGGCCCCTCCTCCAGCTCGACGAGGATCGTGTCGTAGGGCAGCGGCAGGGTGCCCTGGTAATAGTCGCGCTCGAACGTGCACCAGCTGGCGATCCTGCCGCGACCGGACATGCGCTCCCAGTCGAGGCCGCCGCTGCCGCAGGCTTCGCAGGCCTCCACCGGCGGCCAGGTGCGATGGCCGCATGAGGTGCATGTCTGCAGCCGCAGCTCGCCCCTGGCGCACCAGTCCCAGAATGCGTCGTGCGGCCCGCCGAGCGTGCGATCCGGGCGTTTCTGCGGCATGTCACTCTCCCCGGACATAGATGATCGGATGGGCCTGGTCGGTCTGCGCCAGCGAGGTCATCGCCACGTCGAGCCCGGCCACCTGGCGCGGCCCGGCCTCGCCGCGCAGCTGGCGCACCGTCTCGACCACCTGGCTCCAGCCCTGCATGTAGGAGCCTGAGAGGTTGCCGCCCTCGGTATTGGTCGGCAAGCGGCCGTCTATGTCCATCCCCCCTGCCTGGCAGAACGCGACGCCGCTGCCGGCCGGGACGAAGCCGTAGCCTTCGACCTGGTTGACCAGCTGCATGGTCGAGGGATCGTAGCCCCCGAAATGACCGATGTCGTCGAGCGAGACCTGGGCCATGTCCAGCGCCTGTCGTCCCGCTTCGGCAATGACCGGGCGCAGGCCCTGGCGGACCATGACGTCCATCTTGTCGGCCTTGACCCTGGCCTCGCCCCAGCCGGCGACGAGCACCGGCGGCCTGGCCCCGCGCGCCGCCAGCTCGGCCCGGCTGACGATCAGGCAGACGGCGCCGTCGTTGACGATGCAGATGTCGAACAGGTGCAGCGGCCGGACGATATAGCGCGAGGCCATGTAGTCGGCGATCGTCAGCGGCTTGCGCATGACCGCGTTGGGATTGCGCCCGGCGTGGGCGCGCAGTTGCACGGCGACGGCGCCGAGGTCTTCCTCGCTCACCCCGTAGGCGTGGCTGTAGTGGCTGAACATCAGCGCCCAGTGCGCCGCCTGCGAGCTCCAGCCCCAGGGGTGGTAATAGTAGTAGGAACTCGGCGCGCCGCCACCCCCGGCCGGGAATGTGTTGCCGCCGAACTGGCGCCCCGCGGAACGCGAGGCGACGCCGAAGACCATCGCCACCACGTCGGCCTTGCCGGCGGCGATGTCGGCGCAGATGCGCGGCAGCGGCCCGGCCATGATGTTGCCGTTGGCCACCGCATAGCGCGGCGAGAGGCCGAGCTGCGGCGCCAGTTCCTCTGCCGGCGGGCCGCCGTAGGTGTAGGACACGGACAGGCCGTCGACATCCTTGCGCTCCAGCCCGGCGTCGTCGAGCGCGCGCTGGAAGGCCTTGCCGATCAGCGCTTCGAGAGTCGGCGCCTCGTAGCCCGGCGCCTTGGCCCGCTCGGCCGCATAGTCGCCGCCGAAGTCGGATTCGCCGACACCGATGACCGCCGCCTTCCGGCTGAGCTCACGCGACGCCGGTGGCATGGCGATGGCGCCGTAGGACATGGTTCTCTCCCGCTGGATCCTGCCCGGACGGACGCCCGGCGCCGCATCAGAGTGGCAAGGCGGGCCACCCTTGCCAAGGGGTAAGTTCGCCTGCGGGAATTTGTTTTCGGGGTTTGGAGAATGGAGGAAAGCAATTGGAACCTCCCCGGAACGGGGAGGTACTTGGCGACATTCTACCCCTTCCGGCCCGTCTTCTCTTCCCACGCCTTGAACGCTGCGGCGGCGCCCTTTTCGCGTTCGCTTTCGAGCCGGTCGATCGCCGCGGTCAGGCCGTTGTAGGAATCCTGCCGGTTGCGGTTGGTCCCGGCGAAATGCGGCATGACGAAGCGGGCGTAGAGTTCGTAGCTCTTCTTGGTCTCTTCCCAGTCCGCCCAGTTGTGCGACTGGAACAGCATCACGCCGAACTCGCCCTGCTTTTCCTGCAGCCGCTCGATCATGGCGATGGCATCGTCGGGCGTGCCGATCACCGCGCGGCCGGCGCTGACCATGATCTCGGCCGGATCGCCGCCCGACATGCCGCGCATGCCGGCCGGCGCGACGCGGTCGAAGTACTCGACCCAGCGCCCCAGCCCCTCGGCGACGTCGGCGCGCGCCTGCTCGCGGCTCTTGGCGATGTGCATCGGCACGACCAGCCGCAGCTTGGCGGGGTCCATGGTGACGCCGTTCTCCGCCGCGACCTGGTTGGCGATCTTCCAGTTCTCGTCGAGCACGTCGAAGCCCGCGGTCTCGGTCGCCGCGACGCAGAGCATGCCGAAGCCGTGCCGGCCCGCCAGCATCCCGCCCGAGGGCGTCACCGCGCTGGCGACGGCGATCTCGGGATGCGGCAGGGTATAGGGCCGCAAGTGGGTGCGCGCCTTGTTGAGCGTGTACCAAGACGTCTTGTGCGTCACTTCCTCGCCGCGCAGCAGCGGCACGATGATTTCGGCCACTTCCTCCAGCATCGGCCGCAGTGCCTTGATGTCGGCGGCGATCATCTCGGCATCGGTGGGCAGCAGCCCCGGCCCCATGCCGAACATCGTCCGGCCCATGGTCATGTGGTCGAGCTGGAGGATGCGGTTCGCGACCATCAGCGGGTTGTGGTAGGGCATCGAGACGACGCCGGTGCCCAGGCGGATGCGGTGCGTCCGCTCGGCGGCGGCGGCAATCATCAGTTCCGGCGAGCCGATGATCTCCCATCCGGTCGAATGGTGTTCGCCGAACCAGACTTCGGCAAAGCCCAGCTTTTCCACCCATTCGACGATCTCGAGATCGCGCCGCAGCGCCACCGTCGGGCTTTCGGTGACATCGTGATAGGGGGCCAGGAACAGCCCGTGTTGCAGATTGATCGTCATGGTCAGGCAAGCCCCAGTCCTTTTGCCGCGTCTTCCAGGTTCTTGAACGCCGAATTGTCTTCCATGTCGGGCAGGCCGACGAGGATGCGCTTGACGCCGGCTTCCTCGTACTCGGCGATCAGTTCCATGGCATTGACCGGCTTCAGGTCGTCGTAGGCCTTGGCCCCCCAGGGCGGCAGCTCGCCCACGCCGAAGCTGATCGCCGGCACGATCAGCGAGATGTCGAGCCGGTTGTAGTCCGTCCCTTCCTCGTCGCAGAAGTCGCGCAGCATGGCGAGCTGATCGCACATCATCGCCGGCGTCAGGAACGACGGCACCCAGCCGTCGGCGGTGCGGGCGACGCGGCGCAGGACCCTGGTGTTGTCGGTCTTGTCGTTGCCCGAGCCCACCAGGATCGGCACGTGCGGCCTCTGCAGCGGCTTGGGATTGCAGTGCACCGGCGGGAACGAGACGTATTCGCCGCTGTAGCCGGCCCCGTCCTCGGTCCACAGCACCTTGATCGCCCGCATCATGTCGAGCGTGCGGCCCAGCCGCTTGTCGAAGCGATAGCCGAAGACTTCCGCCTCGTCCTCGATCCAGCCGGTGCCGTAGCCGAAGATCAGCCGGCCGCCGCAGATGTGGTCGAGCGTCGCCACCTGCTTGGCGAGGTTGATCGGGTCGTGCTGCGGGACGATGCAGATGTTGGTGCCGAAGCGGATGCGGTTGGTCACCGCCGCCGCCGCGCCCAGCGAGACGAAGGGATCGGGCATGTGCCGGTAGTTCGCCGGCAGCGGCACGCCGTAGCGCACGGCCGAGGCCGCCGAGACCGGGATCGCCGGATGCTCTCCCATCCACATCGATTCGAAGCCGAGCGATTCGATCGCCTGCGCCAGCGCCGTCACCGGCGGGCCGAACCAGCAGAAGTTGGACGTGATCCCGAGCTTCATGGCCATGCTCTCCCTTGGCCCCGCACCGGCCGAGCGGCTTTCGGCCTATCGAGCACGTCCCGCCCGCGCTCGGCAAGGGGGGAGCGCGGCCGCGCTGTCCCCTTTGCCCACGCAGTCAACCGCCATGCGGCCGCAGCGTCAGCCCTTGGCGAAGAAGTCGAGCAGCACCGGGGTCAGCTTCTGCCAGCTGATGAACAGCGAATGGCCCTGGCCCGAGGCCGTGCGGCCCGACTGGTAGTTCCATTCGTCGTCGCGCCACGGCGGGTCGAGGAACTGCGAATGCGGGATCAGGCGGTGCACCCATTCGCTGGTGGTCCGGGTGTGCGACAGGTCGCTGGTGTGGCTGCGGAAGACGATGGTCGGCATGGTCAGCCGCGCGAAGTCCACCGGCTTCATGCCCGGCACCGGGGTGATGTCGGAGGGGACGTAGGCCGAGGCCCACTTCTGCATCACGGCAATGAACTTCGCCGGATCGGTGTTGCGGATATAGTCCTTCGACGTCGGGCTCATCGCGAAGTTCTCGGCCCAGGACGTGGCGTTCATCACCGCTTCCATGCCCCCGGCGCTGCAAAGCCCGGCCGCCTCGCCGCAGTAGTAGGTGGCGAGCTGCATCAGGCCGATCGGCTCGCCGCTGATCCACCACAGCGCGAGGTGCGAGCAGATCTCCGGATGGCGCGCCGCCGCCAGCATCGACACGCGCGATCCGCCCGACCCGCCGATGATCGCCGTCGGCCCGAGGTCGAGCGCCTTGATCAGCCCGGCCAGCGCCTCGGCCTGCATCTCGCTTTCGCTCTCGCCGAGCAGGCAGGCGTCGGACTTGCCGCAGTTCGGCCGGTCGTAGATCAGCGCGCGGCGGCCGCCCTTGGCCAGTTCCTGCGCGAACTCGCGAATTCCCGGCGTATCCATGTGGAACCGTCCGCCCGGCGTCAGCGCCACGGCCGGCGCGCCCTCCGGACCGTGCAGTTCGTACTCGAGGCCAATTCCGTCGACCGTGATGCGAGGCATCGCTCTCTCCCTTGCGCGCCGCTGCGGCGTTGTGTCCCGGGCAATGTTGACTGCCGGATGCCCGGGGGCAAGCGCTTTTTTGGGGTAAAACGGGGCAGTTTGCCCTCATCGGACAAAAGTAAACCTCATTACTTGACTCCCTCTCGCCCGCGCCGTTTCACTCGCGCCATGTGCAACCTCTACCGCATGGACCGCGCCGCCACCGAGATCGCCCACATCTTCGACGCGACGCTCAGCAGCGACTTCGCCTGGCAGGAGGACATCTACCCCCGCTACACCGCGCCCGTCGTGATCTCTGCGCGGGGCGAGCGCCGGCTCGGGCCGATGCGCTGGGGTTTCCCCACCGAAGTGCCGGGCAAGACGAAGATGCTGACCAAGCACGTCACCAACGCACGCAATCTCTCCAGCCCGATGTGGCGGCCGAGCCTGGCCAGGCGCCGCTGCCTCGTGCCGTTCACCCGCTTCGCCGAGCCCGCGCCCGGCAAGGATGCCGACGGCCGCCCGGCGCAGCACTGGTTCACAATCAGCGACCAGCCCGTCGCCGCCTTCGCCGGCCTCTGGCGCCCGACCGAGGACGGCCCGGTCTTCGCCTTCTGCACCACCGAGCCGAACCCGCTCGTCGCCCCGCTGCATCCCAAGGCGATGCCGGTGGTGCTGGGCGTGGACGAGCAGGAGACCTGGCTCACCGGCAGCGTCGAGGAAGCGCTCGCCCTGCAGGCGCCCTACCCCAGCCAGCTGATGACCGTCGGATAGGGGGAAAGGGCATCGTCGTCCGGGCGAAAGCCGGGAACGCCGGCCTCGTCGACGGAACGCCCGGCCCTGTGGACCGCGTCCCGGCTTTCGCCGGAACGACTAGCGACGCCTACCGCTTGCGCACGAATTCGGCGCGCAGCACCAAGCCCTTGATCCCCTCGTAGCGGCAGTCGATCTCCTGCGGATCGCCGGTCAGGCGGATCGACTTGATCAGCGTGCCGCGCTTCAGCGTCTGGCCGGCGCCCTTGACGGCAAGATCCTTGATCAGCGTCACCTGGTCGCCGTCCTGCAGCAGGTTGCCGACCGCGTCGCGCACTTCGACGGTGCCGGCCGCGGCCTGCTTAGCGGCGAGTTCGGCAGCGGGGAGCCACTCGCCCGATTCCTCGTCGAACACGTAGTCGTCGTCGTTGCCGCCGCTCATCATTCTTCTCCCATGCGCAGCGCGGCGATGAACGCCTCCTGCGGGATCTGGACATTGCCGTACTCGCGCATGCGCTTCTTGCCTTCCTTCTGCTTCTCGAGCAGCTTCTTCTTGCGGGTGATGTCGCCGCCGTAGCACTTCGCGGTCACGTCCTTGCGCAGCGCGCTGATCGTCTCGCGGGCGATGACCTTGGCGCCGATCGCCGCCTGGATCGGGATCTTGAACATGTGCCGCGGGATCAGGTCCTTCAGCCGCTCGACCAGGGCGCGGCCGCGGTGCTCGGCCTGGCTGCGGTGGACGATCATCGACAGGGCGTCGACCGGCTCGTTGTTGACGAGGATGTTCATCTTGACGAGGTCGCCCTCGCGCAGGCCGATCTGCTCGTAGTCGAAGCTCGCATAGCCGCGGCTGATCGACTTGAGCCGGTCGTAGAAGTCGAACACCACTTCGTTCAGCGGCAGCTCGTAGGAAACCTGGGCGCGGCCGCCGACATAGGTCAGCCCGGTCTGGATGCCGCGGCGGTCCTGGCAGAGCTTGAGGATCGAGCCGAGGTATTCGTCGGGAGTGTAGATCACCGCCTTGATCCAGGGCTCTTCCATCTCGGCGATCTTGACCGGATCGGGCATGTCGGCAGGATTGTGCAGCTCCATCGTCGAGCCGTCGGTCATGGACAGCCGGTAGACGACGCTCGGCGCGGTGGTGATGAGGTCGAGGTCGTATTCGCGGGAAAGCCGCTCCTGGATGATCTCGAGGTGCAGGAGGCCGAGGAAGCCGCAGCGGAAGCCGAAGCCCAGCGCAGCGCTGGTTTCCATCTCGAAGCTGAAGCTGGCGTCGTTGAGCCGCAGCTTGGCGATCGAATCCCTGAGCTTCTCGAAGTCGTTGGCGTCGGTCGGGAACAGGCCGCAGAAGACCACGGGCTGCACTTCCTTGAAGCCGGGCAGCGGCTCTGCCGCACCGCCCTTCACCGTCGTGATCGTGTCGCCGACCCGCGCCTGGGCGACTTCCTTGATCTGCGCGGTGATGAAGCCGATCTCCCCGGGGCCGAGCTCGGCGAGCTGCTCGATCTTCGGGGTGAAGCAGCCGACCCGGTCGATCAGGTGCTCGGTCCCGCCGGCCATGAACTTGACCTGCAGCCCCTTGCGGATGCGGCCGTCGATGACGCGCACGAGGATGACGACGCCGAGGTAGGGGTCGTACCAGCTGTCGACCAGCATCGCCTTCAAGGGCGCGTTCTCGTCACCACCCGGCGGCGGGATGCGCGAGACGACGGCTTCGAGCACTTCCTCGATGCCGATGCCGGACTTGGCGCTGGCGAGGACGGCGTCGCTGGCGTCGAGGCCGATGATCTCCTCGATCTCCAGCCGGACCTTCTCGGGATCGGCGGCCGGCAGGTCGATCTTGTTGATGACGGGGACGATCTCGTGGTCGTGCTCGATCGACTGGTAGACGTTGGCAAGCGTCTGCGCCTCGACCCCCTGGCTGGCGTCGACCACGAGCAGCGCGCCTTCGCAGGCGGCAAGGCTGCGGCTGACTTCGTAGGCGAAGTCGACGTGGCCGGGCGTGTCCATGAGGTTCAGCTCATAGGTCTCGCCGTTGCGCGCCTTGTAGGTGAGGCGCACGGTCTGGGCCTTGATCGTGATCCCGCGCTCGCGCTCGATGTCCATGTTGTCGAGGACCTGCGCGCTCATCTCGCGCTCGGAAAGGCCGCCGGTGTACTGGATCAGGCGATCCGCCAGCGTGCTCTTGCCGTGGTCGATATGGGCGATGATGGAAAAGTTGCGGATCTTCGAACGGTCGGTCATCCCGCGCCCTTAGCCGCCCGGCGCCCGACTGTCAGCAGCGAGTTGGTTCAGGCCCGCCCGCTCTTCCGCCCGGCGTCGTTCATCTCGGCGAAGCGCGGCATGCTGAAGCTTGCCGGGCCATGGCTGCCGCCGGGGGCCAGCGGGTAGTAGCCCTCGGGCAGGGAAGCCAGCGGCATGCCGGCCGCGGCGAGGAGGTACGGAGAGACGCGGTTGCGCGTGCACAGCCCCCCGGCGCCGTCGTCGACCAGCGGCAGTTCGAATTCCAGGCCCTGCATCGAACCCGTAGACCGCTTGACCACGGCGACGGCCAGCTGCCCCTCGCCGAAGTCGACGACGAAATGCGTGTCGATCGGCACGTCGAGCAGCCCCTCGATGAGGCAGCCCGTGCGCGAGAGGTTCCGCATCGTCACTTCGTAGCGGTAATCCTCGTGAATCAGGCCGATCTTGCGCAGGACGGTCATGCGGTCGGAGCGATAGCGGTTCGGACCGCTGGGATCGATGACCCACTCGCCGTTGGCCATCGCTTCCTCGACTTCGTCCAGCGTCACCGGCCGGGCGTAGATGTACCCCTGGATCTGGCTGACTTTCAGCGATCGCATCAGGTCCAGCTCGTCGTGGGCCTCGATGCCCTCCGCCGTGGTGTCCATGTCGAGCGCTTCGGCCAGGCTGACGATCGCCTTGATGATGGCGAGGTTGCGGCTGCCGGGCTCGGTCACGCCGCGGATGAAGCTCTGGTCGATCTTGATCTTGTCGAACGGCGCGGTCTTCAGGTAGCCGAGCGAGGAATAGCCGGTGCCGAAGTCGTCGAGCGCAAGGCGGACGCCCACTCGCTTCAAGGCCGCGAACATCTCGTCGATGTCGCTGTCGACGTTGAGGAAGATCGATTCGGTCAATTCCAGCTCGAGCCGTTCCGGTGCGAGTTCCGAATCCGCCAGGGCCTGGGTCACCAGCGAGGGGAAGCCGGGGTTGGCGAACTGCATCGGCGAGACGTTCACCGCGACGCGCAGGTTGCCGGGCAGCCCGGCCGCGTCGGCGCAGGCCTTGCGCAGGGCCCAGTCGCCCAGCGCGCCGATCAGGTTGGTTTCCTCGGCGATCGGGATGAAGATACCGGGCGAGACTTCGCCCAGCTCGGGATGGCGCCAGCGCAGCACGGCTTCCATGGCGACGACGATATTGCTGCTGGTCGCGACCACCGGCTGGTAGGCGAGATAGATCTGGTCATTGCCCAGGGCATCGCGCAGATCCTCCTCGATCTGGCGGCGACGCTCGGCTTCGTTGTGCAGGTCGGCCGAATAGAAGCGGAACTGGCCGCGGCCGTTGCCCTTCGCGGAGTACAGCGCGAGGTCGGCGCTGCGCACCAGTTCGTCAGAGGAAATGCCGTCGTAGGGGGCGATGGCGATGCCGACCGAGGCCCCGATGACGCACCGGCTGCCTTCGACCGAATAGGGCTGCGACAGGATCGAGATGATCTTCTTGGCGATCTCGCCGAGATTGCCGCGATCGTCGACGTCCGGCAGGATCACCTGGAACTCGTCGCCGCCGAGGCGGCCGGTCTCGCACTTTTCCGGAACGACCTGCTGCAGCCGCTGGGCGACCTGCTTGAGCAGTTCGTCGCCGGCGGGATGACCGAGCGTGTCGTTGACCTGCTTGAAGCGATCGAGGTCGATCATCATCAGCGCGCAGCTGCGCTTGGCGGCCTTGTAGGCGGTCAGGATCGCCGTCAGCCGCTGCGTCATGCGGTGGCGATTGGCCAGCCCGGTCAGCGAATCGTACATCGCCAGCCGCGACGCGTCCTTGTGGCTGCGGTGGCTGGCGGTGATGTCGGAGCCGTTGCCGCGATAGCCCAGGAAAGTGCCGCCGCTGAACTGCGGACGGCCGGAGATCGACCACCAGACTTCCTCGGCCTCGTTCGCCGCCCGCACCACGCGTTCGGAGAACGGCTTGTGCGCGCTGAGGATCAGCGGCAGCGAACGCTGAGCCGCCGCCTCGTCCTCGTTGTCGTCGGGAGCGAACAGGGCATGGAACGACTGCCCGACGAGTGCGCCGATGTCCTTGCCGAGCTTGGCCGCGACGCAATGCGAGAGATATTCGATGCGGCCTTCGCTGTTGGTCGACCAGAACCAGCCGAGGCCCGATTGCTCGTAGTCGTGCAGCAGCAGCAGCGCCTGCTGCTGTTCGGTCCCCGACAGCCGCGTAGCGGCCGCCGGCGAGCCGCCGGACCTGCCACCCAGGAGACCGCGAACCTTCCCAAAGCCTGATCTTGCGAATTCCACCAAGAGCGATCGCCACAGAGAACCGTAAATTCCCCTATCGTCTAGCTCATGATGGTTGACGAATGGCTAATTGGGGCCGCTGTTTCCGGGGCTCGCGCGGGCTTCGGGGACTTCGGCCGGAGAGAGTCAACCCACCTTGCGGCGAATGATCGAATCGCCCGCCTGGCGGTCCGCCTGCCGCTGCCGGACGGAGATCCGTCCTTCGGCATCCAGCTCCAGCGGCCGCCCGAATTCGATGCCCATGCGGTCGTCGCGCGACCACCGGGAAATCGCCGGGATCACGTAGTCCTTCGCCAGGTGCAGGCTGAAATCGGTTTCGGGCGGCACGTTCCACAGGCCCTCGACCATCGCGCCGGTCGTCGAGATGTTGCGGATGGTCCCGTGGTACTTCTCGCCGGCATGCTCGAGGACGACCTTGCGCAGCATCGTCTGGCGCGGCGACCGCGCCGAGCGCGGTCCGCTCGCCACTGCCTTGAGGCCGGCGGCCAGGCGTTCGCTCGCCGCCTTCGCGCTCAGCGGCTTCTCGTAGATGTAGCCCTGCACATGGCTGCAGCCCAGCAGGCGGACGAGATCGAGCTCGTCCAGCGTCTCCACGCCCTCGGCCGTGGTTTCCATGTTCAGCGCCTCGGCCAGGCTGACGATCGAAGAGATGATCGCGCCGTTGCGGCTGCCGTTCACCGTCGCGCCGCGCACGAAGCTCTGGTCGATCTTGATCTTGTCGAACGGCGCCTTCTTGAGATAGCCGAGCGACGAATTGCCCGTCCCGAAATCGTCGAGCGCCAGTCGCACGCCGACGCGCTTCAGGGCCGCGAACATCGCTTCGGTGGCGTTGTCGTCGTTGAGGAAGACGCTTTCGGTGATCTCCAGCTCGAGCCGCGACGGCGTGATCTGCGCTGCGGCGAGGGCACTGGTGACGATCGCCGGCAGTGCCGGATTGGCGAACTGCAGCGCCGAGACGTTGACCGCCGCGCGCACGTCCTCCGGCCACTGGGCCAGGTCCTGGCAGGCCGTGCGCAGCGCCCATTCGCCGATCTGGGCGATCAGGCCGGCATCTTCGGCGATCGGGACGAACTTGGCCGGCGACAGCGGGCCGAGCCTGGGGTGGTTCCAGCGCAGCAGCGCCTCGAAGCCGGTGATCTTCTCGGTCGTGGTGTGCACGACCGGCTGGTAGTAGAGCTCGAACCCGCCGTGGACCACGGCGTCGCGCATGTCCTGCTCGAGCTGCCGGCGCTCTTCCGCGTCGCTGTGGAGATCGGGATCGTAGAAGTGATGCCGCCCGCGGCCGCCGTCCTTCGCCGCGTAGAGCGCAAGGTCGGCGTTGCGGATCAGCGCTTCGGACGTGACGCCGTCGCTCGGTGCCCGGGCGATGCCCAGCGAGGCCCCGATGACGACCCTGTGCCCCTCGATCGAATAGGGCTGCGACAGGGTCTCGATGATCCGCGTCGCCAGTTCGGCAAGATCGCTGCGGCGCTGCGATCCGGGAAGGATGACCTGGAACTCGTCGCCGCCCAGCCGGCCGACTCGCCCGGCCGCGTCCACCGTCCGCTCCAGCCGCTGCGCGACCTGCTTGAGCAGGGCGTCGCCGGCCGGGTGGCCCATGGTGTCGTTGACCTGCTTGAAGCGATCGAGGTCCAGCAGGAAGACGGCGCAGCTGCGCTGATCCTCGCGCTGGGCGTTGAGGATCTTCTCCAGCGTCTGCGACATCTGGAAGCGATTGGCGAGACCGGTGAGCGAATCGTAATGCGCCAGCCGCGAGGCGCTTTCCTGCGAGCGGCGCTTCTCGGTGAGGTCGCTGCCCGAACCCCGGAATCCCAGGAAGTTGTTGAACTGGTCGTGGATCGGCCGGCCGTTGATCGCCCACCAGCGCTCCTCGCCCGAGGTCGCCGCGCGGACGGCCAGGTCCTGGAACGACGATCGTGCCGACAGCTGGAAGTTCAGCGTCCGCTCGCGTTCCTCGCCTTCGGAATCGAGGATGAACAATTCGGTCAGCGGGCGCCCGATCAACGAGGCGTTGTCCTTGCCCAGCAGCGCGCCGATGGTCGGGGAGACATAGGCGATCATGCCCCTGCGGTCGGTCTCCCAGAACCAGCCCTGCCCGCTCTGCTCGTATTCGGCGAGGAGTTCTTCGGCCCGGTGCTGTGCGCGCGAGATCTCGCGCTGCTGCTCGGCCTCGCGCGCGGCCAGCCGGCTCTGCCGGAATGCCAGGCAGGCGCCCAGCGCCAGGGCGGCCAGCAGGATGCCGTAGGAAAATCCGCTGCCCACATAGGCCGCCATCCCCAGCCACAGCGAGACCATCGCCGAGCTCTTCGACGCGACGCGGCCGCTGAGCAGCGTGGAAGCGAGGATGCCGATCGCCACGAGCACGCCGATCGCGCTTTCCCAGTCGGGATTCGGGGATTCGATGGTCCAGAGCGCAATGGCGAAGCCGAACAGCGCCATCGGCACCGCCACTCCTGCCAGCATCAGCAGATGGCGCCGTTTCGTGCAGAGCGATCCGCTGCGCTCGAGCTTCACCAGCAGCGGCGTGAAAGCGGCGATGGCCGCGGCCACCACGGCCAGGGCCGCACTGGCCGGCGGAGGCAGTTCCAGGGTCGCCAGCCCGTTCAGCAGCAGCCCCAGCACCATGAAGGGCGCCATCAGCTGCCATGTCGCGGGAATCAGGAAATGATGGGACAGCGGCGTGGTCGGCAGCGGCGAGCCGATCACCTGGCGGCCGCGCGCAGCGAACAAGGGCTCGCCGGCCGGGCTCGCCGCCGGTGCTTCCGGCGCGGAAACCGCACGTAGCCGGACGGTCGCGCCGCCGATCCTGCTTGCCCTGGATGACATGGCTGCGTCTTGCACCCGCGCCGATTGCGAAAGGGTTAAGTGATGCCTTTGGTCCGCAACCTATCGGGCCGCCAAGGCTTGCACAGCACCGGGCAAGGTTCCATGTTTTTGCCGGGCGCCTGCGCATGATTCCCTGCGCGGCCGCCCACGGCAGCCGGATCGCTTCGCAGCGGTTTGCTGCCGCAAGAACACACGGGAGAATCGTTGCGTGAGGCAGATTGCGATCATCGGGTCCGGACCGGCCGGATACTATACCGCGGAAGCCGCGCAGAAGCAGTGGGGCGACGATGTGCACGTGGACATCTTCGATTGCCTGCCGGTTCCCTACGGATTGATCCGCTTCGGCGTCGCGCCCGACCACCAGTCGATCAAGGGCGTCTCGCGCCGCTACGAGGCCACTGCCCTGGCCGACAATGTCCGCTTCGTCGGCAATGTCCTGGTGGGGCGCGACGTGACGATCGGCGAGCTCGAGGAGCTCTACGACGCCGTCATCCTCGCGACCGGCGCCCCGCACGACCGCAAGGCCGGTCTGCCGGGAGAGGATCTTGCCAACATCTTCGGGAGTGCCGCCTTCGTCGGCTGGTACAACGGCCATCCCAACTTCGCCGAACTCGAGCCCGACCTCGGCGGCGGCACGGCCGTGGTGATCGGCAACGGCAACGTCGCGCTCGACGTCGTGCGCATCCTTGCCAAGACGCGCGATGAATTCCACGGCAGCGACATCGTCAGCCATGCCATCGACGCGCTCGACGGGTCGAGCATCCGGAAGATCGTCGTGCTCGGCCGCCGCGGCCCGCACCAGATCGCGATGACGCCGAAGGAACTGGGCGAGCTCGGCCACCTCACGCGTGCCACTCCGCGCGTCGACCCGGCAGACCTGCCCGCGGAATCCGAAGATTCCACGCTCGAACCGGGCCAGCGCAAGTCGGTCACGCATCTTCGCCAGTTCGCCGCCATCGCCGAAGCCGATCGCTCCGCCAAGCCGGTCGAGATCGAGTTCGATTTCTTCGCGGCGCCCAAGGCCCTGATCGGCAACGGCGCGGTCGAAGCGGTCGAGGTCGAGCGCACCCGGCTGGAAAACGACAAGGCGGTGGGCACCGGCGAGACCTACGTCGTGCCGGCCAGCCTCGTCGTCGTCTGCATCGGCTACCAGACCTCGCCGATCCCCGACGTGCCGTTCGACGACAGGGCCGGGCGCTTCGCCAATGAAGAGGGCCGCATCCGGCCCGGGCTCTACTGCGTCGGCTGGGCGCGGCGCGGGCCGACCGGGACGATCGGCACCAACCGCCCCGACGGTTTCGCGATCGTCGAGAAAGTGGCGGCCGACATCGGCGAGGGTTCCGGCAAGCCGGGCGCCGCCGGCTTCGACCGGCTGGCCGAAGCGCGCAAGCTCGCGGTCGTCGAGTTCCACGACTGGCAGCGGATCGACGAGGCCGAAGTCCGGCGCGCCCGCGAAGGCTCCCCGCGCGAGAAATTCGTTGCCATCCAGGACATGATCGCCGCGGCGGGAAAAGGGTGAGATCTGCGATTGGCCTTGCGCCGACTGGAGGCCAGGGACCCCTGGCTTTCACCGCGACGACGCGACAAAGCGCCGTCGTGCCCGGGGGGTACCCCGGCCCCCGAGTTAGGGGGGCCGCGCCCACAAGAGGAAGGCACCCGG
>CAUJJI010000004.1 GCA_963205265.1 Pseudomonadota bacterium
GCAAGAACCGTCCCTGAACGGTGCGGGCACGGTTCCTGAACGGTGTGGGGACGGTTCCTGAACGGTGCGAGAACCGTCCCTGGACGGTGCGGGGACGGTTCCTGAACGGTGCAAGAACCGTCCCCGAACGTGGCTCGCCCACGTCATCCCGGCGGACGCCGGGATCTCTGACGATCGCTCCTGCGCCCAGCACGATGCCGTGTTCGTGACTGCCTGAGCGAGATCCCGGGTCGAGCCCGGGATGACGGAGGTTGGGGCCAGCGGTTCCGGGTCGAGCCCGGGACGACGGGAGGCAGGCTAAACCGCGATCTCGCCCAGGATCGCCAGCGTCCGCTCGTCCCGCTGCCCGGCGAAGAACAGGTCGATGACGCGTTCGAACCGCGCGCCGCCGCCTGCCGCCGCGAACAGCGTCATCGAACTGCGCAGCTTCATCGCGTCGATCGGGCCGAGCACGGCTTCGGCGCTGCGCGTGCCGGCCCAGGCCAGCATCAGATCGGTACATTCGGCCAGGCGCGGTGCCAGCACCGGGTGGCGGAGATAGGCCTCGGTTTCGGGAAGGTCGGCGATGCCGTAGCGCTGCGCCATCGGGCTATGGCCCAGGCCTGCGATCTGGGGGAATATGAACCACATCCAGTGGCTGCGCTTCAGGCCGCCGCGCAGTTCGTCGCAGACCCGGGCATAGATCTCCCGCTGCGCGGTGACGAAGCGTTCGAGCGATGCTGCCTCGGCCGGCATGTCCGCCTGCCTACTGAGTCGGCGGGGCCTGGTTGGTGACCCCGTCGCCTGCCCGGTCCTGCGGCGCATTGGCGGCGCCGGTCATCCAGATGGCCGAAAGGGCGGCGATCGCCAGCAACAGGCTGATCATCAGGACATAGCGCACGATATGGGGCGTGGCGGCGCCTCGCGCTTCGTCGGTCGAAATGTGAACTTCTTCCCCGCGGCGTTCCATGGCTGCTCTCCTGCATGTGCCCCCGCAATCGGGGACATAGCAGAAACGCAGCTGGAATGCGCCTGTTCCGATGCGGCAGGTCAGTCGCGCAGCAGCTCGTTGATTCCGGTCTTGGCGCGAGTCTGCGCGTCGACCGTCTTGACGATGACCGCGCAGTAGAGCGACGGTCCCGGGGTGCCGTCGGGCAGCGGCTTGCCCGGCAGCGAGCCGGGGACGACCACGGCATAGGGCGGCACCTTGCCCAGGTGCACTTCTCCCGTAGCGCGGTCGACGATCTTGGTCGAGGCGCCGATGAACACGCCCATCGACAGCACCGCGCCTTCGCCGACGATCACGCCTTCGGCCACTTCCGAGCGCGCGCCGATGAAGCAATTGTCCTCGATCACCACGGGGTTGGCCTGCAGCGGCTCGAGCACGCCGCCGATGCCGGCGCCGCCCGAGATGTGCACGCCCTTGCCGATCTGCGCGCAGCTGCCGACGGTCGCCCAGGTATCGACCATCGTGCCTTCGCCGACATAGGCGCCGATATTGACGAAGCTCGGCATCAGCACCACGCCCTTGGCGATGTGGGCGCCGCGGCGGGCGATGGCGCCGGGCACGACGCGGAAGCCGGCCTCGCGGAAGCGGGCGTCGCTCCAGCCGTCGAACTTGAGCGGCACCTTGTCGAAAGCGGGGGCGCCGCCGGCGCCGTTGGGGATCGGCTCGTTGTCGTAGAGGCGGAAGGACAGCAGCACCGCCTTCTTGAGCCACTGGTTGACTGTCCAGCCGCCCTTGCCGTCGGGCTCGGCCACGCGGGCCCGGCCGCTGTCGAGCAGGCCGAGCGCTTCGTCGACGACCTTGCGCACGTCGCTGCTTGCCGGGGTCACCCCGTCGCGCGCTTCCCAGGCGGCTTCGATCGCGGCTTGGAGGTCGGACATGCTGATATGCTCCCTGGCACTGGTCTGTTCGCGCCGCGCCTATCGCCTGTCTGCGCCGAGGACAAGGGGGAGAGCGGCCCGTAAGCCGAGGAGGAGGGGGGAGATCGCACAGGCAAGTTGCCATTAACCCTATTCTGCCACACAGAGCCGTCAGCTCTGCCGCACGGGCAGACGTTGCGTAACGGCGGGACGGCGGGACATGCAGGACAAGGCGCTAGAGTGGCTGCGCAACGGCGTGACCGCGGCGCTCGGCCTTGCCTTCGTCGCCGGCATCTTCCTGCCGGTCTATACCGACGAGGTCGGCTGGCGCTTCCAGGAACGCGCCGGGATCGACGGGGTCGACAAGCTCTACAGCGACATCTGCGGTCCCAACACGCTGGCCGTGCCGCCTCTGTTCATGATGCCGGTGCGCTATTTCTCGGCCTACCTGAACCTGTGGTTCGCCGATCCCCTCTATGTCCGCCTCTCGGGCATTCTCTATGCCCTGTTGTGGCTGGCGATGTTGCTGGCGCTGATCCGCCGCATCGCCGCCGGTCGCCGCGAGCGGGCAGTGCTCGGCCTGCTGGGCCTGGGGCTGATGGGCCTGGCCAACATGCCGCTGCTGCTGATCTGGAGCCGGCCCGAGCAGCCGATCCTGCTGTCGCTCACCGCCGCCATGCTGCTCGCCTTCGCCCGCGGTGCCGATCACGACCGGAGCGTGGAGACGACCCGGCGCGGCGCCTGGCTGCGCTCGCTGGCGGTGCTCGGCCTGGTGACGGTCGCGGTCAGCTATCACCTCAAGGCCTTGATGCTGATCCCGGCGTTCCTCGCCTGCCTGTGGCTCGCCAGCTCCGGGCGCGCCGCGCGGCTGCCGAGGCTGGTCGCGAGCGGGCTGATCCTCGTGGTCACCGCCCTGGCCGCCCACTACTGGGTGCACCGCATGCAGTGCCCCGGCGATGCCGCGCTGCAGAAGATGTTCGCGAAGCAGAATATCGGCGCCTACCTGACCGGCCTGCATGGCTTCGGCGGCATGGTGGTGCTGGTCGGCAAGATGCTCGGCAACATCGACCTGTGGCAGTACCTGGCCCTGTCGCTGCCGTCGAACAGGCCGATGTCCGACTGGCTGCCGGCCGGCCAGGTCAGCCCGGCAGCGCGGCTCGGCTGGGTCGCCTATGTCTTTGCCTGCTGGACCATGGCCACGGCCATCGCCGCGCTCGGCCTGCTCCACGGCGTCAGGCAGGCGATCGCCCGCCGCCGGGCCGATCCGCGGCTGGTCGTGGCGGTGCTGCTGCTCGCCGCCGCCGCCGGCTGGTGCGCGACCCAGGTCACCCGCAACGTCTACGAGGCGACTTTCGTCCTGCCGCTGCTGATGCTGGCCCTGATCCTGGCCATCGCCGCCAGGCCGGCGAGCGAGGACAGCGGCGCGCTGCGCGACCGGATGGCGGCGCTGCTCGGCGTGGCGGCGGTGGTCAGCATGGTGCTGGTCGCTGTGCAATGGCAGCCGGCCCTGAAACGCGCGAACGCGCAGACCGGCTACATCGCCGAGCAGCCCTATTCGATGTCGGTCTTCGGCTATGCGCGGCTCGAGCCGCAGATCCTCGCCGCGGCGCGCAAGTGCGGCATCGGCACGCCGGCCGCGGCTCGCGCCCTGCTGATCGACGACCTCACCTACTTCCCGTTCATGGCCAGCAAGCTGCCGCAGAACCGCCTGGGCGTGTTCGGCATCTGGCGGGGGACGATCCGCGATCCCGCCGCCTATCTGCAAAGCCGCGGGTCGGACGGCATCATCGTCGGCTGCCACATCCTGCCCAAGCGCCTGCGCGAGCGTGCCCGGCGCGAAGGCGCCTTCTGTTGCCTTGGTCCGCCGGACTGGTAATGCGCGACCAGGGAGACCATGCTTGACCGAGCAACCCACGCCCCCTTCGCAGTTCGACGCCTATGCCGCCTCCTACGAGCAGGCGGTGAACCAGTCGCTCGCCTTCGTGGGGATGAAGGTCGACTATTTCACGCAGGTCAAGGCGGCCTATCTGCTCGAATTGCTCGCCGACCATTTCGGCAGCACCGATGGGCTGAACCTGCTCGACATCGGCTGCGGGGTCGGCAACTTCCACCCATTGCTCGGCCCGCAGGTGGGCGCGCTCAGCGGGGTGGACCTGTCGGCCGAATGCCTGCGCCAGGCGCAGGCGCGCAATCCCGGCGTCGGCTACAGCCACTACGACGGCCACCGCCTGCCTTTCCCCGACGACAGCTTCGATGCGGCGACGACGATCTGCGTCATGCACCACGTCCCGCCCGAACAGTGGCCCGGCTTCGTCGCCGAGATGAAGCGCGTCGTCCGGCCGGGCGGGCTCGCCGTGGTGTTCGAGCACAACCCGCTCAACCCGCTGACCCGCCGCGTCGTCTCGACCTGCGAGTTCGATGCCGATGCCGTCCTGCTCCGTCGCGGCAAGCTGCGCGGGCTGATGGCCGAGGGCGGCTTCGGCGAGATTCGCTCGCGCGCGATCCTGTCGATCCCCAGCTTCGGGCGGCTGTCGCGCAGGATCGACCTGGCGCTGGGCCATCTCTCGCTGGGCGCGCAGTACTACGTGCGGGGCGTGGCATGAGGCCGGCGGCGGTGCAGACCTTCGGCCGGCTGCTCACCAGCGGCCATCTGCTCGCCAAGGCGATCCGCTTCGGCGCGATCGGCGTGCTCAGCGGGTTGGTCTATGCCTTGGTGACGGCGGCACTGGTTTCCGGCTGGCAGGCGCCGCCGATCCCCGCCAGCATCGCCGGCTATTTCGCCGCGATCCCGGTCAACTTCCTCGGCCACCGCCAGTTCTCCTTCCGCTCGCGCGGGCGCTGGTCGTCGGATGCGCTGCGCTTCGTCCTCGCCCATGGGCTGAACATCGCCGTGACCGCCGCCTGCATGTACGGCGCCACCGCCTGGCTGGGGCAGGCCTACTACTGGGGGATGGTGGGCGCGGTGATCCTTGTCCCCGTCGCCAATTTCGCCTTCATGAACCTCTGGGTCTTCCGGCACCAGCATGGCCGAGGGGAGGGCTGAATGAAGCGGCTGCTGACGCACCCTGCGATCTACCAGTTCTACCAGGAACTCGGCGGTTTCTTCGCCGCGCGGGTCGAGGCGATTCGCGAATACCTGCCGATCGCGCCGGGTGCCAGGATCATCGATATCGGCTGCGGTCCCGGCTATATCGTCCGGCACCTGCCCGCCGCGATCGACTATGTAGGCCTAGACATCGACCGGCCGAGCATAGACTTCGCCAACGCCCGCTTCGGCGATCGCGGCAAGTTCCAGACGCGCTTCTTCGATGCCGCCGCGGTCGAGGATCTCGGGCCGGCGGACATCGTCATGATGAACGGCGTCATGCACCACATCGGCGATGCCGACCTTGCCGCCACGCTGGCTCACGTCAGGGCGGTGCTGCGGCCGGGCGGCACGCTGTTCACCCTGGACGGCTGCTACGCCCCGGGCCAGTCGCGGCTGGCGAAATGGCTGCTCGACAACGACCGCGGCGTCCACGTCCGCGCGGCGGACGGCTATCGCCGCCTGCTCGAGTCCTGCTTCGACGATGTCGCGATGCATGTCCGCGACGACTATTCGAGGCTTCCCTATACCTTTGCAATCGGAGTGGCGCGCAAGCATGGATGACGGCAGCGTGAACCAGAACGACCCCCTGACGGCCGGCCTCGCGAAGCCGCGGGCGCACGATCCCTACCGGGCCGACATCGTCATCCCCTGCTACCAGGAGGAAGAGGCGCTGCCGCACACGGTGCCGGTGCTGCTCGACTTCTTCGGCAAGCTGGTCGCCGATCCCGGCAACCGCCTCGCCGGCTTCCGCGTGATCCTGGTCGACGACGGCAGCAGCGACAGGACCTGGCCGATCATCTCCGCGATGGCCGAGCGTCATCCCGAGATCGAGGGGGTCAAGCTGTCGCGCAACTTCGGCCACCAGAGCGCCATGCTCGCCGGGCTGATGATCGCCGATGCCGACGTCGTCATCACCATGGACGCCGACCTCCAGGACGACATCGCCGCCGTCGCCGACATGATCGCGGCCTACGAGGACGGCAGCCATCTCGCTCTCGGCGTCCGCAACGACCGCAGCAGCGACAGCACCAAGAAGGAAGGCTCGGCCGTCGCCTATTACCGCCTGATGCGGCTGATGGGCGCAAACATCGTCGAGAACCATGCCGATTTCCGGTTGATGTCGCGGACCGCGCTCGATGCCTTGAAGCAGTACCGCGAAGTCAACGTGTTCCTGCGCGGGCTGATCCCGACGCTGGGGTTCCCGGTCAAGCTGGTCTATTTCAAGCGCAACCCCCGCGTCGCCGGCGAAGTGAAATACACCTTCCGCAAGCTGGTGCGGCTGGCGCTGGACGGGATTACCTCGTTCTCGGTCATGCCGCTGCGGATGATCGCCTTCCTCGGCGCGCTGATCTTCGCCGGGACGATGATCGTGACGCTGCTGTTCCTCTACCTCTACTTCGCCGAGCGCGGGGAAGTGGTGCCCGGCTGGGCGTCGACCGTCCTGCCGATGCTGTTCCTCGGCGGCGTGCAGCTGCTGTCGATCGGCATTCTCGGCGAATATGTCGGCATGGTCTACCTCGAGACCAAGCGCCGGCCGCGCTTCATCGTCGAGGAGACTACGTCGCGCGCGCTGGCGGAGAACGCGGCGCTGGAGGCGCGACGGTCGATGCAGGGGTAATTTCGGACGGGTGGCCTCGTCGACGGAGCGGTCAGCCCAGCCTCGAGCGGTCCCGGGTCGAGCCCGGGACGACGCTATTCGGGCCGCATCAGCTCGCGGACGAAGCCGATCAGGCCGGTCTGGCGCGCGCGCTTCAGGCGCTCGGCGGCGAGGATCTGGACGACCTTGGCATAGCAGGCCTCGACGTCGTCGTTGACCACGACGTAGTCGTAGCCGTCCCAATGGCTGATCTCGGCCTGCGCGCGCGCCATGCGATCGGCGATCACGTCGGCGCTGTCGGTGGCGCGCGTGGTCAGGCGCCGCCGCAGTTCGCCGAGGCTGGGCGGCAGCAGGAAGACGCGGACCACGTCGGTTTCTGCCTTCTGGTAAAGCTGCTGCGTGCCTTGCCAGTCGATGTCGAAGAGAAAGTCGTGCCCGGCCTTGAGGCCGGCCTTGATCTGCGATTTCGGCGTGCCGTAGCTATGGCCGAAGACCTGCGCCCATTCCAGGAAGTGGCCCTCTTCCACCATGCGGTCGAACGTCTCGCCGTCGACGAAGTGATAGTCCGTGCCGTCGACTTCGCCGGGCCGCATCGGGCGAGTCGTGACCGATACCGACATGCGGATTTCGGCATCGCGCTCGAGCAGCATGCGCGAGATCGTCGTCTTGCCCGCGCCGGAAGGCGACGACAGGATGAACATCAGCCCGCGCCGGTGCAGCGCGTCGTCCTGGACTTTCGGATCGGGAACTTCGGAAAGCTTGGCCATGCCCGCTGATGGCGGGCCGGCTCGTGCAAATCAAGCCTTTCGGGCTTTCTCCGCCTGCGCCTCGATCTGTGCCTCGCCTTCTGCCTTGGCCTGGGCGCGGCCCTTGCGCCGGTCGTAGAGCGTCTTGGCCAGCAGGCCGCCGCCGACGATGATGGCCCCGGGCACCGAGCGCGTCGCCAGCCTGGCGACGGCCGTGCCGACCAGCGTCTGCATCATGGTGCGGCCCTTGACGATGTCGCGGGCCTTGCCGGGGGAATACTTGACGCCCAGCAGCGACCGTTCGACCGCGTGGCGCAGCAGCTGCCCGCCGCCGCGCAGGGCGATGTCGGCCAGCACCAGGTTGGTAGCCGGATTCGGGCTTGGGCCGTCGTATTGCTTCGCCTTGGCGGTCGCCTTGGCTGCCTTGTCGCCAACGTTTCGCAGCTTCCTGCGCAGAAGTCCCTTGGCCATACTACCCGTCCGCAGGCCTGCCGGCCCGACTATTTCTTCTTGCCGAAATCCACGGTGACGACGTTCGAGCCGTCATCGCTGGTGGTAACCCGCGGGATCGCGTCGCGTTCCGCGGAGTCGTTCTCGGCATCGTCGTGCGGCTCCATGGCATCGGCCTGCGCCACGGCCTGGAACTGCAGCCCGAAGTCGACCGCCGGATCGACGAAGGCGGTTATCGCCGAGAACGGGATGACGAGCTTGGCGGGAATCTGGTTGAAGCTGAGGCCGACCGTGAACGAGCTTTCGCTGACCCCCAGGTCCCAGAACTTGTTCTGCAGGACGATCGTCATCTCGTCGGGAAAGCGTTCGCGCAGATGGTCGGGAATGGCCACACCCGGCGCGCCGGTCTTGAAAGTGATGTAGAAATGATGGTTACCCGGCAGCTTGCCGCCGGTCGCTTCCACTTCCCCCAGCACGCGGCCGACCACGGCACGCAAGGCTTCCTGCACGATCTCGTCGTAGGGGATGAGGCTATCTGGCGGTGTTTCGGTCATCTTGGTCAGAAGTGGCGTTCGTCGGCGGGGCGGTCAAGCGGCATTGTGACAGTGCCGCGCGCATTTCTCCTGCGCTGTGGCACGCTTGCCGCCCGCTGCGGCCGAAACACGGGTTCGAGATCATTGATTCCCGCGCGCCCGGCACTATAGGCCAAGGCCATGCGCACCGCCCGGATAGCTCGCAAGACCCATGAGACCGACATCGTCGTCGAGGTCAATCTCGACGGCGACGGCAGCTACGACGTTTCGACGGGGATCGGCTTCCTCGATCACATGATCGAGCAGTTCTCGCGCCACTCGCTGATCGACATCACTTGCCGGATCACCGGCGACCTGCACGTCGACCAGCACCACACGACCGAGGACAGCGCCATCGCCATCGGCCAGGCGATCACCGAGGCGTTGGGCAACAAGGCGGGGATCGGCCGCTACGGCAGCGCCTATTCGCCGATGGACGAAACCCTGGCGCGAGTCAGCCTCGACATATCCGGCCGGCCCTGGCTGGTGTGGAAGGCGGAATTCACCCAGCCCCGGCTGGGCGAGATGGACACCGAGCTGTTCGAGCACTGGTTCCACTCGATCGCCCAGGCGGCCGGCATCACCCTGCATGTCGAAGTGCTCTACGGCCAGAACAACCACCACATCATCGAGGGCATCTACAAGGGCTTCGCGCGCGCCATGCGCCAGGCGGTCAGCCCCGATCCGCGCAAGGGCGATGCGATCCCATCGACCAAGGGCGTGCTGGGTGGCTAGGCCGGACGCATCCGCCGCTGCGCAAGCGGGATACTGAACCGTGCCCGAAGTACTGGCGCTCGTCGACTACGGGGCAGGCAACCTGCATTCGGTGGCCAATGCCCTGAAGGCGGCC
Organism: Pseudomonadota bacterium; assembly: GCA_963205265.1. Taxonomy (GTDB): domain Bacteria; phylum Pseudomonadota; class Alphaproteobacteria; order Sphingomonadales; family Sphingomonadaceae; genus Novosphingobium. Next base: position 9,149 of record CAUJJI010000004.1, read on the forward strand.
GGGGCCGACAACGTCGCCGTCACCGCCGATCCGGCCGTGGTCCGCGCCGCCGATCGGATCGTCCTGCCCGGGGTGGGCTCGTTCCGCGCCTGTGCCGAAGGGCTGCGCGCCATCCCGCACCTGGTCGAATCGATGGCCGAACGCGTGCTCGTCGGCGGCGCGCCGTTCCTCGGCATCTGCGTCGGCATGCAGCTGCTCGCCAGCCGCGGGGTGGAGCACGGGGTGACCGCCGGGCTCGACTGGATTCCCGGCGAGGTCCGCCTGATCGAAGTGACCGACCCGGCGATCAAGATCCCGCACATGGGCTGGAACGACGTCGCGCTGACGCCGCATTCGCCTGCGGCCGAAGTGATAGAGCCGGGCGAAGCCTACTTTCTCCATTCCTACCACTTCGTGCCCGACGACGGCCATGCCGTCGCGGCGATGACCGATCACGGCGGCGGCCTCGTCGCAGCGGTCGCGCGCGACAACATCGTCGGCGTCCAGTTCCATCCCGAGAAGAGCCAGGCCTATGGGCTCGGCCTTCTCGCCCGCTTCCTGGAGTGGCGGCCATGATTGTGTTCCCCGCCATCGATCTCAAGGAGGGCCAGGTCGTCCGCCTCGCCGAAGGCGACATGGCGCGGGCCACGGTCTACGGCGACGATCCGGCGGCGCAGTCGCTGCTGTTCGCCGAGGCCGGCGCGCAGTTCCTGCATGTCGTCGACCTCGACGGAGCTTTCGCCGGCAAGGCGCAGAACCGCAGCGCGGTCGAAGCCATACTCGAGGCCTTTCCGGGCCACGTCCAGCTCGGCGGCGGCATCCGCACGCCCGAGGCGGTGGAAGGCTGGTTCAACCTCGGGGTGAGCCGCGTGGTGATCGGCACGGCGGCGCTCAAGGATCCCGAATTCGTCCGGACCATGGCCCGGGAATGGCCCAACGGCATCGTCGTCGCCGTCGACGCGCGCGACGGCATGGTCGCGACCGAAGGCTGGGCCGAAGTGTCGGACGTGTCGATCATCGACATGGCCCGCCGCTTCGAGGACGCCGGGGTCGCCAGCCTGCTGTTCACCGACATCGGCCGCGACGGCCTGCTCAAGGGCTGCAACATCGAGGCGACGGTGGACCTCGCCCGCCGCACCGCGCTGCCGGTGATCGCCAGCGGCGGCGTGAAGGGGCTCGACGACATCCGCTTGCTGGCGATCCACGCCAGTGACGGCATCGAAGGGGTGATCACCGGCCGGGCGCTCTACGACGGCCGGCTCGACCTCGCCTCGGCGATCCAGATGGCGGACAAGGCGTGATGCCGGCGCGGTGGAGGGGGTTCGCCTTATCGTCGCGGCGCTTGGAGGATAGCCCCCTCCACCACTGCCTGCGGCGGCGGTCCCCCTTCCGGGTCCGGGGAGGATGGTCATGACCGTCCGCATCCGCGTCATACCCTGCCTCGACGTCGCCGACGGGCGCGTGGTCAAGGGCGTCAACTTCGTCGACCTCAAGGATGCCGGCGATCCGGTCGAGCAGGCGCGCGCCTACGATGCGGCGGGTGCGGACGAGCTCTGCTTCCTCGACATTTCCGCCAGCCACGAGGGGCGCGGCACCCTGCTCGACATCGTCACGCGGACCGCCGAGGTCTGCTTCATGCCGCTGACCGTGGGCGGCGGGGTGCGGACGGTGGAGGATGCGCGGGCGCTGCTGCTTGCCGGGGCCGACAAGGTGGCGGTGAACTCCGCCGCCGTCACCCGCCCCGAAGTGGTCGGGGAAATCGCCGAGAAGTTCGGCAGCCAGTGCGTCGTCGCCTCGGTCGATGCGCGGCGGCAGGGCGACCGCTGGGAGATCTTCACCCATGGCGGGCGCCGGGCGACCGGGATCGATGCCGTGGCCCATGCCGTTCGCCTGGCCGGGCTGGGCGCGGGCGAGCTGCTGGTCACCTCGATGGACGGCGACGGCACCCAGGCGGGCTACGACCTCGCCCTGACCCGGACGATCGCCGATGCCGTGTCGGTGCCGGTGATCGCCTCGGGCGGCGTGGGGACGCTCGATCACCTCGTCGCCGGCGTGGTCGAAGGCCACGCCAGTGCCGTGCTCGCCGCCTCGATCTTCCACTTCGGCAAGCATTCGATTGCCGATGCCCATGCGGCCCTGCGCGCCGCGGGCCTGCCGGCGCGCGGCTGAAAACCGTCGGTCTACCTTACGGAATCCCAATCTAGGTAAATTCCCGCAGGCGGCGTTAACCGGCTTAGTGCTTGACCGGAAACGATGTTCGCGTTGTGGCACGGCTCTTGCGTTAACCTTGCCTCGAGTTCCAGGAAGGTTTTCCGCTTGCGTCACGCTGTCCGTATCTTCGCCTTCGCTTCCGCCGGCCTGTTCTCCGCCGCCCCGGCCTATGCGGCCGCCAGCATCGCCTTGCCCGAGCCCGGCTCGCTGACGCTGCTGGGCCTCGGCATCGCCGGCCTGGTGATCGGCAGGCAGGCGGCGCGCAAGCCTCCCAAGGATTGAACAGGGCCGTCACTTCGGCTTGACCGGCGGGCGCTAGCGCAGCATGGCCGTGTCCATGGCCGAACCAGGAACCCTCGCTCGCCTCGAAGCGACGATCGCCGCCCGGCGCGGCGCCGATCCCGATTCCAGCTACGTCGCCAAGCTCCATGCCAGGGGCCTCGGCAAGATCACGCAGAAGCTCGGCGAGGAAGCGGTCGAGACGGTGATCGCCGCGCTTTCCGGCGATCGCAAGGAGCTGGTCGGCGAGGCGGCGGACCTGCTGTTCCACCTGCTGGTCCTGCTCGCCGCGAAGGACGTCCCGCTGGCCGAGGTGCTGGCCGAGCTCGACCGGCGCGAGGGGACCTCCGGCATCGCCGAGAAAGCCTCACGCAAGCCCTAGGGAGACGACAGCCGCATGCCGATCGATCCGCGCGCGCCGTACGACGACGACAACATCTTCGCGAAGATCCTGCGGGGCGAGATCCCCTGCAACAGGGTCTACGAGGACGAGCATTCGCTGGCCTTCCACGATATCCGCCCGCAGGCGCCGCTGCACGTGCTGGTGATCCCCAAGGGCGCCTACGTCAGCTGGGACGATTTCACCGCCAAGGCGGCCGACGGCGAGATCGCCGGCTTCATGCGCGCGGTCGGCGAAGTCACCCGCCAGCTCGGCGTCGACGGGCCGGGCTATCGGCTGATGGTCAACATGGGCGGGCACGGCCACCAGGAGGTGCCCCACCTGCACGTCCACATCTTCGGAGGGCGGCAGTTCTTCCAGATGATCCCGGATTGACGCATTCCCCGGCCGCGCAGGGGTGAAGCGTGCGTTAATCACCGCCGAGCGAGGGGGGACTCTTGCCCTTCGACTCGTCGCAAGGCTAAACACCCCAGTGGCATGACCTTGCTGCCCCAACCTCCCTCCGGCTCGTTCGCAGGCGCGGTCCACCGCATGGCGGTCCGCGTCTACTTCGAGGACACGGACCTGACCGGCGTGGCCTATCACGCCAACTACCTGCGCTGGTTCGAGCGCGCGCGTTCGGACATGGTCCGCCTGCTCGGCATCGACCAGCGCGCGGCGCAGGAAGCGGGCGAGGGCAGCTATGCAGTGGCGGAACTCGCGATCCGCTATCTCGCCCCGGCCCGGCTCGACGACGTGGTCGTGGTCGAAAGCGTGGTCGAGGAGCTGCGCGGCGCCAGCTGCCGCCTGCGCCAGCGTGCGCTGCGCGACGATACCGTGCTCAGCGAAGCCTCGGTCAGAGTCGGGTTCGTCGATCCCTCCGGCCGTCCCCGCCGCCAGCCCGCGGCCTGGCGCGCGGCCTTTGCCTCCGTTTCCCCTCCCGCCCGAGAAAGCTGAACATGGACATTGCCCACATTCTTGCCCCCGTGGCCGCAGGTGCGCCCGGCCGGCTCAATCCCGTCAAGCTGTTCCTCGACGCGGATATCGTGGTGCAGGGGGTGATCGTCGGCCTCGTCCTGGCAAGCATCTGGGTCTGGGCGATCATCGTCGCCTTCTCGCTGCGGATGGGCGGGGTGCGGCGGCGCTGCGACGCCTACGAGGAAGAGTTCTGGAATACCCACGATTTCGAGGCGTTCCACCAGCGGCGGGGCAAGGGCAACGTGCCTTCGGCCAAGGTGGCGGCAGCCGGCCTCGCCGAGTGGCGCAGCTCGGCGAAGTCGAAGGACGGCGAGGGCGTGCGCCAGCGCCTGGCCGCGGCGATGAACTCGCAGGTCGCCCATGAAAGCGACCAGCTGGCGGACCGGCTCAACTTCCTGGCCACCGTCGGTTCGGTAGCGCCCTTCGTCGGCCTGTTCGGCACGGTCTGGGGGATCATGAACAGCTTCTTCCAGATCGGCCAGCAGCAGAATTCCTCGCTGGCGGTTGTGGCGCCGGGAATTTCCGAGGCCCTGTTCGCGACCGCCATCGGCCTGTTCGCGGCGATCCCCGCAGTCATCGCCTACACCCGCTTCTCGCACCGGGTGAACAGCTTCGAAGCGCGGCTGCAGCGCTTCGCCGACCGCTTCCACTCGGCGCTCAGCCGCCAGCTGGAGAGCTGACCATGGCAATGGGACTGCACGGCCACGCGCGCAGCCGCCGCGGCAGGGGCGGTCGCGCGCCGATGGCGGAAATCAACGTCACGCCGCTGGTCGACGTGATGCTGGTGCTGCTGATCATCTTCATGGTGACCGCGCCGCTGCTCAAGGCCGGCGTGCCGGTCGAGCTGCCCGAAAGCCGTGCCAAGGCGCTGGCCGAGGAAGCGCAGCAGCTGACCGTCAGCATCGCTCGCGACGGCACCGTCTACCTCGACGATGCGGCGCTGGCGCCGGGCGAGCTGGCGGAGCGCCTGGCGGCGATCCCGCCGGGCAGCGACGGCAAGCTGCCGCTGGTCACCCTGCGCGCCGACCGTGCGCTCGACTACGGCCGCGTGATCGGCGTGATGGGCGAACTCAACCGCGCCGGCTTCACCTCGATCTCGCTGGTGACCGTGGCGGGCGGCGGTGCGGTAATCGCCGGTTCAGGCGGGGCCGAATAGGCCGGCCGGATGGCAGCGATCGCACTTCGCGGCGAGGAACGCATCGGCCTGGCCGTAGCGGTAGTGGTCCATGTCGGCCTGCTGGCGCTGCTGCTGTGGCGCCCGCCGATGGGCGAAGTCGTCACGCCTCCCGACCGCATCGAAGTGACGATCAGCGAAGACGTCGCGCCGAAATCGACTTCGCCCGAGCCGATGTCCGACGCGCGGCCCGATGTCGCGCCCGAGCTCGGCGAGCCCGCTCCGCCCGAGCCCGAGGCGGCCCCGCCGGCGCCCAAAGGCGAAGCGCTGCCGCCAGAGCCCAGGGCCGTGCCGAAACCCGCTCCGCGCGCAGTGGCGGCGCCCCGGCCGGTGGCAAAGCCGGTCCCCAGGCCGGTGGCGAAGCCGCGGCCGCAACAGCGCGAGGCGGCGAAGCCCGCCGCTCGCCCGCCGGCCAAACCCGCGGCAAAGCCTGCGGCCAAGCCGGCGGCCAAGGCGGGCAGCCAGCCTGCCGCCAGGCCGGCGCAGAAGACCGGGGGCAGCCGCATCGGCAACGATTTCCTCGAAGGCGTGCGCGGCGGGCAGGCCGCCGGCACTTCGCGCAACCCGCCCGCGCAGGTGGCCGGACCGGCGGTGCAGTCCTCGCTGCTCGGCGCCATCTCGCGCGAGATCAAGCCGCACTGGCAGGGCAAGGTCCCCGAAGGCGCGGATTCGGAAAAGCTGGTGACGATCCTGCGCTGGAGCCTCAACCGCGACGGCACCTTGTCGGGGCGGCCGCAGCTCGTGCGGCAGGAGGGGATCACCGACGCCAATCGCCCGCAGGCCGCCCGCCACGTCGAGCAGGCGATCCGCGCCGTGGAACTGGCGGCGCCGTTCGACCTTCCTGAAGAGTACTACGACACGTGGAAGCGCGTCACGATCAAGTTCGACAAAAGGCTCTCGCAATGACCGCTCGTTTCTTCGCTCTGCTGTCGGCCGCCTCGCTCGCGGCGCTCTCGGTTCCTCTGGCGGGGCAAGTCGCCACGCCGCCGCCGTCACCTGCCGCACCAGGCCAGCCGGCGGCGGGCGAAGAGGACGGGCTGACGGGCACCGTCTCGGACGAAGCCCAGTGGCAGGACCTCGGCATCGCCATCACCAGCTTCGCCACCGACCAGGACGTGCCGACCCAGACCAATGCCGGCTCGACCGCGGCGCTGGGGCGGAGCCTCGCCGATGTCATCTCGGGCGACCTCAGGAACAACGGCCTGTTCAAGCCCAGCGGGCCGGGCGGGCTGCCGCAGCCGGCCTATGCCCAGGTCCAGGCCCCGGACTACCCGACCTGGGCTGCCCGCAGCGCCGAGATGCTGGTGCAGGGCTATGTCCGGGCGAATGGCGACGGGCAGCTGACCATCGGCTGCTATCTCTACGACGTCGCCCTGCAGCAGCAGCTGGCGCGGGCGGGCTGGGTCGTGCCGCCGGCGGAGTGGCGGCGCGCGGCGCACAAGTGCGCGGACATGGTCTATTCGCGGCTGTCGGGCGAGAGCCCCTTCTTCGACAGCCGCATCGCCTATATCGCCGAGACCGGCCCCAAGGACCGCCGGATGAAGCGCCTGGCGGTGATGGATTCGGACGGCGCCAATCACCGCTACCTGACCAGCGGCCAGGCGACGGCGCTGACTCCGCGCTATTCGCCCGACTACAAGTCGATCCTCTATCTGTCCTACCTCAACGGCAACCCGCGGATCTACGTCTACGATCTTGCCACCGACCGGCAGCGGCTGATCACCGAGAGCCGCAATCCCACTTTCGCCCCGCGCTGGTCGCCCGACGGCAAGTGGATCCTCTATTCGATGGCAATCGCCGGCAACACCGACATCTACAAGATCTCGTCGGCCGGCGGCGGGCAGCCGCAGCGGCTGACCGACAGCCCCGGCATCGACGTCGGCGGCAGCTTCTCGCCCGACGGCAGCCGGATCGTGTTCGAAAGCGACCGCTCGGGCAGCCAGCAGATCTACGTGATGGGTGCCGACGGATCGAACCAGCAGCGGATCAGCTTCTTCGGCGGCCGTTCGGCCACGCCCGAATGGAGCCCGCGCGGCGACCAGATCGCCTTCACCCATATCGCCGGCGACCTGCGCATTGCGGTGACGAGCCCGGGCGGCGGCGGCATGCGCTACCTGACCGACAGCTGGCAGGACGAAGCACCGACCTGGTCGCCCAACGGCCGCATCATCCAGTTCTTCCGGACCGAGAAGAATTCGGGCAAGACCTCGATCTGGCAAGTCGACCTCACCGGCCGCAACGAGCGCCGGCTGCAGACCCCGGTCGACGGGTCCGACCCCGCCTGGGGCCCGATCCGCCCATAGTCGAAGACACTCATGTTCCGTTCATGCGGAACTTAGCCTAATAGGCTGCATTGAAGCTGCTGGAAAAGGAGATCGCCATGCCCGTCGGTTCGAAGGTTGCCGCTACCCTGCTGATCGCCGGTTCGATCGCGCTGTCCGCCTGCGCCAGCAAGGCCCCCAAGCAGCTGCCGCCCGAACCCGGCCCGGCGACCACGTCGGAGACCACCCAGTCGGGCCCGATCCCGGGCAGCCAGGCCGATTTCGTCGCCTTCACCCAGGGCAGCGACACCATCTACTTCGATACCGATCGCTACAACATCGACAGTGCCGATGCCGCCGCGCTCCAGGCGCAGGCGCAGTGGCTGCTGCGCTATCCGCAGAAGCGCGCGACGCTCGAAGGGCATTGCGACGAACGCGGCACGCGCGACTACAACCTGGCGCTGGGTGAGCGGCGGGCGAATGCCGCCAAGAACTATCTCGCCAGCCTCGGCGTCGAGCCGGGGCGGCTGACGACGATCAGCTACGGCAAGGAGCGGCCGCTGGCGCTCGGCTCGGACGAAAGCGCCTGGGCGCGCAATCGGCGGGCGGTGACGGTCACGATCGACTGACGGGTGCGCGCGCCTGCAGGGCAGGCGCTGCGACCCAGGACATTGTCAGCGCTGGAGCCGGATGAAGTCCTGCTTGCCGAGCGATACCTCGGGAGCGGAAATGCCGATCTGCGACGAAACGCCGTCGGCGGACAGCGGCATGCGCGCCGCATCGCCGCCGAACAGGACATAGATCGACATCATCAGCACAGACAACGCTGCGGAGATCGCCAGCCGGTCGCTCATCGCTTGCCTCGTTAATCCTTAGGTAGGTTACTATAAGCCATGCCACTAGATTGTGCAACGCAGCATCTAGCCTTCGCCCATTTAATGGCACGTTAACAGGATACAAGACTTGCACCTCGCCCGATTCCCGCACTATCCGGAACGGCAATGACCCGCGCACGGCGATCCTTGGACTGGGGCTTCCCCCGCTGGCGCGGCTACGGAGGCAGCCGCGATGCGGCGCAGGTGCGGCTGTGCGATCGCCACGGCTGCGACCAGCCGGGCAACTGCCCGGCTCCGAAATCGCCGAACAGCCCCGAGCGGTGGTATTTCTGCCAGAAGCATGCCGCCGAATACAATGCCGGCTGGGACTATTTCGCCGGCCTCACCGCCGAAGAAGCCGCCGAGCGCGAGACGTCCGAACGCAGCGAGAATGCCGGCTACCGCGAGGCCGCGCACTACGGCTGGGCGGGCTCGGGCGACGGCAGCCGCAGCCGCGACGAACTGCGCGCCCTCGACCTTCTCGGTCTCGCCCCCGACGCCGATTTCGACGCCGTCAGGCGCGCCTGGCGCAGCAAGGCCAAGGAAGTCCACCCCGACGTCCGCCCCGGCGACGAGGACGCCGCCAAGGCGTTCCAGGCGCTGCAGCTCGCCTACGAAGTCCTGCGCGCCGCCGAGGAGCGGCGGGAGTGGAGGGGGTAGAGCGGTTCGGGTAGCGGACCTGGCTGGCGCGCCGACGGACTCGATATTGGACGATCGCTTCACTCTTGAATTGGTTCGTCACCCTGAACCTGTTCGTCACCCCTAACCAAGTTCAGCATGATGGTAGGGGTGTGGGACGCGAGCAAACCCCGTCGTCCCGGGCTTGACCCGGGACCGCTGGCGGCTGGGTCGTGACGTCACAATCGTCACCCTGAACTCGTTCGTCACCCTGAACTTGTTTCAGGGCCCATTTCTCCTCCAGGCGCCGGCCCCCTGCATGGACGGACAACGGCGCCGTGGCGTTTCGGTCGCGAGCTTCGGGGCGTGGGGCTCGATGGGTGCTGAAACAAGTTCAGCATGACGAAAGGGCTTGACATAACAAACCATATTGGTTATATGCCACGCGTCACGGGTTGGTGGAGCGGTACCGGTCGTCTCCTCTCCCCCGACAGCCGGCGCCGCTCCAAGGCGGCCCCACCAGGATGCGAGGACCCTCAAACGTCAGGCGGTCATGGGCGAGCCCGACCCGCCAACGCTTCGCACCTCAGGGTTCAAACCGCCAAGCCTGTCGTGCCAGGCAACCGAGGCGCCGGCTTTTCCGTGCGTTGGTTTCCCCAGGCGCAAGCCCGCATTCGCCAGCGGGGGTGAAACTGTGTCTGCTCAAGATCCTCCCCCACAGGGGGAGGGGGACCGCCGGCGCAGCCGGTGGTGGAGGGGTCGAAACCCCTCCCCACAAGCCAGCGCCTCGATCGAAGCTCCCGACCCCTCCACCTCGCCGGCTGCGCCGTCGCGGTCCCCCTCCCCGTTCCGGGGAGGTTCTGGGCGCCTGTCCCCCCTTCAAGGTGTCAGGTTGTACAGCTCGCACGCGTTCAGCTCGAGCACCCGCTTGCGCGTGGCATAGTCGTGGCCGCCGAGCGTCTCGACCAGCTTGTCCTGCACGCCGGGGTAGAGCGATGTGGGGTGCGGGAAGTCGGTTTCGAACATGACCCGGTCGACGCCCACTTCCTCGAGCAGGTGCTTGGGCCCGTAGTCCTCGAACCAGTAGCTGACCCAGAAATTGCGGCGGAAATATTCCTTCGGCCGGCGCTTGAGGCCGCGGTTCTCGGCAGTGCGGAATTCGTCGAGCTGGTGTTCCATGCCTTCCAGCCAGAACGGCACCCAGCCCATGCCGCTTTCGATCAGGCCGATCTTCAGGTCCTCGTACTTGTCGAGCAGGCCCGAGACCATGAAGTTCGACATCGTCGCCGAACAGCCGATGTGGTGCAGCAGCGCGTGGATCGGCAGCTTCTGGTCGAAGCCGAGGTTGTCCCAGATCGCCGAGTTCGCGTCGAGCGAGGTGTTGAGGTGGAAGTTCATCGCCATGCCGGTCGCATTGCAGATGTCGAACACCTCTTCCCAGAACGGCGAGATGCCGCCGTCGGGCCCGACGTAGGGGCTGGAGACGTCCACCCGCTCGGGCCGGTCGGGCAGGGTTATGCCCTTGATCCCCAGTTCGACGATGCGGCGCATCTCGCGGTTCATCAGGTCCTTGTCCCAATAGGGCAAGGTCGCCATGCAATTGATGCGGCCGCCGGATTCGTCCATCCGTTCCCTGCAGGCGTCGTTGTAGATCTGGGTGATGGCGATCGCCAGCGGCTCGTCGTTCAACCCCAACAGCGAGCCGACCTGGGTGACGCCGCCGTTCTGGAAGCAGATCTGCGCCCAGACGCCCATCGCGTCCATCGCTTCGAGCCGCGGCTTGACCAGGTAGGAGCCGGGATCGATCTGGTCGTAGTTCTGGAAGGCCAGGCGGCCGAGCAGCTTGTTGTGATCCTTGGCGATGACGTTGCCGCCGATCGAGCCGAAGTGCCTGTCGCCGACGAACCACTGGTCGGCGCCGTCGATGCGGCGCACGTGCGGCATCTTGTCCTTCATGCCGGCGGGCGCACGCGCGGTCCACAGGTCGGCCGGCTCGGTGAAATGGGTGTCGCAGTCGACGATCCTGATGCCCTCGAACACCGGGTCGAGCCCGCGGGTGTTCGCAGCGTAGTCGACTTCGCGGATGTGCCCGCCGGGGGCCCAGCCCTCGGCCAGCCAGTACCACTTGGCGTCGTCGATGCCGGCCTTCATGACCGTGCTGCCCGGATTGTCTTCAGCCATGGCTTCTCTCCCGTTCTATGGCACGTTTCCTACACCCCGGGAGCGAAGTTTCAAAGCCGTCCGATCGGGCAGCGCCGGCGATCGAGAGCGGCGCGGCGCGGTTCTGGAGCTTCAGCTTGCCTTGGGGTCGGGCGCGGTTTCCTCGTGGATCCGCTCGCGCGCCTCGTCGGCGCCTTCTTCGACCTTGTCGCCGAGCTTGTCCGCCGCGACCGAAGCGCTGCCCGCCGCACGATCCGCCGCCGCGCCGACCGAGTCGGCGGCCTCGTCGATCGCCTGGCCGGCGTCGCTGGCCGCGGCGCCGACGTCCCTGGCCGCGGAATCGGCGGTCTGTTCCGCCTGGTCCTGGGTCTGCTGCGAACAGCCGGCCAGGGCGAGGCCGAAAGCCGAGATCGCGACGATTACCGATTTGCGCATGCGCTTTCTCCTGTGAAGCTCGCCTGCAGGAATGAGCAAGCGCCCGGCTTGTTCCCGAACCGCCCGCTCAGGCCGCGTCCTCGGCGATCATCGCCGCGGCCTTCTCGCCGACCATGATCGCCGGCGCATTGGTGTTCGCCGCGGGCATGACCGGCATGATCGAGGCATCGGCGACGCGCAGGCCGGCGACGCCGCGCACCCGCAGCCGCGGGTCGACCACCGAGGCCTCGTCCCCGCCCATCCGGCACGTGCCGACCGGGTGGTAGCCGATGCCGCTCTCGTTGCGGATGCGCTGCTCCCATTCGGCATCGCTGCCGGGCACCGGATCGGGCGTGAGGCCGCCGACGGTGACCGCCGCCAGCGCCGGGGTGCGGAAGATCTCCTGGACCTGCTTCGCCCCGCTGACCAGCACCGCCATGTCGTCGGGGTGGCCGATCAGGCGGTGGTCGATCACCGGCTTGTCGCCGGCCTCGGCGCTGCGCAGGCGAATCTCCCCTCGGCTCTTGGGCTTGGCGACGTTGCAGTAGACGGTCACCCCCGGCAGGTGATGCGGCTTGCGCCGGGCCATGTCGTAGCACATCAGCCCGAACGACAGCTTGATGTCGGGGAAGGCGACGTCGGGCCGCGAGCGCAGGTAGGCCATGGCCTCGACCGGGACGATGGTCATCAGCCCCTTGCTTGTGACGACATAGCGCAGGAACTCGCGCGCCAGAGTCAGCGGCTTCATCATCTGGTTGTAAGTCGGGATCGTCACCTGGAAGGTCGAATGGAAGCTGGCGTGTTCCTGCAGGTTCTGCCCGACCTGCGGCGCGTCCACCCTGACTTCGATCCCATGGTCGCGCAGCTGCGCGGCCGGGCCGATGCCCGAGCGCATCAGCACGGCCGGCGAAGAGATCGCGCCGCTGCTGACTACCACTTCGCGGCGCGCGGCCACGGTCTGCACCTGCCCGTCGCGAACGAACTGCACGCCGGTGGCGCGGCCGCTCTCGATCAGCACCCTGTCGACCGTGGCGCCGGTCACGACCCGCAGGTTCGGCCGCTTCATCGCCCCCTCGAGGAAGGCGCGCGCGGCGCTGGAGCGCTGGCCGTCGCGCTGGGTGACGTACATCAGGAAGGCGCCGTCGACGTCGCCGGCGCAATAGTCCTCGACCCGCCGCAGGCCGTACTGCTCGCAGCCGTCGACGAAGACCTGCGCGAGCGGATGCTGCATGCGCGGCAGGCCGACGCCAAGCGGGCCCATTGCCGAATGGGTCTGGTCGGGCGCGCCGGTGAAGCCTTCGGACTTGCGGAAGAACGGCAGGACCTCGTCCCAGCTCCAGCCGGTGCAGCCGAGCTCGGCGGCCCACTGGTCGTAGTCGGAACGGTCGCCGCGGATATAGATCATGCCGTTGACCGACGAGCCGCCGCCGAGCAGCCTGCCCGCGTTCCACGCCACTCGCCGGCCGTTCAGCGAGGGATCGGGCTCGGTCAGGTGCTGCCAGTCGTTCTCGCCGAACAGCATCTTCATGCCGCCCGCCGGCATGCGGTTCATGAAACCGTCGGCCTTGCCGCCCGCTTCGAGCAGCACGACCCGGACGGCGGGATCTTCCGAAAGCCGGCTGGCAAGCACGCAGCCCGCGCTGCCGCCGCCGGCAATGACGTAGTCCGCGCTGTCGATGTCCATCCGCTCCCCCCGCTCCCTCAGGCCGCCCGTAGCGCCGGGATCACTTCCCTGGCAAACAAATCCCGCGCCTCGCCCCAGCTCTCTGGATAGAAGCCGGGGCCGACCGCGACGAAGCGGTCGAGGCCCATTTTCCTCAGCCCCAGCAGCCGCTCGGTCACCCGGTCGGGCGAGCCGACGATGGCGAAGCGCCTGACGAAGTCCGGGGTCAGCCCGCCGCCGACGATGCGATCCCTGGCATCGTGGATGCCGTGCTTGTTCATGTCGTAGCCGCTCTTGATCGCGTCGAGGTTCTCGGACATCGCCGCATCGGCCGGGCCGACCTGCTTGCCCTGGATCACCTGGAAGCGGGCCAGCGGCGGCGCCATGTGCATCGCCACTTCCATCGCCTTCGCCTCGTCGGGATGGCAGACGACGACCAGCTGGGCGCCGTAGGAGACGCCCTCGTCGCCCAGTCCCTCGGCCTGGCGGGCGGCGCGCGCGGTGGCGAGCGCCCATTCCATCCGCTCGGGCTCGGCGCCAACGCTGAAGGTCACCCGCTCGGCGATCAGCGCCGCCATGCGGATGACCTTGGGCCCGGTCGCGGCAACGTCGAGCGGGACCTTGGCCAGGCCTTCGGGCAGCCAGCGCAGCTTGACCGCTTCCGGCCGGCCGCCCAGCGACAGCGAGTGGAGATCGGGCGCATCGCCCGACGAGCCGAATTCGGCGAAGGGGATCTCGCCGCCGCCGAGCAGCGTCTGGAGATGGCGCAGCGCCGTCTCGAACGCGCGCAGCCCGACCGGCGCATGGCCGAGATAGGCGAGCGCCGAATCCCCCCGGCCGATGCCGAGCACCGAGCGCCCGCCCGAGATCGCCTGGATCGTCGCCGCCGCGCCGGCGATCACCGCCAGGTTGCGGGTGAAGGGATTGGTCACTCCGGTCGACAGCTTGAGCCGCGAAGTCGAGCAGGCCCAGACTCCCATCTGCGCATAGGGATCGGCAGAGAGGCACTGCGAATCCATGAACATCTGGCCGTCCCAGCCTTCGGCCTCGACCGCTTGCGCCAGCTCGGGCGAGGCGCCCGTGTTCGATCCGCCCGCGCGCCAAATCTCCAGCATCGCCTTCTCCCTCGTTTCGCGCAGCATGTCGCGGCGGGCCGCGGCAGGTCAAGCGGTTCCGGCCTTGCCAAGGACCGGCGATCTACCTAGTCCGGCAGCATCCGGACGTGATCGCCATGGCGCCCTCGCCTGCGGGACCGGCCCGCCAACCAAGCCTGCGAGGCGGACTATGAGCACTGGCGTCGAAGCAACGCTGACGAAGGCCCGCAACGCCGCCCGGCAGGGCGACCTGGCGGAAGCGCGGCGGCTCTACGCGGCAGTGCTCGAGCGATTCCCCGGCAATGCCAAGGCCCGCCGCGCCCTGGCCGAACTCGATTCCGCGCCGGCCGGCACGGCGAGCGCCGCCGGCGAGGTCGAGCGGCTGGTCGCGCTCTACCAGGGCGGGCACCTCGCCGAAGCGGTGCGCGGTGCCGAGGCGCTGCTGCAGCGCAATCCGCGCTCAGCCATGCTCTACAACATCGTCGGTGCCGGCTGCATCGGCCTCAAGCAGTACGAGAAGGCGGAAGCGGCCTATACCAGCGCCGCCGCGATCGAGCCCAACGACGCCGAGATCCACAACAACCACGGCACGGCCTTGAGCGCCCTCGCCCGGCTGGAGGAAGCGGCGGCCTGCTTCCGCCGCGCGCTGGCGATCCGCCCCGACTATGCCGAGGCCCATTACAACCTCGGCAACGCGCTGCGCCGGCAGCACGCGCTCGGCGAAGCGGTGGACTGCTACCTGAAGGCGCTGGCGATCGCGCCCGGCGATGCCGAATGCCTCAACAACCTTGGCCTCGCCTATCGCGACCTCGGCCGCCTCGACGAAGCGCTGGCCGCCTACGGCCAGGCCCTGGAAGCCAGGCCGGACTTCGCCGATGCGCTGCACAACCTCGGCCTGCTGATGATGGACCGCAGGGACTTCGCCAATGCGATCAAGGCCTATCGCCTCGCGCTGGCGATCGATCCCGAAAAGGGCGACGCCGCCGGCCAGCTGCTCTACGCCATGGCGCACGCCTGCGATTTCTCGGCCCAGGCGGAATTCGACCGCATGCTGGCCGCAGGCCGCCTGCAGCCGGGACAGGCGTCGCCCTTCACCATGCTGGTCTTCGCCGACGACCCTGCCCTGCAGCTCGCCTATGCGCGCGCCTGGAGCGAGGCCAGCAGCCCGCCCCCCGCCCCGGCGCCTGCTCCGGCAGAGCCGCGCGCCCAGGGCGAACGGATCAGGATCGGCTACTTCTCCGCCGATTTCCACGATCACGCCACCATGCACCTCATGGCCGGCCTGTTCCGCGAGCACGACCGCGAGCGCTTCGAGATCGGCGCCTACAGCTACGGGCCCGACAGCGACGGCGAGCTGCGGCGGCGCCTGCTCGGCCAGGTCGACCGCTTCGTCGAAGCGAGGGCCTTGTCCGACGCAGAAGTGAGCGAGATCGCGCGCAGCCACGGGCTCGACATCGCGGTCGACCTCAAGGGCTATACCCAGCACGCGCGGTCGCGGATCTTCGCCGGCCAGCCGGCCCCGGTCCAGGTCAACTACCTGGGCTTTCCCGGCACGATGGGAACCGCCTGCATCGACTACCTGGTCGCCGATGCCGTCGTCGTCCCGCCGGGCGACGAGGCCGGCTACCGGGAAAGCATCGTCCGCCTGCCCGGCTGCTACCAGCCCAACGACGACCTGCGCCCGATCGTCGAGAGCACGGCCGGGCGCGCCGAGCTCGGCCTGCCGGCAGAAGGCTTCGTGTTCTGCTGCTTCAACCACAGCTACAAGATCAGCGCCCGCGAGTTCGCGATCTGGATGCGGCTGCTGGCCCGGGTCGAGGGCAGCGTGCTGTGGCTGCTGCGCTCGAACCCGCTTGCCGAAGCCAGCCTGCGCCGCGAGGCGGAGGAGCGCGGCATCGATCCGCAGCGGCTGGTCTTCGCCCCGGTCCTGCCGCACCACGAGCATCTCGGCCGGCTCAGGCACGCCGACCTGTTCCTCGACACTTTCAACGTCAATGCCCACACCACGGCCAGCGACGCGC
Organism: Pseudomonadota bacterium; assembly: GCA_963205265.1. Lineage (GTDB taxonomy): Bacteria > Pseudomonadota > Alphaproteobacteria > Sphingomonadales > Sphingomonadaceae > Novosphingobium. The sequence goes on from CAUJJI010000004.1 coordinate 25,255, forward strand.
TCTGGGCGGGACTGCCGGTGCTGACCAAGGCCGGCCGCCAGTTCGCCGCGCGAGTCTGCGCCAGCCTGGTCACGGCCGCCGGGCTGCCCGAGCTCGTCACCACGAGCGTGGCCGCCTACGAGGAGCTCGCGCTCAGGCTGGCCACGGAGCCGCAGCTGCTCGGCCGATTGCGCGAAAGGCTGGCAGCGGGCCGCGGAAGCTGCGCGCTGTTCGCGACGCGAAGCTACACGCGGCAATTGGAAGCGGCGTTCGCTGCGATGCACGCGCGCCGCCTTGCCGGGCTCGCCCCCGCCGACATCTCCATCCCGGACTCGCCCCTACCGGCCTGAAGCGCCGGCCAGCGACCGGCTTCACCAGCTGTGCGGCTGCGCGGACTGCCGCTCAATCACCCAGCGGGCGAGATCCTCGAAGCCGATCGGCAGGATGAAGTTGAGCCCGGCGACGCCGTCCTCCACCCAGCGCACTTCGGCCCGGTGGGGCTGCAGCCCTTCGAGGCGCACGACCAGCTCGTCGCCCGGCTGCATCGGGCAGTTGACCACCGCCTTCATCCCGCGCTGCGAAATGTCGAGCAGCCTGATCTTGCGCAGGCGCCCGCCGATCTCCACTTCCGCCGGATATTCGATCGGCAGCCGCGGCGCGCGGTTCACCCTGGTGCCGACGCTCTTGCTGGCCAGGTTCTGCAGTACCGCGTCGACATCGATGCGCGTGTTGAACCGGATGCCGATCCTGCCCTCCTTCGACCAGACGATCACGCCGGTGACGACATGGTCGGGATGGAACTGGACGGTGACCGGCTGCTCGGCGCCGAACTGCGTATAGACCACGCCCATCATGCCGCCCGGGGAAAGGTTCCTCACCAGGCAGAACCCGCCGAATTCGGCAGTCTCGATGAGAACCGGCCGATAGACCGAGGTCGTCCGCTCGGCCGCGCGGCGGTCGCCGGCGGGGACCGGGCTCTCTCCCGGCGTGCTCTTGATTTGCATTATCGTAGTTGACCCCCTAGCCGATAGCCACGATACGCTCTGCCCAGGTGTGCAGGTGACGAGTTGGCAATCGGAGCCCGAGCGATTTCGATGCACAGGTCATGCTTGAGCCACTAGTGACAATTACCGGGAAGTATGAAACGGTTAATCAGTCAGTGTTACGCCGCTAGAAGTGCAGGCAAAGGCTTCGGTTTTCGGCCCGTGCAGCGTTAATGCGGAATAACGGACACTCCGGGGCAGGACCGGGAACGGGGAAGGATAACGTGAGCAGCCAGGCCGCAATGGAGGCTGAGCTGGCATCGGTTCTGGCGGACGCGACCTTCGTGCGCTCGCCAGTGCTTGCGCGCCTGCTCGACTACCTTGTCAGGATGACCCTGCGCGGCGACGGCCACACGCTCAAATCCTATTCGGTGGCGATCGAAGGGCTGGGACGCAGCCCCGATCTCGATCCGCAAGTCGATACCTATGCCAGAGTCCAGGTCGCCCGGCTGCGCAAGGCGCTCGACGGCTTCTATGCCTCGGCGGGCGCTTCGCGCCGGCAGCGGCTGACGATCGACAGCGGCGCCTACACCGTACGCCTGGTGCCGCAGCAGCCCCAGGTGCGGCAGGACCGTCCCGCCGCGACGGAGACGCTGCAGGCACTCCTGCCCCGGCCGGGCCGCCGCCGCACGCCGCTGCTGATCTTCGCCGCGCTGCTGGTGCTGGGCGCGGCCGTGCTCGGCATCATGGCCTGGCGCTCGCACGAGCAGGCCGAGCTGGCGCGCTGGCGCAATTTCAACTTTCCCGCGGTGACGGTGACCGTCGAAGACAATTCCGGCGGCCGCGCCGACCCGCGCTACGCCGATCTCCTGCGCCAGGCACTGCTGATGCGCATGTCGAAGTATTCCGGCATCAGGGTGCTGTACGACAGCGCCGCGAAAGCGAACTATGCGGTGAACCTCAAGCTCTACGCTTCGGGCGACAACCTGCTGCTGAACAGCTTCGTGGTCGAGCGGCAGAACGACCGGCTGCTCTGGTCCGGCACCGACGTCACCCTGGCCGAGCGGGCCGATCTCGATCTCAACGACGATGAAGCGGTCGCCCGCACCGCCTTCATCGTCGCCCACGGCACCGGCCTGATCGCGGCCAACGAGCGGCGCATGAACTACGATGCCGAAACGCCCTACGGCTGCTGGCTGCGCTTCACCGGCCAGATGCTCAACAGCCACATGCTCAACGACCCGGTGCTCGCCGACTGCTCGGAGCGCTGGCACGCGGCCATGCCGGACCGGGCGATCCCGGCCGCCCTCTACGCCTGGAGCCAGCTCGACAAGTCGATCGTCGCGGTCAGCGAGAGCGGGCGCCGCCGCCTGATCGACGATGCCCTGCGGACGCTGGAACACTCCCGCGCGCTGAACCAGACCTCGCCGTTCCTGCCGACCGTGGCCACGCGCGCCTATGCCTTCGCCGGCGACGACGCGGCGGTCCACGCCGCGGCCGAGCAGGCGATGGCGCTGAACCCCTACAACCTCGAAGTCGAAGGCTTCGTCGGCACGATCATGGCGCTGCGCAACGACCCGGCCGGCGAGCCGATCGTCGACCGGGCGATCGCCCGCCATCCCAATCCGCCGCCGTGGTACTTCATCGCCAAGTTCGCCGCGGCCATGATGCGCGAGGATACGGCAGCGGCCGGCAAGGCCTTGGCGCAGCTGCGCCAGCTCAACCACACGCTGCCGGTCCTGCCGATCTTCGCCGCCGCCTACGAATCGCGCATGGGCGATAAGGCCAAGGCGCAGAAGAGCTGGCAGCAGGCCGAGGAGATGCTTCCCATCCTGCGAGTCAATCCCGACATCTTCTTCGAGCGTACCCCGCTCTCGCGGCCGGTCATCGCCCGGCTGAAGCAGTGGCTGGGGCCGGTGCTGGACTAGGGCAATTTTTCCTCATCCTTGACGGAGCACGGTCGGACTCGCTCGTCGCCCCAGGCTGCGACGACGATCACTGCCTCCCGTCGCTTGCCCCTCAGCTCCACACCGCTTCGGGCGGCAGGCTCATCAGGATGGCGTCGATGTTGCCGCCGGTCTTCAGGCCGAACAGCGTGCCGCGGTCATAGACGAGGTTGAATTCGGCATAGCGCCCGCGCCATTCGAGCTGGCGCTGCTTTTCGGCGGGAGTGAAGGCCATGCCCATCCGCCGGCGCACCAGGCGCGGGAAGACCGCCAGGAACGCCTCGCCCACCGCCTTGGTGAAAGCGAAATTGGCTTCCCAGGCGGCCTCGTCGCCGCATTCCATGTGGTCGTAGAAGATGCCGCCGACGCCGCGGTGGACCTTGCGGTGGGGGATGTAGAAATAGTCGTCGGCCCATTGCCTGAAGCGGTCGTAGTAGTCGGCACCATGGGCATCGCAGGCCGCCTTGAACGCGGCGTGGAACTCCGCCGTGTCCTCGTCGTAGGGGATCGGCGGGTTGAGATCGGCGCCGCCGCCGAACCATGCCTTGGTCGTGGTCAGGAAGCGCGTGTTCATATGCACGGCCGGCACGTGCGGATTGGCCATGTGCGCGACGAGGCTGATGCCGGTCGCGGAAAAGGCCGGCCGGTCGGCCGAGGCGCCGTTGATCGTGCCGGCGAAGTCGCGCGACAGTTCGCCGACCACGGTCGAGACGTTGACGCCGACCTTCTCGAACACCTGGCCCTTCATCAGCCCGCGCACGCCGCCGCCGGTCTCGCCTTCCGCGCCCTCGCCGCCTTCCACCGCGGCGCGCTGCCAGGGGGCATAGTCGAAGGCGGCGGCGCTGCCCGCCTCGCGCTCGATCGCCTCGAATTCCGCGCAGATCGCGTCGCGCAGGCTTTCGAACCATTCGCGTGCCCGGGCGGTATAGGGTGTCCAGTCGATCATCGGCTTCCTCTCGGTGGTCGGCGCCGCTTGCCAAATCCCCGGCGCTGCGGCAAGGGCAAGCCATGGTTCCCTTTTCGTTCGCAGGCGAGGATATGTGGCTGGTCCACGGCCGCGCGCTCTTCTGGCCGCGCGAGCAGGCGCTGCTGGTCGCCGACCTGCATCTCGAGAAGGCGAGCTACTTCGCCGGCCATGGCCAACTGCTGCCGCCCTACGACAGCCGCGCCACGCTCGAGCGGCTGGCGCTGGCCGTGGGCGAGACCGGCGCACGCCGCGTCTATGCGCTGGGCGACAGCTTCCACGACGATTCGGGCGAAGCGCGGCTCGAGCCGCATGCCGCGGGCATGCTGGCGGCGCTGACGCGGGCGACGCAATGGGTCTGGATCACCGGCAATCACGATTCCCGCTTCCGCGCCGCGATCGGCGGCGATTGCGCACAGGAGGCCGGGGTCGGTCCGCTGGTGCTCCGCCACAAGGCCGAGGGCGACGAGAGCCGGCCCGAGCTCTCCGGCCACTACCACCCCCGCCTGACGCTGACCCGGCGCGGCCGCCGAATCGCCCGGCCCTGCGCGGTGATGAGCGAGCGGCGGCTGATCCTGCCCGCCTTCGGCGCCCTGACCGGGGGCATGGATGCGGCCGATCCCGTCATCGTCGCCGCAATGCAGCCGGCCCGGGCGATCGACGCCGTGCTGCCCGCTGCCGGCCGTCTCGTGCAGTATCCGCTGTGGCGAGCCGCCGCATGATTGCCAAGGCAGGGCGGACAAGCGATTATTCCCACTTTCCTTGACGGCGCGATTCGATCTAAGGACGCGCGCAGTCGACCACCATCGCAGCACACCATCGCAGCAACAGCCAGGAGAGCACTTATAGCACCCCCACCCCGGCGCATGATGACGCCCCCCGTGAAGAGCGGGCCGCGCTTCAACAACATGATCTCTGTCGACAAGGTTCGCGTCATCGACGAGAACGGTGAAAATCTGGGCGTCATGTATACGCGCGAGGCGATCGAGCAGGCTGCCGAAGTCGGCCTGGACCTGGTCGAAGTCTCGCCGAACGCCGATCCCCCGGTGTGCAAGTTCCTCGATGTCGGCAAATTCCGCTACGAAGCGCAGAAGAAGGCCAATCTCGCGCGCAAGACGCAGAAGACGCAGGACATCAAGGAAATCAAGATGCGTCCCAACATCGATGATCACGACTACGACGTGAAGATGCGCAACGTGCAGCGCTTCATCGAGGACGGCGACAAGGTCAAGATCACCCTGCGCTTCCGTGGCCGCGAGCTGTCGCACCAGCAGCTCGGCATGGACCTGCTGCGCCGCGTGCAGGAAGACATCGCCGAAGTCGCCAAGGTCGAGGCCTATCCCCGCATGGAAGGCCGCCAGATGCTGATGGTGTTGGCGCCGAAGTAAGTTGCATGGCCGTCCCGCCGTACCAGCTCCCCGGCGCAGGCCGGGGCCTCGGTCGGCTGGGCAGGATTCGGCGAGAGCGCTGCCGATGATCGTCCCTCTGTAGCCGGCCTGCGCCGGGGAGCGGGCTTGCTGCAAAGTTCCATCGACGAAGCCGGCAGTCCTGGGTCGATCCCGGGACGACGAACGGCCCCCACCTTGCCTCCCGCCCCCGCGCTGCTAAACCCCTGCGCCAAGGGATCGGGGGCACGAATGACCACTGCGCGTATCGGCTTTCTCGTCGGCCTGGCCGGCTTCGTCCTCACATTCGTCCTCCCTCCGCCCGAGGGCATGCCGGCCCTGGCCTGGCCGACCGCCGGGCTGGTCTGGTGGATGGCGGTCTGGTGGATGACCGAGGCGCTGCCGCTCTATGCCACCGCTTTCCTGCCTTTCGTCGTGCTGCCGCTGATCGGCGTCGCCGATGCCAACAAGACGGCCTCGGCCTATTACTCGCCGATCATGTTCCTGTTCATCGGCGGCGCCTTCCTGGCGCTGTCGATCGAGCGGACCGGCCTGCACCGCCGCCTGGCGCTCGCCATCCTCAGCCGCGCCGGCGACACCCCCTGGCGAGTCCTGCTGGCGGTGATGACCGCGACCGCGCTGCTTTCCTCGATCAATTCCAATACGTCGACCGCGCTGATCATGATGCCGATGGCGCTGGCCATGCTCGCCGCCGGCGGCGTCCAGCCGGGCGAGACCAAAGGCATCGCCGGCGCCCTGCCGATGGGCATCGCCTTCGCCGCCAACATCGGCGGCTTCGGCACCATCGTCGGCACCCCGACCAACGCCATCGGCGTCGGCCTTATCGAGAAGTCGGTGGGGGTGAAGATCAGCTTTGCCGAATGGAGCCTCTACGGCGTTCCCGTCGTCCTCCTCGGCGTCCCGCTGGCGGCGCTGATCATCGCCCGCGTCCAGCGCCTGCGCGACGATCGCTTCGATCCCACCGCGGCCCGCGCGGCCATCGCCGGCGCCAGCGAATGGACCGTGCCCGAGAAGCGCCTGGTTCCCGTCGTCGCGCTGGCGCTGCTCGCCTGGCTGTCGCAGCCGCTGCTCGAGCCGCTGTTTCCCAAGGGCGCGCTGACCGACGGGACGATCGCCGCCATCGCCGGGCTCGCGCTCTTCGTCCTGCCCGACGGCACCGGCCGGCCGATGCTGGTCTGGCAGGAAGCCAACCGCGCGCCGTGGGACGTCGTGCTGATGTTCGGCGGCGGCCTCGCCCTGGCGATGGGCATGGGCGAGGCCGGCCTTGCCGACTGGCTCGGCGCCAAGCTGCTGCCGCTCTCGGCAGTGCCGCTGCCGGTGCTCGCGCTGGTGCTGGTGGGCTTCGTCATCGTCATCACCGAGTTCGCCAGCAACGTCGCCTGCGCGACCGGGATCATGCCGGTAGTGGCGGCGCTGGTCGTGGCGCTGGGCGCGGACCCGATCCTGCTCGCCCTGCCGGCCGCCATCGCCGCCAGCTGGGGCTTCATGCTGCCGGCCGGGACCGGGCCGAACGCGATCGCCTGGGCCACCGGCCATGTCGCCCTGCCGCGGGTGCTTAAGGCCGGCTTCCTCCTCGACGTCTGCGGGATCTTCCTGATCGTCGGGGTCATCTGGGGCGTCGCCGCGCTCGTCCATTGACGCTGTGCACCGAGCCTGCCTAGGTAAGATCGCCGAACACCTGTTCAGCCTCGGGAGAAGACGATCAGCTATCTAGCCGAACTGCGCGCCGCCTGGCGCCCGCTGCTGGCGGCGACTCTCGGCCTTGCCACCGGCATGTCGACTGCAGGCACGGTGACGACGGCAATCGCGCCGAGCCTCGTCGCCGACAACCACTGGTCGAGGTCGGACTTCGCGCTGGTCGGCAGCCTGGCGCTGGTCACGTCCTTCGCCTTTCCCTTTATCGGCCGGCTTGCCGACGTCATCGGCGTCAGGCTGACCGCGCTGATCGGCATGACCACGCTGCCGCTCGCCTATCTCGCCTACAGCCTGATGAGCGGCGAGCTGTGGGTCTATGTCGCCATCTTCTTCGTCCAGAGCCTGCTCTGCGTGACGACGACGGCCACGGTCTATACCCGCCTGGTCGTCCAGCATGTCGAGCGGGCGCGCGGCCTCGCGCTGGCGATCGCCGCATCGGGCCCGGCGATCACCGGCGCGATCGGCGCGCCGATCCTCAATGCCTATGTCGAGGCCGAGGGCTGGCGCGCCGCCTACCAGGCCCTGGCCGTCTTCGGCACGATCGCCGGGCTGGCGACCTTCCTGCTGATCCCGCCCGAGCGCAAGGATGCCCCGGCCGCCGCCGCACCCGTCCGCCGCCGCGCGCGCGAGGACTATCCCGTCATCGTGCGGACCAAGGCGTTCTGGATCCTGCTCGGCGCCATGCTGCTGTGCAACCTGCCGGCGACGATCATGCTGGTCCAGCTCAAGCTGCTGCTGCTCGACAACGGCGTCAGCGGCGAAGGCACGGCGGTGATGCTGTCGGCGCTGCCGCTGGGCATGCTTGCCGGGCGCTTCGTCGCCGGGCTCTCGCTCGACCGCTACCGCCCCGACATCGTCTCCTTCGTTACGCTCGGCCTGCCCAGCGTGGGCCTGTTCCTCATCGCCTCGAGCATCGACGCGCCCACGGTGCTGACGTTCGCCGTATTCTGCATCGGCTTTTCCTTCGGTGCCGAAGGCGACATCCTCGGCTTCCTCGTCGCCCGCCATTTCGGCGTCGGGATCTACAGCTCGGTGATGGGGCTGATGACTTTCGCCACCTCGTTCTCCACCGCCTCGGGCGCCGCGCTGCTGAGCGTCACCATGGCGCGGACCGGGGGCTACGAGACCTACCTGGTGATCGTCGGCGTGGCCGTGCTGATGGGCTCGGCACTGCTGCTGATGCTCGGGCCCGGTCGCAAGGGCTAGGAGCGGCTCCTCGGCGGTGAGAGGGCGGAAGGGGAATGCGGCTACAAGATCCTCCCCTGGAAGGGGAGGGGGACCATGCGCAGCATGGTGGAGGGGCAGGTGCGGCTACTCTGAACGGATGTTGGGAGCACCTCTGTCCCACCGATGTTCGGAGACGAGGCCGGTGCCCCTCCACCACGCCGCTGCGCGTCGCGGTCCCCCTCCCCGTGCCGGGGAGGAACTAGACACAGCTTTACCCCCGCTGGCGAATGCGGGCTTACGCCGGGAAGGAAACCAACGCACGGAAAAGCCGGCGCCTCGGTTTGCCTGGCACGACAGGCTTGGCGGTTTGAACCCTGAGGTGCGAAGCGTTG
>CAUJJI010000005.1 GCA_963205265.1 Pseudomonadota bacterium
CCCCAAGGCCTGGGGTTCGAACATGGCCCGGGCAGCTACCAGCCGCTACGATGCTGCGACGCTCAATCCGGGCGACCAGCGAGTCTTTGGTGATCCGCAGGCCGGCGGCGGTGTGTATCAGGCGCCGACACGCGGGCAGCAATATGCGCAATCGCTCGGCTTCCTGGCCGGCTCCACGGAGGCAAACAACGCCATTCGCGACCAGGAGCTTGGAGCCTATGGCCCTACCGCGTTCGGGCAGAAATCGACGTTGGCCGATGCGGAGCAGGAGCGGAAGCTGGCGATCGAGGCAATCCGCCAGAAGGGCCGCATGCAGGTTCGTGGTGCTCCGACGTACCGCGACCAGAACCCGCCGCCACCTCGTCCCCGTGCTCCCGGCCGATCGGCTCCGAAGGTCCCGACCGCGACTGATGGCAACGGGCGAACGGTCTACTTCCGTGGTGGCCGCTGGGTCGACGGTGCAGGGCGCGCGGTCCAGTGAAGGAGACAAGTGCGATGAACGAACAATCCTATCAGCCCAAGGCGACAAGTCCCAGCGGCGAAGTCATCGTTTACCGTGACGGCGCCTGGCGAAACCGGAATGGGGTTCCGGTCGACTCGATGGGCCGTCCGACGCAGTGAGCCGCCGCCCGCTCCCACCTCCCGGCTTTCGTCTCGACGATGAGAAGGATGATACGCCCCCGCCGCCGCCTGGGTTCTCGCTCGACCAGCCGGTGCCTGCGGGCAATCCTCCGCGCAAGCAGGGTGCCCCGAACCGGACTCTCGGCGACATCACGGGCGCGATCGACGGCGATACGCTCTCGATGTCGACCGGCAACAACCTGCGGTTGTGGGGTGTCGATGCGCCGGAGCTGCAGCAGCAGGGGTGGGACCGGCAGGGGCAGGCCGTTCCGATCGGCCAGCAGTCGCTTGCCTCGCTCAGTGAGATCATGGACCGCGCTCGCGCGTCTGTCGGTGCGCCCGTGTCGCAGTCTTTCAATCGCCCGGTGGCACCGGTGTCGGTCGATGGCCGGGACCTCGGCCAGTCATTGGCCCGGCAGGGTTCTGCCTATGCCGCGCCGGGCTTTCTCGCCAACGATCCGCAACGGCGGTTCGAATACATGCAGGCGGAACGGCTAGCCCGCCAAAACCGGCTGGGGCTTCACCAGACTTTCAACCAGCCGCCGGCCGAGTACCGCAAGGCTCCTATGGCTGCGCCTGCTCGCGAGGACGTGGCGCAGTTCTGGGACGTTCCGACACCGCAGGCGGGCATGCGCCCGGAAGTCGAAAAGCGCTTCCTGGAACTGCTCAACGACCGCTCGATGACGCCGCAGCAGGTGGCGGCCTATGCATTCGAGAACGGCGGGTTTCGGGTTGATCCTGCCGAAGTCGCGAAGGCGCGCGCCGCGTCGGACAAGGCACGTACCGGCATCGGCTTGAACTACACCAAGCCGCCGAAGGTCCTGACCGACATGGGGGACGGTGCCCTTGGTGCCGGGGTTCGCGGCGTGGGGTCCGGTGCCCTAGCCGGTGGCCTCGATGAGCTTGGCGCATTCGTCGACACTGCCGGCCTGACGCCCAATCGCGAGAACCTGTGGAACAGCGACCGACGCCTTGCAGACATTTGGCAGAACAACCAGGCACAGAATAGCTCAATCCTCGGTTACGACCAGTTTGCGCACCCCGCTGCCGAACTGACAGGCGAGATTGCCGGCGGCCTAGTGGTGCCGTTCGGGTCCAAGGCGCGGACTGTGCCGCAGCTTGCCCGCGTGGGCGGCATGTACGGGGCTGCGCAGGGCTTTCTCGGCACTGATGGCGATATCGGGCAGCGTGCCATTGGCGGGGCCATTGGCGTGCCTCTCGGCGCTGCGACGGGCGCAGTGGCTGGAAAGGCCCTAGAAGGCGCTGTGCGCTACGCTCCGCGTCTGGGGGACTATGTGAGGGGTCGAATGCCTCCACGCGCTCCTGTCGCTCCTGGCGGGCAATCTGGGGCTACGCTGGGGGATATCGCAGCGCAGGGCCGCGTGCGTGATATCATCGACATCGAGAATGTCCCGCCGCCGCCGGCAGGGTTCGAGGTCAATGCTCCCAAGCCGATAGCTATTCCGGAGCCCAACGGCCGGGCGCGCGACTGGCTCGACATCAACCAGACGCCGGTCCCGCCCCGTTCGATGGCGATGGCAGGCAATCCCGGCGCCAGTCTCGCGCAGGCACCGCGCACCCGCGATTATCTGGACATGGGCGCAACCCGTCCTGGCCGCCTTCTCGACCCGATCAGCGAAGCGCAGGTGCGACAGGCTGCGCAGGGTGTCATGCCTTCCGATGTCCTGCCGATCCCGTCGAACCAGGTGGGCAGCGTCGATGAGGCCGCCCGCATCCAAGCCGGGCGCTTTGCTCCGGCGCGGGCACCGAACGAGCGGGGCGAACTGACGCAGCACACGATCAGGGCATGGAACGGGGCAGAAGTGCCCAAGGCTGGGCCGATTGATTTGGTGGGCTGGCTTCGCCTGAGGGGCGGCCTGCGCGACCAGGGCGGCGAGCTTCGCCATATGG
>CAUJJI010000006.1 GCA_963205265.1 Pseudomonadota bacterium
ACCGCATCTTCCAATCCTACGACGACATCGTCGATCACTGCTGCTTCGCCTGGAACAAGCTCGTCGAGCAGCCATGGCGCATCATGTCCCTTGGACTGCGCCAATGGGCTCATGGGTTCTGATCAACGCGCCTTGGTATTACTCCGAACGGTTGATCGATCATCCCTATCGCTGCCGGCCTGGACGCGCGCCGCAAACGCGCGAAGCGGTCGTCCACCCGAACTATGTGCTCATCTATCGCGTGGGCGTGGATCGCGTGGAGATTCTCAACATCGTACACAGCCGCCGGCTATATCCACCCGGAGCCGAACGATAGTTTGGCCAAACAAAAAGGGCCCCGGAATGCCGGAGCCCTCTTTCGCCGACTGCCGTGCGCAGTTCAGCCGTCGTAGTCCCCGCCGATCGAAGTGTTGCGCATCGGCGCCGCGGCGGTGATGCGCAGGGCCTCGGCCGACTGGCTGAGCGAGCCGATGTCGTCGACCTCGTCGTCGTCCTCGGGCAGGACGCGCTGCAGCGACGAGACCAGCGTCTCGCGCAGCTGGGTGGGGACGACCGTCTCCTCGGCGATCTCGCGCAGGGCGACGACGAGGTTCTTGTCGCGATCGCGATCGATGGTAAGCTCCGCCCCGCCCGAGATCTCGCGCGCGCGCTGCGCAGCGAACAGGACGAGATCGAAACGATTGGGAACCTTGTCGACGCAATCTTCGACGGTAACGCGCGCCATGGGCACTCCGGAACAAAGGATGGGGGAAAGCAGCCAGCTAGGGAGGATCGCGCAAAAAGTCAAGGATTGCGGCATGGGCGGGACCGCCCGATTGCCCCCGCGCGGCCGACAAAGGACTTGCTCCGCCCACTGCCGCATCGGATAGACGAGCGAAGCACGGCGGGGAGGCACGATTGCGCGATTTCGGCGAATTCCGGCAGCATTGGCGGCCGCTCACGGCGTCCTTTCTCGGCATGGGATCGGCGCTGTCGCTGAACAGCTATATCCTCAGCACTTTTGCGCCCTACCTGATCGAGGAGTTCGGCTGGACGCGCTCGCAATGGGCGATGCTCGGCATCGTGCAGATACTGGTCCTGTTCTGCCTGCCGATCGCGGGGAGGCTGACCGACCTGTTCGGCGTGAGGCCGGTGGCGGCAACGGGAGCGCTCAGCTTTCCCCTGTTCCTGGTCGCCATCGCCATGATGAGCGGCGACATCTATCTCTACCTCGGCATCTACATCGCCCAGACCATCATCTGCTCCACGACCACGGCCACCGTCTATTCGCGCGTCGTGGCCGAAGCGTTCTCGGTGCGCCGCGGCCTGGCGCTGGCCATCGCCGGCAGCAGCCCGCCGCTGATCGCGGCTCTCGGCAGCCCGCTGATCACCACTTTCGTGGAACGGAACGGCTGGCGCGCCGGCTACCTCGCCATCGCCGTATTCTGCGCTGTCTGCGCCGTCGCCACCATCGCGCTGCTGCCGCGGCGCCAACGGCCTGCGGATTCCCCGGCGGGAGATCCCGCCGCCGAGCAGGCCCGCAAAGGCGTCTATCGCACCATTTTCCGCATGCCCCTGTTCTGGATGATGCTGCTCGCCTGCTTCCTGGTGAACCTGCCGTTCACCCTGGCGATTTCGCAGATCAAGCTGGTGGTCCTCGACCAGGGCATTTCCGATGCCGATGCGGCGATGATGATCTCGACCTTCGCGATCGGCTCGATCGTCGGACGCTTCGCCGCCGGCCTGGCACTGGATTCGCTGCCCGGCCACATCATTGCCGCGATCGGCTTCGGACTGCCCTTCGTCGGCCTGCTGATGCTTGCCTCGAGCTACGATACGCCGCTGGTAGTGGGCTGCGCCATCCTGCTGATGGGCCTGTCGTTCGGCAGCGAGGGCGACGTCATTCCCTACCTGGTCACCCGCTATTTCAACATGGCGATCTTCAGCACGGTGATGGGCCTGCTGTCGGCCTCGATCGGATCGGCCATGGCGATCGGCAACATCATCCTGGGCGTCGCGCTGAAGACCACCAACAGCTTCGACCTGTACCTGGTCATCGCCGCCGCCGGCTCGTTCGCCGGCAGCATCATCTTCCTGCTGCTGGGCCTGCAGCGGTTCCGGCTAGGCGTGCATTAGCGGAGTGAGGTCACCCCGGGGTCCGCCCCATACGGGGAGGACCTGGCCCCCTACTTCGCGACTGCCCTCGCCTGCAGATCGGCAATCGCCTCTTCGCCGTAGCCTACTTCGCGGAGCAGCTCCGCGGTATGGGCGCCGAGCTCGGGCGCAGAGCAGGCCGTGCCGAAGATCGCATCGCCGTCGAACGAGGTCGGCCCGGCGACGATGTCGATCGCCTGGTCGCCTACCGCCAGCTTCTGCATCATCCCGTTCACCTGCACTTGCGGGTCGTTGGTGACGTCCTCGATCGAGCTGATCAGCTCCCACGGGATATCGATCGATTCCAGCAGCGGCCGCCATTCGGCGAAGTCGCGCCTGGCGAAAGCCTCCTGCAAGATCGCGATCAGCGGATCGGGATCGGCGTTGCGCGCCTGGTCGCTGGCGAAGCGGGGATCGTCGACGATGTGATCGAGCCCGAGAATGTCGCACAGCGCCGCCCAGCGCGGCTGCGGGTTGAGGATCATCAGTTGCACCAACCGCCCGTCGCGCGTGCTGTAGGCATAGGTCAGCGGCCGCCTGATCTGCTGCTGGGGATGGGTCTGGTAGCCGGGCAGCTGCGTCATCGTGATGTCGCCCGACAGCACCCAGCAGGCGGTCGACAGCAGCGAATTCTCGACGACCGTCGGCTCGCCGGTCATGGCGCGCTTGAACAGGGCCGCGGCGATGCCGTAGGCGATCGCCAGTGAGCCGGTGTGATCGCCGTAGGCCGGGCGCGGACTGGTCGGCTGCTGGCCGGGCCGGGTGAAGGCATAGCAGGCCCCGCCGCGCGCCCAGAAAGCCGACGCGTCGAAGCCGGGCCGATTCGCTTCCGCTCCCCGAAAGCCGACGCCGTTACCGCGCACATAGATGATCCGCGGATTGCGCGCCCGCAGCTCCGCGACGCCGAGCCGCAGCGCCTCGATCGCCTTGGGCCGCAGGCTGGTGAGGAAGACGTCGGCGGTCTCGACCAGCTTGAGCAGGGCCTCCCTGCCCTCCTCGCTCTTGAGATCGAGCGCGACGCTCTTCTTGTTGCGGTTGTTCTGCTCCATCGCGATGTTGATGGTGCCGAGGTTGCGCGGGACGCCCACCTGCAGCGTGCGATAGGGGTCGCCGTCGAGCGCCTCGATCTTGATCACTTCGGCGCCCTGGTCGGCCAGCATCACGGCGGCGCCGGGCACATAGACGTATTGCGCCAGTTCGATCACCCTCACGCCTTCGAAAACCCCGGCCATTCCCTTCTCCCCCAAACTGATTTCGCCGCATTGAAGCGGGCGGCGTTCGATTCGACAATTGCCCAGGGTCCAGTTCGCCGTCGAGAAGCGCCAGAGCGCATGGCTTGCCTGGCAAGGCGGGCAGTCAGCCCTGCGGGCCGACCGGGCGGTCGCCCCGGATATAGCCCTTCTGCAGCACCCGCGTGCCCTGATAGTCGCGCACCGCATAGTGCTGGAACGAGCGGTTGTCCCACAGCGCCAGGTCGTTCACCCGCCATTGCCAGCGCATGGTGAACTCAGGCCTGGCGGCATGGTCCCAGAGCATGCGCAGCAGGCTGTCGCTCTCGTGCTGCGACAGACCGACGATCGATTCCGTCCACAGCTCGTTGACGAACAGCGCGCGGCGCCCGGTCTCGGGGTGGACGCGCACGACCGGATGGACGCTGCGCATCGCCTCTTGCAGGAAGCCGGTGTTGGCACCGCCCAGCAGGGGCAGCGTCTTGTAGGCCGAATGCTCGGCCTCGAGGCCGTCGATCATCGCCCGGACCGGCGCGGAAAGCGTCTCGTATGCGGCGACCATGCTGCCCCAGCAGGTATCGCCGCCGCCCGAGGCCGGCAGCTCCACCGCGCGCAGGGCGAGCAAGGCGGCCGGTTCCAGAGCCAGCGTCGAATCCATGTGCCATACCGCGGTGGCCCGGCTGTTGCCGTAGGTCGGCATGTCGTGGACGGCATGCTCCTCGGCCAGGGGCTGCAGCGCCGCGACCGAGAACGGATCGGTCGCCAGCTGGCCGAAATTCTTGAGGAAGGCACGAATCTGCTCGCGCCCGATCGCCTGGTCGCGGAAGAAGACGACGCCACGGTCGAGAACCGCGCGCCGGATTCCGGCGACGCAATCCGCATCGAGTTCTGCACCGAGGTCCACGCCTTCGGCGATCGCGCCGACTGCGGGCGTGATCACCTTGATATCGAGCCGTGCCCTTGTCGCCATGATCGCTCTCCCCCAGACCTCGTGTTCAGCCGCTGCTGCCGGCCGACGGCGAGAAACCGCTGTCGACGACCTCGTGCCGCTCGCTCCACAGGAAGCGGATCTCGCGATCGGCGATGAGCCATCCGCCAGCCCGCCGGCGGTAGCTGTCGACGTAGCGGATGATGACCGTCAGCGCCGCCGGGACCAGCGGGTCGACGCTGAGATGGCGCGCCGTGCACAGGACCGATCCGGTCGCCTCGTCGCCGTCCACCTCGACCAGGTGATTGGTCATCATGTGCGTCGTGTGGCGGAACATGTGGCGCATGGCGTTGGGAATGGAGGCCAGCTGGTCATGGCCGGTGAGATCGGCGAAGGGCTCGTCGCTGTCGGGATGGTAGCTGCGCAGCCGTGCCTCAGGGGTGAACACGGCGAGGAAGGCAGCGACGTCGCAGGCATCGACAGCGGCGGCGTAGCGGTAGGCCAGCTGGTTGAGCGCAAGGACGTCGTGATCCGCCATGGATCATTACCTAGGGTCGACCGCGTGCAAGAGCAAGCAGCCTGCGCAAAGGCCAGGTGGCGAAGCTGTCGCAGCGGGCGCTGCGACCGGTCGGGACCCGTCAATGTCGCGCCCCGGAGCGGGGCGGATCAGGCGAGCAGGCTGACCGAGCCGCCGGGCGACAGCCCGCCTTGCGCCGATTTCTCGCGCTCGGCCGGCGGTTCGAGCCGATAGGAGTGGCCCTGCTGGAATTCCTTCAGCGCCGCGCGCGCCGCCTCGACGTCCTGCGTCTCGATCGCCTCGCCGATCCTGCTCAGCGCGCCCTTGCGGTCCCAACGCGGCGCATCGGGCGCCAGGGCGGCGAGCGCCTCGAAGGCATTCTTCGCAGCGTCGAGATCACCGTGGCGGATGGATGATACCAGCGCCCCGAAATTTCCGTGGCGTTCGTGCCGCAGGCCCGCGGCCCCCGAAGCGCCCTGTCCGATTGCCATGCTCATGACCGTGCTCCTCAGCTCATGGTCCGTGCAACATTCCGATCTTACGCAGAACGGTAAATTTGGCGTGAATTTAATCCCGCATGCGGCGACCGTCGGCAGTCGCGCCACGGCACCGTGCCGGAAACGAAAAAACCCCGCCGAAGCGGGGTCGTTTGTTGGTTGCGGGGGCAGGATTTATGCGGCTGCGCCGCATGGTCTCCGCCGCCTGCGGCGGCTCCGGCTGAACGAGGCCCAAGGCCTTGGCTCCCACCAAACCAACAAAAAACCCCGCCGAAGCGGGGTCTTTTGTTGGTTGCGGGGGCAGGATTTGAACCTGCGACCTTCAGGTTATGAGCCTGACGAGCTACCGGGCTGCTCCACCCCGCGTCACCATGTTTGCCCCATGTGGGGCGCGGGACCGCCGAAGCAATCCCGAAAATGAAAAAAGGGCCGCAGCGGGCCCTTTTCTCCAGGCCGAAAAGGCCCTGACATGTGAATGGGTTTTTCCCGTGCCCGCCTGCTGTAATGCCTGGCGACGCCCTACTCTTCCAACGCTTGAGCGTTAGTACCATCGGCGCAGTCAGGTTTCACGGCCGAGTTCGAGATGGGATCGGGTGGGGCACTGACGCTATGGCCACCAAGCAATAAAGCAGGCGGAAACGGGTTTTAATCGATGCACTTCTTAAGGCGTTGGTCCGGCTGTATCGTCCGGCCAATGCAGCCTTTGCAGGACTGACATTGACGGTGGGACTCTCAAGCGCGAACAGAGTTATTAGGACCGGTTAGCTCCACACATTACTGCGCTTCCACATCCGGCCTATCAACGTGGTGGTCTACCACGACTCGATGATACCTTATCTTGAGGGAGGCTTCCCGCTTAGATGCTTTCAGCGGTTATCCCGTCCATGCATAGCTACCCTGCTGCGCCCTTGGCAGGACGACAGGTACACCAGAGGCATGTTCACCCCGGTCCTCTCGTACTAGGGGCAACTCCTCTCAAGTATCGACGCCCACGGCAGATAGGGACCAAACTGTCTCGCGACGTTCTGAACCCAGCTCACGTACCACTTTAATTGGCGAACAGCCAAACCCTTGGGACCTGCTCCAGCCCCAGGATGTGATGAGCCG
>CAUJJI010000007.1 GCA_963205265.1 Pseudomonadota bacterium
GCGCGCATAGCCGATCAGCGCCACATGATGCCCGATCCTGTCCGTTTTCCCGTCATTATGCGATCTTGTCCGAATCGCCGTTACAGGTCCAGAGTTAACGGACATATTCCTGTTGGCCGCCAGAGGACCGTCTGACGGACACGCAAAGCGAAGGAGATGATGCTTGGCGAGACGGCGACTGGTGAGCCTGGAAATCTGGGCGAGGCATTATGGCGCGCCGCTCGATGAGCGCGAGATCGCGCGTCATTATACGCTGACCAGCGACGACCTGGAAATTGTCGGCCGCCGTCGCGGCGATGCCACCCGGCTCGGCTATGCGATGCTCATGCTATATATGAGATGGCCTGGCCGTGCGCTGGAAGCGGGCGAAGTCCCGCCCGCTCCTGTGCTCGCCTATGTGGCGCAGCAACTCGGCGTCGCGCCGGCAGCCTTCGCGGATTATGCCCATCGGGACCAGACCCGTCGCGAGCATCTCGTCGAAATCCGACGATCGCACGGGTTCAGGATTTTTGACCGCAACGCTTTCCGTGAAGTTGTCGCCTTCTCGGTCCCAATCGCGCAGACCATCATACACCCCGGCCAGATGGCAGACGTCATCGTCGATGAACTCCGGCGCCTGCAGATCCTCCTGCCTTCTCCGTCGATTCTCGAAGCGGTGCTGCGGCGGGCGCGCCAGCAAGCCGAACAGCTTACCTATGAAGTGCTCACGAATGGCCTGCTGCCTGACACCCTTCAGGGCCTGGACGATTTGCTGGCCCGACGACCGGGGCAGGTCGCGACATGGCTATCCTGGATGCGCAATGCGCCACAATCGCCGGCAGCGCGCAACATCCTGCGCCTGATCGAACGGCTCGCCTATATCCGCGCGCTGGGCCTCGATCGCGCCCGTGCCGACATGATCCCGGCTTTGACTTTTGACAGGCTGGCGGACGAAGGCAGCCGCATCACACCCCAGCACCTTGGCGAACTCAATGCCCTGCGCCGCCATGCGACGCTGGCGGCAACCGGCATCCGGCTTGAGGAAAGCCTGACCGACGCCACCCTGACGATGTTCGACAAGCTGTTGGGCAGCATGGCGCGCCGCGCCGAGAACCGGACCCGCGACAAAGCCCTCAAGACGGTGCGCGAGTTGCAAGGCCACCTCCGGACGCTCACGGGGTCTTGCCGCCTCCTCATCGACGCGCGCAGCAAGGGCGTGGATTCTCTGGCGCAGATCGAGGCGCTGGACTGGCAGCACTTCGCCGTGGCCGTCGAGCAGGCCGAAGTGCTCGGGCGACCGGAAACCGTCGATCGCACCGCCGAATTGATCGAGCGGCATCGGACGGTGAAGCTCTTTGTCGGCGCTTTTCTCAACGCCTTCGAGTTTCGCGGCGCCGGCGCGGTTCAGGGGCTCCTGTCAGCGCTGGCCATCATCGCGGAGCTATATCGGACCGGCAAACGGCGCTTGCCTGATCGCGTGCCGCTACGCTTTGTGCCGCCCGCATGGCGCCCGTTCGTCCTGCGGGATGGCATCGTTGATCGTGCCGCTTATGAACTATGCGCCTTGTCGCAACTACGCGAGCGGTTGCGAGCCGGGGATATATGGGTCGCGGGAAGCCGGCAGTTTCGCGATTTCGACAGCTATCTCATACCGCCGGCGACCTTTGCGGCGCTGCGCGAGAAGGGGCCGTTGCCGCTCGCCATCGAAACGGATTTCGAGCGCCATATCGAGGAACGGCGCACCAGGCTCGACACGGCGATCGAGCAGGTAACGGTCCTTGCACGGCAAGGGGAGCTGCCCCAGGTTAAGCTTGACGAAAACGGTCTCATCATCTCGCCGCTGAAGGCGGCAACACCGCCCGCCACCGAGATTGCCCGTCGCGCCGCCTATGATCGACTGCCGCGCGTGAAGATCACCGATCTTCTGCTGGAGGTCGATGCCTGGACCGGGTTCAGCGAATGCTTCATCCATCGTCGTTCGGGCCGGGAAGCCGACGATCGCAATGCGCTGCTCACGGTCATCCTCGCCGATGGCATCAATCTCGGCCTCACACGCATGGCGGAAACCTGCCGGGGCGCAAGTCTGCGTCAGCTCGCCCATCTTCACGACTGGCACATCAGCGAAGCCGCCTATGGCGAAGCGTTGGGAAGGCTGATCGACGCCCATCGCGCCATGCCGCTCGCCGCGCTGTGGGGAGACGGCACCACTTCGTCGAGCGACGGACAGCAATTTCATGCCGGGGGCCGTGGGGCCGCGATCGGCGACATCAACGCGCGCAGCGGCAACGAACCAGGCGTTGCCTTCTACACCCATGACTCGGATCGATATGACCCCTTCGCAAGTCGGGTGATCGCGGCGACCGCTGGCGAAGCGCCCTATGTGCTGGATGGCTTGCTGTATCACCAGACCGGCCTGACGATCGAGGAGCACTACACCGATACGGGCGGGGCATCGGACCATGTGTTCGGCCTCATGCCCTTCTTCGGCTACCGCTTCGCGCCGCGCCTGCGCGACATCAAGGAGCGTCGTTTACACCTCCTTCCCGGCCAAGAATCCGGCCCCTTGCTTGCCGGCATGACGGCCGAACCGATCGCAATGGGTCATGTCGCGGCGCATTGGGACGAACTGCTGCGGTTCGCCACGTCGATCCGCACCGGCACCGTCACTGCTTCGGCAATGCTGCGCCGCTTGTCCGCCTATCCGCGACAGAACGGACTGGCCCTCGCACTACGCGAGCTGGGCCGCCTCGAACGCTCCATTTTCATGCTCGACTGGCTGCGCGACATCGACCTGCGCCGGCGCACCCAGGCGGGCCTCAACAAAGGCGAAGCCCGCAACGCGCTCGCCCGCGCGCTCTTCTTCAACCAGCTCGGCGAACTGCGCGATCGTCGGTTCGAGAACCAGACCTATCGCGCCTCCGGCCTCAACCTGCTCGTCGCCGCCATCATCTTGTGGAACACTCGCTATCTCGAAATGGCGCTGGCGGACATCGGCACAGCCGACGAAATCGCACGCCACATCGCGCCATTGGGCTGGGAGCATATCTCGCTGACCGGTGACTATAGCTGGAATGTTGAAGATCAACCCGATCCGGACGCCTTGCGACCGCTGCGCGCCGTCAACTCCCTACTTGCCGCGTGACGTTCGCTATCCGTTCGCCCTTTCCGTGCAGATACGTCACTTTCGTGTAGTCACCCCTGCAGGGGCAAGTGGGTGCCCCTCTATGAGCAACAACCCTGATTTAGCCCGGATTATTCACCAGCGTTGGTCTGAAGGGTTGGCGGGAGTGGTGTAAGGCTCTGATCTGAATTAGGAACTGGGTGTCTAATCCTAACCGACTTCAGGGACAGAAAATGCCACAGACCACACCCGCCGGATGCGATGATAGCGCGGCTGTATTTTCGTATCCAGCGGTTGGCGGCAAGAAGGTCACAGCTGCGTTTGACGGCGGCAGGCTGACCTCGGATGGCGGTGTGCTGCTGCTGGCTCAGGCCGAGCGCATGATGGGCATCTGCCAGCAGCTTGCGGCATGTATTGCGGACCCGCGCGATCCTGCGCGGGTGGTCCATCGACTTGAGGATATCTTCCTTGCCCGTGTGCTGGCGATCGCGTGCGGCTATGAGGATGCCGATGATCTCGACGCTCTGCGCGATGATCCGGGCTTCCGCCTGGCGCTGGGCAAGCTGCCGGGATCGGGCGCGGGACTTGCCAGCCAACCGACGATGAGCCGCTGGGAGAATGCGCCGAGCACGCGCGAGCTGGCCAAGATGCTGGCGGCCATGATCGACATCTACTGTGCCAGCTATCCCGCTGCTCCGGCAGCCGTGACGCTGGACATCGATGATACCTGCGACGTCGTGCATGGCTATCAGCAGCTCTCCTTCTGGAACGGCCATCATGGGGAGCGCTGCTTCCTGCCGATCCATGTCTACGATACGGCCACGGGCCGACCGGTGGCGATGCTACTGCGTACCGGCAAGACACCCTCGGGCAAGGAGGCTGCGGGCCATATCCGGCGTCTGGTGCGCCATATCCGCCGCCACTGGCCCGATACCCGCATCACCATCCGCGGCGACGGGCACTATGGGCGGCCCGAGGTCATGGCCTTCTGCGAGGCTGCCGGTGTCGATTACGTGCTCGGTCTGCCGACCAACGCCGCGCTGCGCGCCGATCCCGTCATCGTCACGGCTGCCGATGCCTGCGCGGTCCGCCGCGCGGAGGAAGGTCGGGTGGTCCTGCGCAGCTATGCCGAGACCCGCTACGGCGCGAAGAGCTGGAGCTGCCAGCGCCGTGTCGTCGCCCGGATCGAGGCCAGCACGCTGGGCATGGACATCCGTTATGTGGTCACTTCCCTGACCAAGGGATCGGCTGAATACATCTATGACACGCTCTACTGCGCGCGCGGGCAGGCCGAAAACCTGATCAAGCTGCACAAGACGCAGCTGGCCAGCGATCGCACATCGTGCCGCTCGGCCAATGCCAATCAGATGCGCCTGATCCTGCACACTGCTGCCTACTGGCTGTTGTGGCGCGTTCAGCAGGCGATGCCGAAGACCGCCGCTCTGGCAAAAGCCGAGTTTACGACCCTGCGCCTGCGGCTGCTCAAGGTTGCTGCCCGCGTCATGGAAAGCGCCACCCGCATCCGCGTTGCGCTCGCATCGGCCTGTCCGGATGCCGATCTGCTGCGTGCCATCGTTCTCGCGCTCAAGCCTGCGCCGACGTAGCGGGCGCGGCAGTGCCGCAGAAACCCCGAGCCCACTCCTTCAACCAGAAAAGCCCATCGATCACAGCGCGGTGAAACAGACGCCAGCGGTGCCGCACGCCCGCTCTACGCCGCCGCACGCAGCAGTGGCGTCAAGCTCGCGCCGAGAGGCGCCCAACCGCATCGCCGTGAATAAGAGAGGTTAGCGGGATAATTGATATTCGCGGACAAGGACTGATGCAGGGACATGCCATGCCCGTTCGATTTTGCGGATCATGTGGAGGGTCAGTCCCCGCTTGCGAGCCAGAACCTCGGTCGCGCGCGATTGTCCGATCAGGGACGCCAGATCAGCACGGGTGCGCCCTTCCGCCTCCATAGCCGCCTCAATCGCTTCCACCGGGTCCAGCTTGTCGACCGGCCACCGCTTCCGCTCATATTCATCGACCAGTGTTGCCAGCACGTCGAGACGATCCTCGTCCGGGCTGCCCGCTTCCGCGTTCCAAAGCGCACGGATTTCGTCAACCGCCGCCCGATGGTCGTCATCGTTCCTGATAGGTCTGATATCCATTTGCCTGTCCTTCAAAACTGATCGACGGTCGCGGCGTCGATGCGGTCATATTCAGCGTGTGTCCCAATAAACTTTATGAAAGCGATCCCTCGCCGGAAATGGAATGCAACAATCATTCTATGATCGCCGCCCGCTACTTCGAATCTGACCCGCTCCGCCGTCACTGTTTTTGCTTTTGAAAAGTCCGCTATGACTTCGCTCGTCGAAGACCATGCCGCATTTTCCGCAACCTCTAGCCAATGGGTCAGCGACGCACGGGTCAGGGGATGCGTCGTGAAATAGGCCACGATGTTTTTGCGGGCGATGATCCTCATGGCCGCTCTATGCCATTTCCCAATATGGGAAACAATCCTTATTTCCCAAGACGGGAAGCTGCATAGGTCAGTCCCGTTTGCCCTCTGGTGCCCGTCAGGGCACCGCCAAGCCCTTGGATGGCACAAAACACCCCAAAGCGCCTCCCTGCGTTCTATGGCCCGGAAATCGCCTCCTGCACCCCCTGATAGCCCAATTGCGACCTTGCAGCGTGTGCGACGTGGAAGGGATACGGATTCCTGTCCGTCATACGCCTAACGTGTGCCGCGACTAGCGGCACTCATTGTTCACTTTTTGTTCCTATCTAAAGGGGCTGCTTCGCCAGCGCTTAGGTCCGCGCTCGCACCCCCTTTAGATCATATAGAAGGGGCGAAATTAAAGCGGCTGAAAATCAGATAGTTACAAACCCCCTATAGGACACCAGAGTCCTATACACCGGACTCTGGTGTCCGCATTGGCCATTTATGTCCAGAAATCGGACTCGATTAGAGGACACACGTGTCCTACGGTGAGGCCATTTATGTCCAAAAACTTGACAGGGAGCCGCCAGCAGTCCAGCGTGTCCAGAATTTGGAAAAATATGCCGGATATTAGCCAATGGCGAAGCCCCCTTCGATCCCAGCGAAGCGCCCCGCTGGGACATGGATTCAAACGGACCGGGAAGCTCACGAAGCATGGGCGATACTGGCGAAAAAGCCCGCTGCGAGCGCCGTCATGCACATTCTATGTGCCAATCTTGGCGACCATAACGCGGTGGTCATTAGCCAAGAGACAATCGCTAAGCTGTGCCACCTTTCCACGCGCTCGGTGAGACGTGCGATTGCCGATCTGCTCGAAGGGCGATGGATCGAAGTCCGCCAGATCGGCGCGACGAGTCAGACCAATGCTTACGTGGTCAATGATCGTGTTGCATGGCACGGCGCACGCGACGGCCTGCGCTATAGCCTGTTCAGCGCGGCGGTCGTCGTCTCCGAAGAGGAACAGCCTGACAGGACAGAACTCGGCCGCCAAGCGCCCTTGCGCCACCTTCCCCGCATTGGTGAGCGCCAGCTCCCGGTTGGTGATGGCCTTCCGCCCCCTTCGCAGCCGTTCCTCGACGGCATGGAACCGGATTTGCCCGCCACCGAACAACCGGAACCCGATCCGGCGATGCAGGAGGAACTTTCCCAGCTCGTCACCGGCCTAGGAAACAAACTCCGCGCGCCCGATACCTCTCCCCCTGACGATGCAACCGATATATAGATACTATACAGGCCAACTTAACAGCGAGTGACATCATGGGTATCACCCTAAGAGAAGCATCGGAAAAGGTCGGTGTCACCCGCCAAACGCTTATGAAGGCGATCAAGACTGGCCGTGTTTCTGCCGAAAAATCCGATAACGGCGAATGGCGCATTGAGCCTGTCGAGTTGTTCCGCGTCTGGCCCCCTGTAAACGGGGTGCAGCAGCCTTTACAGGATGCCTTAACAAGTAGTGACACCCCCGGTTTACAGGCTGAAAACAGGCTGTTGCGGGAGCAGGTTGCCGAACTGCGTGAAGAACGGAACGCTTGGCGGGAGCAAGCCCAACGGCTCGCCCTCACCGATCAGCGCGCCACGGCGCAATCCAGCCCCCGCCCCGGCTTCTGGTCGCGCCTGTTCCGCCGCCAGGGCGACAGCCCTAGCGGCGATAGTGAAGGATGAACGCCATGAAAAAGGAAACGCCGTCCGCCACCAGCTCCATGCCGATCTGCCGCATGGAAGCCCTCATGTTGGTAGGAGCCTCGCTGATGAAGATGGACGAGAAGCTACGCCGGGAAGTCGCAAAGCGGATTTGCTGACGGATCAGGCGCAGGGCCAATATCACACTATGGAAGTTTGTTGCGTTTCCGCAACGCTTCGCAAAAAAATTCCTTACTCCTCAAATATAACTTGCATTTTTTTAGCTAACAATTACCCCCCCCCCCCCGCTGGGTCGCGAAAAATCAATGATATTTCGTATTTATCTTAGGGGGTTTCTAAATGAAGAAGATAATTACTTGTGCTGTTCTTGCATCTGCTGCTTTGGCGACACCCGCCTTTGCTCAGGATGAAGCCGATAAGGGCATGTATTTCCAGCTTCGCACCGGCGTTGCCGATCTCAACAATCCCGATTTCGCTATCATTGACACGTTCTCCGAGCCGAACAATCGCCTCGACACAAAGCTCAACACCAAGTCCGCTGCGACCTTTGGCGGTGAGCTGGGCTATGATTTTGGCGGCGTCCGCGTCGGACTCGAACTGGCCTATCAGCGCAACAAGGTGAAGGGCATCACGCTCAAGAGCCTGAACGGCACCGCGATCACGGCCGACGATCTTTCTGATGTTGTGGAAGGTCTTGGCGAACTCGACATCATCAGCGCCGACGATTTGGACGGCGTTGACATCAATGGCACCACGATCAGCGCAACCAGCGGCTCCGTCGCCAAGCTGCGCCAGCTCGCCGTGATGGCGAATGTCACCTATGACATTCCGGTCGGCGGCAACACGTTCAAGCCCTATGTCGGCGTGGGCCTCGGCGCGGTCGGCACTCACCTCAAGGCGTTTGACGACGACGATGGTTCGGTTCGCTTCGCATGGCAGCTCCGCGCCGGTGCAGCCGTAAAGGTGACGAAGGGCATCGATCTGACCGCCGATTATACCTATCGCCAGACCAGCAAGGGCAAGCTGAACTTCGGGGACGAGGACGTGGAATATCGCCTCGGCAAGACCAAGGCTTCGCTGTTCCAAGTCGGCCTGCGCTTCACGCTCTGATCCGCGACCCTCTCAAATCGCGAGTGACGCCCTCCTGCCACAAGGCAGGAGGGCTTTTTCTTGGGCATATGATCCGATCATATATGATTGGATCACATAGGCGCGCCCTCACAAGCTCATCCCCCGATCACGTTGCAGGATCAGCTCCCGCTCACCGATAAGCTGGCCCACGGCGCGCGCCATCTGGGGGTCGCGCTGGATCTGCTCGATGTAGAGATCCTTGGTGTGCTGATTGGCCCCGTTATAGGCGTCCACCGCCTTGCGGAGCGCTTCCGGGGTCGCCTTCCAATCGCTGTTATGGTCGCCATAGCCATGTGCGCCCGCCTCGCGCTTCCCGGCGATGGTCTTGAACTTCTCGGCCACCCGCTCGCGTTCCCGCACCTGCTGGCGCTCCTGCGCCTCCTGACGGGCGCGATCGGCGGCTAGACGCTCCTGCGCTTCGCGGGCGCGTTGCACCTCGGCCGCCTCGCGCCGATCGCGCTCGACCGCACCGCTCAAGCTGGCCGCAACATCGTGCAGCCTGCCCGCGATCCGTTGCCCCACGTCTCGCAGCCATTCCGTCCCGCGCTCGATATACTGGCGCAGGCCGGCCCGCTCGACGACGCCGGCGTTGTGCTGACCTACCGCTGTCACCGGCTCATAGGCCCGCCCTTCCCGCGCGGCCACCTGCTCGGCCCGCCGCTCTATCGCCATCGCGCTCGGCCCCATGTGCGCGGTCGGCTCCTGCTCGATCCCGCGCCGCTGGTGGCTGCGGTGATCGACCTGCGCGTCGATCCCGGCGCGCTCGAGCGCGACATTCTGCATTTCGGCCCAACGCTCCC
>CAUJJI010000008.1 GCA_963205265.1 Pseudomonadota bacterium
GCGCGCATAGCCGATCAGCGCCACATGATGCCCGATCCTGTCCGTTTTCCCGTCATTATGCGATCTTGTCCGAATCGCCGTTACAGGTCCAGAGTTAACGGACATATTCCTGTTGGCCGCCAGAGGACCGTCTGACGGACAAGGACGCGGAAGGAGATAGTGCTTGGCGAGACGGCGACTGGTGAGCGCGGAAATCTGGGCAGGGCATTATGGCGCGCCGCTCGATGAGCGCGAGATTGCGCGGCACTATACGCTGACCGGTGACGACCTGGAAATTGTCGGCCGCCGTCGCGGCGATGCCACCCGGCTCGGCTACGCGATGCTCCTACTCTATATGAGATGGCCTGGCCGTGCGCTGGAAGCGGGTGAAGTCCCGCCCGCTCCTGTGCTCGCCTATGTGGCGCAGCAACTCGGCGTCGCGCCCGAAGCCTTCGCGGACTATGCCCATCGGGACCAGACCCGTCGCGAACATCTCGTTGAAATCCGACGATCGCACGGGTTCAGGATTTTCGACCGCAAGGCTTTCCACGAAGTTGTCGCATTCTCGATCCCGATCGCACAGACCATCGTCCACCCCGGCCAGATGGCGGGGGTCATCGTTGACGAACTTCGGCGCCGGCAGATCCTCCTGCCTTCTTCATCGGTTCTCGAAGCGGTACTCCGGCGTGCTCGCCAGCAGGCCGAACAGCTTACCTATGAAGTGCTCACGAACGGCCTGCGGCCCGATACGCTGCAGGGGCTGGACGATCTGCTGGCCCGACGAACAGGGCAAGCCGCGACATGGCTATCCTGGCTGCGCAATGCACCACAGTCGCCGGCAGCGCGCAACATCCTACGCCTGATCGAACGGCTCACTCATATCCGCGCGCTGGATCTCGATCGCGCCCGTGCCGACATGATCCCGGCTTTGACTTTTGACAGGCTGGCGGACGAAGGCAGCCGGATCACACCCCAGCACCTTGGCGAACTCAATGCCCTGCGCCGCCATGCGACGCTGGCGGCGCAGGGCATCCGTCTTGAGGAAAGCCTGACCGATGCCACCCTGACGATGTTCGACAAGCTGTTGGGCAGCATGTCGCGTCGCGCCGAGAACCGGACCCGTGACAAAGCCCTCAAGACGGTGCGCGAGTTGCAAGGCCATCTCCGGACGCTCACAGGGTCTTGCCGCATTCTCATCGAAGCGCGCACCAACGGTGTGGACTCTCTGGCGCAGATCGAGGCGCTGGATTGGCAGCGCTTCGCCGTGGCGGTCGCGCGGGCCGAAGTACTCGGGCGACCGGAAACCGTCGATCGCACCGCTGAATTGATCGAGCGGCATCGCACGGTGAAGCTCTTTGCCGGTGCCTTTCTCAACACCTTCGAATTTCGCGGCGCCGGTGCGGTGCAGGGACTCCTGTCGGCGCTTACCATCATCGCGGAGCTATACCGGACCGGCAAACGGCGCTTGCCTGATCGCGTGCCGCTGCGCTTTGTGCCCTCCGCATGGCGGCCGTTCGTCCTGCGGGACGGCATCGTCGATCGCGCCGCCTATGAACTATGCGCCTTGTCCCAGCTACGGGAGCGGTTGCGAGCGGGAGACATATGGGTCTCGGGAAGCCGCCAGTTCCGCGATTTCGATAGCTACCTCATCCCGCCGGCCACCTTCGACGCGCTTCGCGAGAAGGGGCCGTTGCCGCTCGCCATCGAAACGGACTTCGATCGTCATATCGAGGAAAGGCGCGCCAGGCTCGACACGGCGATCGAACAGGTGACGGTCCTCGCCCGACAGGGCGAGCTGCCCCAGGTCAGGCTTGACGAAAGCGGCCTTATCATCTCGCCGCTGAAAGCGGCAACGCCACCCGCCACCGAGATTGCCCGTCGCGCTGCCTATGACCGACTGCCGCGCGTGAAGATCACCGATCTCCTGCTTGAGGTCGATGCCTGGACCGGGTTCAGCGAATGCTTCATCCATCGGCGTTCGGGCCGGGAGGCCGACGACCGCAATGCGCTGCTCACCGTCATCCTTGCCGATGGCATCAATCTCGGCCTCACACGCATGGCGGAAACCTGCCGAGGCGCAAGCCTGCGCCAGCTCGCCCATCTCCACGACTGGCACATCAGCGAGGCCGCCTATGGTGAAGCGCTGGGAAGGCTGATCGACGCCCATCGCGCCATGCCGCTCGCCGCGCTGTGGGGAGACGGCACCACCTCGTCGAGCGACGGACAGCAATTCCATGCCGGGGGCCGTGGCGCCGCAATCGGCGACATCAACGCGCGCAGCGGCAACGAACCGGGCGTTGCCTTCTACACCCATGTCTCGGATCGATATGACCCCTTCGCGACCCGGGTAATCGCGGCGACCGCCGGCGAAGCTCCCTATGTGCTGGATGGCTTGCTGTATCAGCAGACCGGCCTGACAATCGAGGAGCACTACACCGATACAGGCGGTGCATCGGACCATGTGTTCGGCCTTATGCCCTTCTTCGGCTACCGCTTCGCGCCGCGCCTGCGCGACATCAAGCAGCGTCGTTTGCACCTCCTTCCCGGCCAGGAAGCCGGCCCCTTGCTTGCCGGCATGACAGCCGAACCGATCGCATTGGGTCATGTCGCGGCGCATTGGGATGAACTGCTGCGGTTCGCCACATCGATACGCACCGGCACCGCCACCGCTTCGGCGATGCTTCGCCGCCTGTCCGCCTATCCGCGACAGAACGGACTGGCCCTCGCGATGCGCGAGCTGGGCCGCCTCGAACGCTCGATCTTCATGCTCGACTGGCTGCGCGACATTGATCTGCGCCGGCGTACCCAGGCGGGCCTCAACAAGGGCGAGGCCCGCAACGCGCTCGCACGCGCGCTCTTCTTCATCCAGCTCGGCGAATTGCGTGGTCGGCGGTTCGAGAACCAGACCTATCGCGCCTCCGGCCTCAACCTGCTCGTCGCCGCCATCATCCTGTGGAACACCCGCTATCTCGAAGTGGCGCTGGCTGATATCGGCACGCCCGACGAAATCCCCGAGGGCATGTGGAACATGGGCTATGCCGACTGTCTGTGGGCCTATATCCTGACCATCCAGAACAACGCGACGACACGGCTTCGCGGCGCGGGCAATGACAATAGCTGGTTCCTGGACATCTATCGCCCTCTGCCCGTGAAATATGCGGATGCCCCGCCGCTGCCGCGTCTGCCGACCGTGAAGTTTCACCCGCTCAAGAAAGCGGCGCGTTTCCGGCAATGGCAGAGCGAGCGGGAATTCTGCGCGATCCTGCCCGATTTGTACCGGCTGCCGGATTAGCGGCCCCGCCCTTCGTCACGATCTCTCTGCTTTTCGAGCAACACACGGTCAGTGATTTTGAGGCTTCGGTCCTGTTGCCGTTCAAGCGTTTTATCCAGCATCGCTCTGGTCAGT
>CAUJJI010000009.1 GCA_963205265.1 Pseudomonadota bacterium
GACCCGCCGACGCCTCGCACCGCAGGGCTCGCAACCAGCCAAGCCTGTCGCGCCAGGCAAACCACAAGCGCCGGCCGTCCCGTGCGTGTGTTTCCTTCCCCGGCGCAAGCCCGCATTCGCCAGCGGGGGTTGAGGTGTGTCCAGCGTAAAGATCCTCCCCCGTAGGGGGAGGGGGACCGCCGGCGTAGCCGGTGGTGGAGGGGTGTTCCCCTTTGATCGAATGCTGACACCCCTCCGTCATTCGCTGACGCGAATGCCACCTCCCCCTAAGGGGGCTGAGCCCAGGTCGTCTCAGCGGGGTAGTTCGCTCTTGCCCATCAGCGCCTCGTCGACCGCCCGCGCGGCCTGGCGGCCTTCGCGGATGGCCCAGACGACGAGCGACTGGCCGCGGCGCATGTCGCCGCAGGCGAAGATCTGCGAGTCGCTGGTGCGGTAGTTCAGCACGTTCGCCGCAACGTTGCCGCGCGGGTCCAGCTCGACGCCCGACTGCTCGACCAGGCCCTGCTTGCGCGGGCCGAGGAAGCCCATGGCCAGCAGGATCAGGTCGGCCTGCAGAGTGAACTCGCTGCCGGGCACTTCCTGCATCCGCCCGTCGACCCATTCGACGCGGACGCATTCCAAGCCCTTGACGTCGTTGTCGCCGACGACGCGCTTGGTCAGCACCGCCCAGTCGCGTACCGCGCCTTCCTCGTGGCTCGACGAGGTGCGCAGCTTGAGCGGCCAGTTGGGCCAGGTCAGCGCCTTGTTTTCCTTCTCGGGCGGCTTGGGCATGATCTCGAGCTGGGTGACGCTGGCCGCGCCCTGGCGGTTCGAAGTGCCGACGCAGTCCGAGCCGGTGTCGCCGCCGCCGATGACGATGACGTGCTTGCCGGTCGCTGTCAGCGAGCCGCGCGGCGCGGCGCGCAGTTCGTCGTCGCCGGCGTTGCGCTTGTTCTGCTGCATCAGGAATTCCATCGCCGGGCGCACGCCGGGCAGCTCGGCGCCGGGAATCTCCAGCCGGCGCGGGTCTTCGGCGCCGCCGGCCATGACGACCGCGTCGAAGTTCTCCTTGAGCGAGGCGACCGACACCGTCACCCCGACTTCGACGCCGGTGCGGAACTCGACGCCTTCGGCTTCCATCTGGACGGCGCGGCGGTTGATCAGGTGCTTTTCCAGCTTGAAGTCGGGGATGCCGTAGCGCAGCAGGCCGCCGATGCGGTCGTTCTTCTCGAATACGGTGACGCTGTGGCCGGCACGCGCCAGCTGCTGCGCGCAGGCGAGCCCGGCCGGGCCCGAGCCGACCACGGCGACGGCCTTGCCGGTGCGCCTGGACGGCACTTGCGGCGTGATCCAGCCGTTCTCCCAGCCCTTGTCGACGATCGCGCATTCGATCGTCTTGATCGTCACCGGCTGGTCGCCGATGTTCAGCGTGCAGGCCGCCTCGCAGGGCGCGGGGCAGATGCGGCCGGTGAACTCTGGGAAATTGTTGGTCGAATGCAGCACTTCCAGCGCGCTGAGGAAGTCGCCTTCGTAGACCAGGTGGTTCCAGTCGGGGATGATGTTGTTGACCGGGCAGCCGGTATGGCAGTGCGGCACGCCGCAGTTCATGCAGCGCGAGGCCTGGCCCTGCAGCTCGCCCTGCGGCAGCGGCACGACGAATTCCTTGTAGTGCTTCAGCCGCTCCTTGGGATCGGCATAGCCGCGGTCGTGGCGGTCAAGCTCGAGAAAGCCGGTTTCCTTGCCCATCTTGAATCGATATCCCTGATTATTCGGCGGCAACCGAAGCGGCTTCCAGCCGCTCGGCCTCGAGTTGCTTGAGCGCGCGCGCATAGTCGCGCGGCATCACCTTGACGAAATGCGCCAGCGCATTGTCCCAGTCGTCGAGCAGGGCGCGGGCGCGCCTGCTGCCGGTGTGAAGGTGATGGCGCTCGAGCAGGATGCGCAGGCGCTCGGCATCGTGGCGCAGCATGTCGCCCATGCCGGCGTCGTGGACGCTGACCGTGCGCTGCTGCGGGCGGCCGGCACCCTCTTCGTCGTCGCGCTCGGGCGAGATCGGCAGCACGTCGACCATCGAGGCGTTGCACAGGTCGGTGAAGCCCGCGTCCGGATCGTAGACGTAGGCGACGCCGCCCGACATGCCCGCGGCGAAATTGCGCCCGGTCTTGCCGAGCACCAGCACGACGCCGCCGGTCATGTATTCGCAGCCGTGGTCGCCGCAGCCCTCGACCACCGCGACGGCGCCCGAGTTCCGGACCGCGAAGCGCTCGCCGGCGACGCCGTTGAAGAACGCCTCGCCGGCGATCGCGCCGTAGAGCACGGTGTTGCCGACGATGATGTTCTCGGTCGGCTCGCGGCCGACGTGAGTCGGCTGGCGGACGATGACGCGGCCGCCCGACAGGCCCTTGCCGACATAGTCGTTGGCATCGCCGGTCAGGTCGAGAGTCACGCCGTGCGCCAGGAAGGCGCCGAAGCTCTGCCCGGCGACGCCGGTCAGCCGCACGTTGATCGTGTTGTCGGGCAGGCCGGCATGGCCGTGGCGCCGGGCCACTTCGCCCGACAGCATGGTGCCGACGGTGCGGTTGACGTTGATCACCTGGCGTTCGATCCGCACCGGCTGGCGGCTGTCCAGCGCATCGGCGGCGGCGGCGATGAGATCGTTGTCGAGCGCGGCTTCGAGCCCGTGGTTCTGCGTCTCGGACCAGTTGAGCGAGGGGCTGTCGCCCTGCGGTGCCTGGTAGAGCAGCCGCGACAGGTCGATGCCCTGCGCCTTCCAGTGCGAGATCGCCTTGCGCGTGTCGAGGCGGTCGACGCGGCCGACCATCTCGGCGACGGTGCGGAAGCCCATCTCGGCCATGATCGCGCGCAGTTCCTCGGCGACGAAGAAGAAGTAGTTGACCACGTGCTCGGGCTGGCCGGTGAAGCGCGCGCGCAGCACCGGGTCCTGGGTGGCGACGCCGACCGGGCAGGTGTTGAGGTGGCACTTGCGCATCATGATGCAGCCCGCGGCGATCAGCGGCGCGGTGGCGAAGCCGATCTCGTCGGCACCGAGCAGCAGCGCCACGGCGACGTCGCGGCCGGTGCGGATGCCGCCGTCGGCCTGCACCGCGATGCGGCTCCTGAGGTTGTTGAGCAGCAGCGTCTGCTGCGTCTCGGCGAGGCCGATTTCCCACGGCGACCCGGCATGAGTCAGCGAGGTCAGCGGCGAAGCGCCGGTGCCGCCTTCGTAGCCCGAGATCGTGACATGGTCGGCGCGCGCCTTGGAAACGCCCGCGGCGACCGTGCCGACGCCGACCTCGGAGACCAGCTTGACCGAGATGCGCGCCCGGGGGTTCGCATTCTTGAGGTCGTGGATCAGCTGGGCGAGATCCTCGATCGAATAGATGTCGTGGTGCGGCGGCGGGCTGATCAGGCCGACGCCCGGCGTCGAGTGCCGGGTCTTGCCGATGATCTTGTCGACCTTGTCGCCGGGCAACTGGCCGCCTTCGCCGGGCTTCGCGCCCTGCGCCATCTTGATCTGGATGTCGTCGGCATTGACCAGGTACTCGGCGGTGACGCCGAAGCGGCCGCTGGCGACCTGCTTGATCGCCGAGCGCATCGAATCGCCGTTGTCGAGCGGCTTGAACCGCGCCGGGTCCTCGCCGCCTTCGCCGGTGTTCGACTTGCCGCCGATGCGGTTCATCGCCAGGGCCAGCGTGGTGTGCGCTTCCCAGCTGATCGAGCCGTAGCTCATCGCGCCGGTGGCGAAGCGCTTGACGATCTCGCTTGCCGGCTCGACCTCGTCGATGTCGATCGGCGTCTCGGCCGGCTTGAGCTCCATCAGCCCGCGGATGGTCAGCATCCGCTCGGACTGGTCGTTGATCGTCTGGGCGAACTCGCGGTACTTGTCGGGAATGTTGCCGCGCACCGCGTGCTGCAGCGCCGCGATGTTCTGCGAGGTCCAGGCGTGCTCCTCGCCGCGCAGCCGGAGGCCGTACATGCCGCCGACGTCGAGCATCTTGCGGTAGATCGGGTTGTCGCCGTAGGCGGCGGCGTGGCGACGCACGGTTTCCTCGGCGATCGCTTCCAGCCCGGCACCCTCGATCGTCGTCGCGGTGCCGGTGAAGTACTTCTCGACGAAGTCGGAGCTGAGCCCGACCGCGTCGAAGATCTGGGCGCCGCAGTACGACTGGTAGGTCGAGATGCCCATCTTGGACATGACCTTGAGAATGCCCTTGCCCAGCGCCTTGATGTAGTTCTTCTGGACGTCCTTGGTCGTCAGCGTCAGCTCGCGGCGCAGGCGGATCTGCTCCAGCGTCTCGAAGGCGACGTAGGGGTTGATCGCCTCGGCGCCATAGCCCGCGAGCACGCAGAAGTGATGCACCTCGCGCGCCTCGCCGGTCTCGACCACGAGGCCGGTCTGCATGCGCAGGCCCTGGCGGACGAGGTGGTGATGCACCGCCGCGGTCGCCAGCAGCGCCGGGATCGGGATGCGGTCGGGGCCCTGCGCGCGGTCGGACAGGATCAGGATGTTCTTGTCGGCCAGCACCGCCTCGGTCGCGGCCCAGCAGATCGCCTGGACCGCTTCCTCGAGGCCGGCGGCGCCCTTGGCCGCGTCCCAGGTGATGTCGATCGTCTCGGTGCGGAAGGCGCCGTCTAGCGCCGCCTCGACCGAGCGGATCTTGGCGACGTCCTCGTTGGTCAGGATCGGCTGCTCGACCTCGAGCCGCTTGTGCGCGCCGGCGTCGTGGCCGAGCAGGTTCGGCCGCGGCCCGATCATCGAGACCAGGCTCATCACCAGCTCCTCGCGGATCGGGTCGATCGGCGGGTTGGTGACCTGGGCGAAGTTCTGCTTGAAATAGTCGTAGAGCAGGCGCGACCGGCTGGAGAGCACGGCGATCGGCGTGTCGGTGCCCATCGAACCGATCGGATCGTCGGCGACCTGGGCCATCGGCTCGAGGAAGCGCGAGACGTCTTCCTGGGTATAGCCGAAGGCCTGCTGGCGATCGAGCAGGCTGGTGGTCTCCACCGGCAGCTGCGCCAGCTCGGGCTCGACGACCTCGAGGTCCTTGAGCTTGTACTGCGCCTGATCGAGCCACTGCTGGTATGGCTCGGCCCCGGCGAGCTGGGCCTTGAGCTCCTCGTCCTCGATGATGCGGCCTTCGGCGAAGTCGATCAGCAGCATCTTGCCGGGCTGGAGCCGCCACTTGCGGACGATGTTGTCTTCCTTGATCGGCAGCACGCCCGATTCGGACGCCATGACCACGAGGTCGTCGTCGGTGACGAGGAAGCGCGCGGGGCGCAGCCCGTTGCGGTCGAGCGTCGCGCCGATCTGGCGGCCGTCGGTGAAGGCGACCGCGGCGGGGCCGTCCCAGGGTTCCATCAGCGCCGCGTGGAATTCGTAGAAGGCGCGGCGCGCCGGGTCCATCAGCGGGTTGCCGGCCCAGGCCTCGGGGATCAGCATCATCACCGCGTGAGCGAGGCTGTAGCCGCCGGCGACCAGCAGCTCGAGCGCGTTGTCGAGGCAGGCGGTGTCCGACTGGCCGTGCGGGATGATCGGCCAGAGCTTGTCGAGGTCGGCGCCGAGCAGCTCCGATTCCATGGTGCGGCGGCGCGCGTTCATCCAGTTGACGTTGCCGCGAACCGTGTTGATCTCGCCGTTGTGGGCGATGAAGCGGTAGGGGTGCGCCAGCTTCCAGCTGGGGAAGGTGTTGGTCGAGAAGCGCTGGTGGACGAGGCCGAGCGCCGAGACGCAGTCGGGATCGCGCAGGTCGCCGTAGAAGCTGCCGACCTGGGTCGCCAGCAGCAGCCCCTTGTAGACCACGGTGCGGCTCGAGAAGCTCGGCATGTAGAGCTCGGTCAGCCCGGGCAGCCCGTGCTTCTCGGCCATCTGGGCAAGCGGGTTCTGGGTCTGCTTGCGGATCGTCAGCAGCTTGCGCTCGAAGGCCTCCTGGTCGGCGCAGTTCTCGCCCCGCGCGACGAAGCACTGGCGGATCACCGGCATCGATTCGATCACCGCCTTGCCGAGGCCGTCGAGCGTCGTCGGCACGTCGCGCCAGCCGATCAGGGTCTGGCCTTCCTTGATGATGAACTTCTCGAAAGTCTCGACGATCAGGCTGCGGCTCGCCTCGTCCTGCGGCAGGAAGCACATGGCGACGGCATAGTCGCCCGGCTCGGGCAGCTTCAGGCCTTCGCCGTGGGCCCACTTGCGGTACAGCGCGTCGGGCATCTGGATGAGGATGCCGGCGCCGTCGCCGAGCAGCGGATCGGCGCCCACCGCGCCGCGGTGGTCGAGGTTCTTCAGGATCTCCAGTGCCTGGGTGACGATCGCATGGCTTTTCTGCCCCTTGATATGGGCGACGAAACCCACGCCGCAGGAATCGTGTTCGTTGCGTGCATCGTAAAGGCCTTGGGGCTCAGGAAATCCCATCGATAAACCCATCCTGTATCAAAAACCGGACGCCCCGATCGCACCTCCGCTGCCGGAAACGCGAATCGCCCCGCGACGAAACGTGGCGAGTGAAGGCGAACTTTCCCCATGACGACAGGAAGCGCTTTTTGCAACCGCGAACAAACGGGGCAACAGGGTGGAGATATCACGTCGTCCCGCCGAAAGCCGGGACCGCCGGCCTCGTCGACGGAACCTTCAGCCCGGCGGACAGCGGTCCCGGGTCAGGCCCGGGACGACGGAGGGGGGACAAGACGCGCGGTCTCCTCCCCCGCAACGAGGGAAGATCAAGCCGCTCCGCTCATGCGCTGCAGGGCGGCGAGGGCGGTGCGCAGGGCCTGTTCGGTCTCGACCGGCTCGGTGCCGGCGCGGCGCTCGGCGCGGCCGGGGAAGACCAGGGCGGGATCGGGTTCCGGAACGGCTTCGGCCGGCTCTGTGGCGGTCGCTTCGGGCGTCGTGATCGAGACCGCGACAGGCGCGGCGCGCCGGCCGCGCGCGTGCAGCGACAGCGCCAGCCGCTCGAGCAGCTCGACATGCGACAGCCCGTCGAGGTCCATGCCGGCGATGCGCTCCGCCGCGGTCGGTTCGGCGAAGGCCTGGGGCTCGACGATCGCTTCGTCGGCCTCGACGGCAGGCTCGGGTTCGGGTTCGGGTTGGGGTTCTGATTCGACCACCGCGTCGAGGGCGCCGATCTCGACCGCGGCAAGGTCGAGGATCTGCGGCTCGCGATCCAATGGCGCAGGCTCCTCGGCCGGCGCGGCGCTCAGCGCCAGGCGGCTGGTCCGCAGTTCGCTCCAGAGATCGCCGCCTTCGCCGGCAGGGCCGCCGGTGCCGTCGCTTGGTGCGGCAGCGCCCGCGGCCTCGCTCGGCGCGGCTTTCGGCCGGGCGATCTGCCGCGCGGCGATCAGTCCCAGCGCTCCGCCGAGAACGGCGAGCACCACTGCGGGAGCGGCCGAAGGCGTCACCGCCAGGCCGGCGGAGCCGGAGAGCACCGCTCCCCACAGGCCGACGATCGCCGGGAACAGAGGATGGCGGCTGATCGGTTGCTTCCCGCGCGACTGCTTGCGGCTGTGCTCGACCAAGTTCGTGACCCCCAATTGCGTGACTCGAATGCTACCCAGTTGCCGGGCCGGCCGCTCAGGCAGCGGCGTCCAGGCGCTTGTGACCTGAGCGGCCTAGCAAAGTTTGGTAAACGTCCAGATAACGCTCGGCATTGCGCGCCCAGTCGTGCCGGCTCTCGACATGGGTGCGGCCGGCGGCGCGCATGGCCTCCCAGCCGTCGCGGCTCCCGGCCAGGCGCGCCAGGCTGTCGGCGCAGGCGGCCGGGTCGTCGGGCGCGAACAGAGTGCCGGTCACGCCGTCGGCGATCAGCTCGCGATGGCCGCCGACGTCGGACGCGGCGACGAGCTTGCCCTGCGCCATGGCCTCGAGCGGCTTGAGCGGCGTGACGAGGTCGGTCAGCCGGCTGCGCTTGCGCGGATAGGCCATGATGTCGGTCAGCGCGTAATAGCGCTCGACCGCTTCGTGCGGCACCCGGCCGACGAAGCGGATCGCCGCCGCGGCCGGGGATGCCCCGGCCAGCGCCTTGAGCGCCGCCTCGCAGGGCCCGCCGCCGACCAGCAGCAGCTTCGCGCCCGGCTGGCGGGCGATCAGCGCCGGCATCGCGGCGATGAGATCGTCGATCCCCTCGTAGTCGTAGAAGCTGCCGATGAACCCGATCACCGGGCCCTCGCCGAGCCCGAGTTCGGCCGCCAGCGCCGGGTCGGGCGCGGGCGGCGTGCCGAACAGCGCCAGGTCGACGCCGTTGGGCATGACGGTGATCCGCGCCGCGTCGGTGCCGCGCGCCACCAGGTCCTGGCGCAGGCCCTCGCAGATCGTCACCACCATGTCGGCGCCGGCGACGACATGGCTCTCGAGGCTGCGCGTCAGCCGGTACTTGACCGAGCCTTCGCGGCCGGTGCCGTTGCCGACGGCGGCATCTTCCCAGAAGGCGCGGATCTCGTAGACCAGGGGAATGCCGCGCCGCCGCGCCACGCGCAGTGCCGCCTGGCCGCAGAGCGCGGGCGAATGGGCGTGGAGCAGGTCGGGCCGCCAGTCGTCGCACAGGCGGTCGATCGCGCTCGCCAGCAGCCCGATCTCGCGCCATTCGCGCAGGCCCACCGGTCCGCCGGCCTCGCCCGCAGTGCGATGGAACGTCAGGCCGTCGGCTTCCTCGACCGGCGGCCCGCCGGCCTTGTGGCGCAGACCGGTCACGCCCATGACCTCAAGGCCCAGGCCCTGCTGCGCCTTCAGGATCGCACGGCTGCGGAACGTATAGCCGCTGTGCAGCGGCAGCGAGTGATCGAGGACGTGGAGGACGCGAGTCATGGCCTTTGCCTAGGCCAGGAACGCTTAACGCGGCGTCAACCGCCACTTGCTAGAGCCGGCTCCATGAGCGCAAGCCCATGCAGGATTCCGGC
This sequence comes from Pseudomonadota bacterium, assembly GCA_963205265.1. GTDB lineage: Bacteria > Pseudomonadota > Alphaproteobacteria > Sphingomonadales > Sphingomonadaceae > Novosphingobium. The sequence continues at coordinate 8,863 of CAUJJI010000009.1, forward strand.
CCTAGCCGTTCCGCCGCTTCCGGCCCCCGTGCCGCGGGGCTGACGGGTCGTGCTCAACCTTGCCCTGCTCGGCTTCGTCGCGGCCTTCATCGCGCTGGGCTTCCGGAAGCCCTTCGTCTGGGTGCTGGCCTATATCTACATCGACTGCATCAAGCCGCAGAAGATCGCCTGGGCCATCCTGCCGTCGATCCCGATCTCGCTGATCGCCTTCCTGCTCGCTTTCGGCGGCTGGCTGGCGATCGACGACAAGCGCGACAGCCGCTTCACTCTGCGCCAGGGACTGATCGCCTTCCTGCTGGCCTATTGCGGCTACACGACGCTGGTCGCCGATTTCCCGGTGGAAGCCGGGGAGAAGTGGGACTGGGTGTGGAAGGCGCTGGTCTTCGCGCTGTTCCTGCCGCTGACGCTGCGAACCCGGCTGCGGATCGAGGCGGTGACGCTGGTCATGGTGCTTTCCGCCGCCTCGATCATCATCACCGGCGGCATCAAGACCGCGCTGGGCGGCGGCGGCTACGGCTCGCTGGCCTTCTTCGTCGACGACAACACCGGGCTCTACGAAGGCTCGATCATCTCCTGCGTCGCCATCGCCATCATCCCGCTGATCCTGTGGCTGGCCCGGCACGGCACGACCTATCCGCTCGACTGGCGGGTGAAGCTATTCGCCGCCGCGCTGATCTTCGCCTGCCTGCTGATCCCGGTCGGCACCCAGGCCCGCACCGGCCTGATCTGCATCGGCGTGCTCTGCATCATCGCGCTGCGCACGGCGAAGCGGCGCTTCCTCTACATGACGCTGATGGGCGCCGCCGGACTGCTCGCCGTGCCGTTCCTGCCGCAGAGCTTCACCGAGCGGATGAGCACGATCGAGAACCACCAGGCCGACGAATCCGCCTCGACCCGCATCGCCGTGTGGAAATGGACCTGGGACTACGTCCAGGACCATCCCTTCGGCGGCGGCTTCGACGCCTACCGCGGCAACAAGATCCGCTACCAGACCAAGAGCGCCGACGCCGCCGGGAGCAGCGTCGAGATCGAGACCAAGTACGTCGAGGACGAATCGCGCGCCTATCACTCGAGCTATTTCGAGATGCTGGGCGAACAGGGCTTCGTCGGGCTGTTCGTCTGGCTCTGGCTGCAGCTCTCGGGCCTGTGGCAGATGGAACGCGTCCGCCGCCGCTGGAAGAACCGCGAAGGCGACGGCGAACAATGGCAGGCGCCGCTGGCCACTGCGCTGCAGCAGGCGCAGGTCATCTACCTGGTCGGCTCGCTGTTCGTCGGCATCGCCTTCCAGCCCTTCGTCTTCATGCTGATCGGCCTGCAATGCGGCCTGTGGAGCTATCTGAAGCGGATCGATGCGCCGAAGGCGGTGCGGGTGGCCAGAGGCGTGCGCGCGGTGGGGGTCCCTGCATAGGTACCTTGGGTGGGGGTGCGCTCTCCGCCAGCCGCAGCGCCTGGGTCGACATCACCCCCATCCAGCTGCGACTATGCCCTGATAGGGCCAAGTCTTCGCATCCTTCCCCATCGAGGAGGAAGGGGGCTAGCGTTTCTGCCTCGCCCAGCGCTCCGAACCCCAGCGCGCCACCAGCGCGTCGATCGTCCGCCTCCGCTCGCCCGTCAGGTTGCCGTAGCGCAGGCAGCCCGCCGGCCGCTCGAAGCAGGCGAGGCCGGTGTCGAGCCGCAGCGAGACCATGCCGAAGCGCGTATCGGCAAGGCCGATGGTGGTCGGCGCGTCGAGTTCGCCGATGTGCAGGAACGGCGCGATGCCAGGCACGCGCGGCGGCGCGCCGCTCAGCAGGTCGAGCACGAGGCCGCGGTAGTCGCTGATGGCGATCGGCGCGCGGACCGCCGGCAAGGGGCGGTTGACGACGAGGAAAGTCGCGAACTGGCGGTCGTTGACGATGTGGCCGTGGCCGAGGAAGCCGTCCTCGAACAGCGATTCGCCGTGATCGCCGGTGACCACCAGCAGCGTGTTCTCCCAGACGCCGAGGCGTTGCAGCCGCGCGACGAGGCGGCCGAGCGCGTCGTCCGAGCGGGCGACGGCATTCCAGTAGGTCCGCTCGACCTGCGCGCGGTTGGCCGCGGAAATGTCGGCGCGGGCGATCGGCGGATGGGCGAAGCGATGCGGCACGCCGGGGTGGTCGTAAGGGAAATGCGGCGACTGGAAGTTGAAATAGATGAATTGCGGCCGCCGCCAGGCCACGGGACTGCCGAGCCGGCGGTCGAATTCTTCGAGCAGGATGCCCTCGTCGACCAGCAGCGATCCCTGGGCGGCGAAGCTGAAGGCGCGCCGGTCCTTGAGCTTTTCGGCATCGACGAAGATGTCGGCGCTGTCGCGCATGGCGACCGTGGCGGAAATGTCGCCGAAGTCCTCGGGCTGGCCGGAGAAGACGGCGACGCCGTAGCCGCCGCGCTTCAGCTCGGTGAACAGGCTGGGATCGCCCGCGCGCGGTGCCAGCCGGCCGGAGAAGATCGACTTGAGCGAGGCGGTGGTGAAGGCGACGTGGCTGTAGCTGGGGGCGATGCCCGCGCCGGCGGCGGCCAGCTTCTCGAGATTGGGGGCGACCGGCTTGCCGTCGATGCGCTTGCCGAGCACGTCGGCGCGAGTGCTCTCGAGCACGACGAGGACGACGTTGGCGCCGCCGGGCCGGACCGCGGCCGCGGCGCGCGGCTGCGGCACGGGCACGAGCCGTAGGTCGCCGCCGTAGCCGTCCTCGTCGATGCCGTTGCCCGGCACGTCGAGCGCCAGCGGATGGCGTGCGGCGTCGAAGGGGTGGTCGTCGGTGCGCAGCCCGAACAGGCCGTAGCCGTCGCCGTCGAAATCGGTCGCCAGCGCCGCCAGGTCGCCCGTCCCGCGCCACACCAGCATGCGGTTGAGGCCCAGCGCCGCGTCGCTGCCGGTCCGCGGGATCAGCGCCAGCAGGGCCAGGAAGGCGAGCCAGGCGGCGGCGATCCAGCGCGGCCGCGGGCGGTCGGACGCAGCCTGCTCGGGTGCGCCCATGATCCGCCGCACCAGGCGCCAGCTTGCCCACCAGGCGAGCGCGAACAGGCCCAGCGCCGCCGCGGCCATGGCGATCTCGTTCTTGCCGAACAGCAGGGCATCCTGAATGCTGCCGCCGCCCAGCTGCTTGACCAGGGCGAAGTCCACCGCGTCGCTGAAATAGCTGTGCAGCTGGTACTGGGCATTGAGCGCGGCCAGGCTGATGCCGCCGTAGGCCAGGGCGAAGTGGAACATCGCCGGCCAGCCGCCCGACTTTCGGTTGAGCCTGGCGCAGAGCTTCCACACGAGCAGCGCCGCCGCCAGCTGCGCGGCCAGATAGCCGCAGGCGAACAGCGCCAGCTCGGCGGCCCCGTCGACCGCGGAGGACTGCCCGAAGCCGCCGGAGAACAGGCCGTACTTGCGATCGGCGACAGCCAGCTCGGCCAGGCTGACCAGCACGATGGCGCCGGGCACCAGCAGCGCCGGACGCAGCAGTCGCTCGAATAGCCGTTTGATCATCGCCCGTCGCAAATCGCGCAAGAAGTCGCCCCTGAACTGCCAACTTATAGCCGCTGTTGGTTAACGAAGCTGACCCTCGGCGCGCGATCGGCGATCGCGTTGCGCGGGGGACGCGCATGGTCCATGACAGCGGCAGGACAGATAGACGGAGGCCCCATGAAACTGCAGGACCTGCAAGCCAGGGTGGGAGAGAGCATCGGCACGTCGGAATGGTACCTGATGGACCAGCAGCGCATCGACCGCTTCGCCGACACCACCGAGGACGACCAGTTCATCCACGTCGATCCCGAGGCGGCCAAGGCGACGCCCTTCGGCGGGACCATTGCCCATGGCTTCCTGACGCTGTCGATGCTGGCGGCGTTCATGAGCGAGCTCGACAAGCCGCAAGTGCAGATGTCGGTCAACTACGGTTTCAACAAGGTGCGGTTCCTCTCGCCGGTCAAGTCCGGCAAGCGGATCCGCGGGCATTTCAAGCTGCTCGAGCTGGTCGAGAAGCGGCCGGGCCAGTGGCAGCAGACCGTCGAGGTCACGGTCGAGATCGAAGGCGAAGACAAGCCGGCGCTGCTGGCGGAATGGATCTTCCAGCACTTCGCCTGAACCAGAGGAGCACCCAGCATGCGTGACGCCGTCATCGTCGCCGCCGCCCGAACCCCGATCGGCCGGGCCTACAAGGGGGCGTTCAACGCCACTCCCGCGCCCACCCTGGGCGCCTTGTCGATCGCCGCGGCGGTCGAGCGCGCCGGGATCGAGGGCGGCGAGGTCGACGACGTGCTGTGGGGCTCGGCGCTGCAGCAAGGGGGGCAGGCGCTCAACATCGGGCGCCTCGCCGCGTTGCGCGCCGGCCTGCCGGTGACGGTCGCGGCGATGAGCCTCGACCGGCAGTGCTCGTCGGGACTGATGGCAGTGGCGACGGCGGCCAAGCAGGTGGTGATGGACCGCATGGACGTGGTCGTCGCCGGCGGCCAGGAATCGATCAGCACGGTCCAGACGCCGGCCATGCGCGTCGAGTTCGATCCAGCGCTGATCGCCATGCACAACGCCACCTACATGCCGATGCTGCAGACGGCGGAAGTCGTCGCGGCGCGCTACGGCATCGGCCGCGAGGCGATGGACGCCTATTCGCTGCAGTCGCAGCAGCGCACTGCCGCGGCGCAGGCGGCGGGGCGCTTCGACGCGGAGATCGTCGCCGCCGAGGTGACGATGAGCGTCACCGACAAGGCCACCGGCGAAAAAAGCAGCAAGGCGGCCACCATCGCGCGCGACGAGGGCAACCGGCCCGACACCACGCTCGCAGGCCTCGCGGCGCTGCAGCCCGTGGTGCCGGGCGGCACGATCACTGCCGGCAATGCCAGCCAGCTTTCCGACGGCTCGGCCGCGCTGGTGGTGATGGAGGCGGGCGTCGCGGCGAGGAAGGGGCTGGCGCCGCTCGGCCGCTATGTCGGCATGGCGGTCGCCGGCACCGAGCCCGACGAGATGGGCATCGGCCCGGTCTTCGCCGTGCCCAGGCTGCTCGACCGCTTCGGCGTCCCGCTCGAGGACGTCGGCCTGTGGGAGCTGAACGAGGCCTTTGCGGTCCAGGTGATCTATTGCCGCGACCGGCTGGGCATCCCCGACGAACTGCTCAATGTCGACGGCGGCGCCATTTCCATCGGCCATCCCTACGGCATGACCGGCGCCCGCTGCGTCATGCACGCGCTGATCGAAGGCAAGCGCCGCAAGGCCCGCCATGTCGTCGTGACCATGTGCATCGGCGGCGGCATGGGTGCGGCGGCACTGTTCGAAGTGCTCTGACCCTCGCCGACGGAAAGACGAAATTTACGATTTACCGTAAATTAACCTTTAATCTTCATAGGTCGTATGGTTAATTCCCGGCAATATCCCTCGCCAGGGGGTATTCCGTCATGTCGGGACAATAGGGGGGTTCCCAAATGCGCGTGCTGCTGATCGAGGACGAGCCTACCACGGCAAGAGCGATCGAATTGATGCTCACGACCGAAGGGTTCAACGTGTATTCCACGGATCTGGGGGAAGAAGGCCTCGATCTGGGCAAGCTCTACGACTACGACATCATCCTGCTGGATCTCAATCTGCCGGACATGCATGGCTACGACGTGCTCAAGAAGCTGCGCGTCGCCAAGGTGCAGACGCCGGTGCTGATCCTGTCGGGCATATCGGAAATGGATTCCAAGGTCCGCAGCTTCGGCTTCGGCGCCGACGACTACGTGACCAAGCCTTTCCACCGCGAAGAGCTGGTCGCTCGCATCCACGCCGTGGTGCGCCGTTCGAAAGGCCATTCGCAGTCGGTCATCCGCACCGGCAAGCTGACGGTCAATCTCGACGCCAAGACGGTCGAGGTCGATGGCGCCCGCGTCCACCTGACCGGCAAGGAATATGCGATGCTCGAGCTGCTGTCGCTGCGGAAGGGCACCACGCTGACCAAGGAAATGTTCCTCAACCACCTTTACGGCGGCATGGACGAGCCCGAGCTCAAGATCATCGACGTCTTCATCTGCAAGCTGCGCAAGAAACTTAGCCACGCTTGCGGCGGCGCCAACTATATCGAGACCGTCTGGGGCCGTGGCTACGTGCTGCGCGATCCCGACGAACGGGCGGAAGCGGCCTGATTTCTTCCTGAGTGCAGTCTAACCTACCGCCAGGGGGGCTTGGCGGGAAAACGGCCTGCTCGCCTGGCGAGCAGGCCGTTTTCGCGTGGTCACCCGGCTTGCGAGCCCGGAGGGACGCAAGTTCCTCCCCATATGGGGGAGGAACGAGGATTCGATCAGTAGGTCGACGGGGGATCGCTGGCCGGGAAGCTTTCGTCGCTGGCCTCGTCGACCTTGTCCCAGTGCGGCGGGTCGCTGCGCATGGCTTCGGGGCCGGCATTGCGGACCTCGGCGCCGGTGCGGGTCGCTTCGCCCGGCGCGAAGGCGGCGGGTTCCAGCGGCTTCTGCTTCATCGCATATTTGTAAAGAAAGTAGCCGGCGGTGCCGGCAAAAACCAATTTCAACAGCATGGCCATGCTCCTTTGCTTGTAGGAGACATAACGCCACGCCGGACCTTAGGTTTCACCTTCGCGCGCAAGCGGGCGATCAGTCGTCGCCGACCCGCTCCACTTCGGCGCCGACCAGGGCCAGCTTCTCTTCCAGCCGCTCGTAGCCGCGGTCGAGGTGATAGAGGCGGTGGACCTGGGTCTCCCCCTCGGCGGCGAGCCCGGCGATGACCAGGCTCATCGAGGCGCGCAGGTCGGTCGCCATCACTTCGGCGCCGGTCAGACGGGGAACGCCGTGCACGATCGCGGTGCGTCCCTTGGTCTCGATATGCGCGCCCATGCGGTTGAGTTCGGGAACGTGCATGTAGCGGTTCTCGAAGATCGTCTCGGTCAGCACACTGGCACCCTCGGCCCGGCACAGCAGCGCCATGAGCTGCGCCTGCATGTCGGTGGCGAAGCCGGGATAGGGCGCGGTCGATAGCGTCACTGCCCGCATCGGTCCGTCGGCCGCAACGTAGAGCCCCTCGCGCCTGGGCTCGACATGGACCCCGGCGTCGCGCAGCGCCTGGACCGTCGCTTCCATCTCGTCGATCTTGGCGCCGCGCAGCAGGACGTCGCCGCCGGTGATCGCCGCCGCGCAGGCATAGCTCCCCGCCTCGATGCGATCGGGCATGACCCGGTAGGTCGCGCCATGCAGGCGCGGCACGCCGTGGACGGTGATGTCGGAAGTGCCGATCCCCTCGATCTCGGCGCCCATGGCCACGAGCATGTTGCACAGGTCGACGATTTCCGGCTCGCGCGCGGCATTGTGCAGCGTGCTCTTGCCGCGGGCGGTCACCGCCGCCATCAGCGCGTTCTCGGTGGCGCCCACCGAGACGACCGGGAAGCTATAGCGGCCGCCGGGCAGTCCGCCGTCCGGGGCGATGGCGCGGACATAGCCGGCCGCCAGCTCGATATGCGCGCCGAAGGCTTCCAGCGCCTTGAGATGGAGGTCGATCGGCCGGTTGCCGATGGCGCAGCCGCCCGGCAGCGAGACCGTCGCCTCGCCCATCCGCGCCAGCATGGGGCCGAGCACCAGGATCGAGGCGCGCATCTTGCGGACCAGTTCGTAGGGCGCGACCGAGCTGGTGATCCGCGGCGCTTCCAGCGTCATCACCCGGCCGAAGTCCTCGGGCCGCGAGCCGGCGATCGTGGTCGAAACGCCGAACTGGTTCATCAGGTGCTGGAAGCCGTCGATATCGGCCAACCGCGGCAGGTTGCGCAGCGTCAGCGGCTCGTCGGTCAGCAGCGCGCAGGGCACCAGGGTCAGCGCCGCATTCTTGGCGCCGGAAATCGGAATCGTGCCGGAAAGCCGCTTGCCGCCGCGGATGATGATCTTGTCCATGGCAGGCTCTTAGCGCGATTCGCCGATGCGGCAAGCCGGCTAGGCACTCGCGACGGTTGCTTCGGCGGAATGGAGCGGCTTTAACCGCACGGCAATCCAAAGGGGTTATCGCCGTCCCATGACTATCGACACGCTTCGCAAGCCGGTCCGCAAGGCGGTTTTCCCAGTGGCCGGGCTGGGGACCCGCTTCCTGCCCGCGACCAAGGCGATCCCGAAGGAGATGCTGCCGATCATCGACCGTCCGCTGATCCAGTATGCCGTCGATGAAGCGCGCGAGGCGGGGATCGAGCAGCTGATCTTCGTCACCGGTCGCGGCAAGACCGCGATCGTCGAGCATTTCGACTACGCCTTCGAGCTCGAGACGACGATGCAGGAGCGGCAGAAGGACCTCGAGATCCTGGAGCCGACGCGCATCCGGCCGGGCAATCTCGTCGCCGTGCGACAGCAGGTGCCCATGGGCCTCGGCCATGCGATCTGGTGCGCCCGCGCGATCGTCGGCGACGAACCCTTCGCCATTTTCCTGCCCGACGAGCTGATGATCGGCACGCCCGGCTGCATGAAGCAGATGATCGAGGCCTATGAAGAGGTCGGCGGAAATCTCATCAGCGTGCTCGAAGTCCCGCGCGAGGAGGTGTCGAGCTACGGCGTGATCGCGCCGGGCGCGCGCCGGGGCGCCCTTACCGAAGTGCTGGGCCTGGTCGAGAAGCCATCGGTGGAAGCGGCGCCTTCCAACCTCATCATCTCCGGCCGCTACATCCTGCAGCCGCAAGTGATGCGCACGCTCGAAAGCCAGGACAAGGGCAGCGGCGGCGAGATCCAGCTGACCGACGCCATGGCGCGGATGATCGGCCAGCAACCGTTCCATGCCGTGACTTTCCAGGGCCGCCGCTTCGACTGCGGCTCCAAGGTCGGTTTCGTCGAGGCCACGATCACGCTGGCTCTCGCCCGCCCCGACATGGCCGACGACGTGCGGACGATGCTTCAGCGCGTGCTGGCCGGCTGAGGCGGCTGCGCCCAGCCTAGGCCGAGCGCCTTGGTGAGCGCGACATAGGCCAGCGTCAGGCCGGCGCGGGCATTGACTTCGGCGATCTCGGCTTCGATCGCCTGGCGCTCGGCCTCGAGCGCCTCGCCGTCGGAGCCGCTGCCTCCCTTCGCCCTCACCTCCTGCAGGCCGGCGCTCTCCTGCGCATGGCCGGCGATCTGCGCGGCGCGGCCGAAGCGGATCCGGGCCGCACCGTACCGCGCCAGCGAAGCCTCCGCATCCTGGAGCGCCGCCAGCACCGCCTCGCGGTACTCGGCGTTGGCCGCGTCGCGCCCAGCCTCGGCGCCGCGGACCGCTGCGGCGGTGCGGCCGAAGTCGAGGAAGTTCCAGCTGATCCGGGGGAAGGCGATGCTCGCCAGGCGGGAGCTTTCGAACATGTCGTCGGCGCTGCCGCCGCCGATGCCGATCAGGCCGAACAGCGATATCGCGGGGAACCGCCGCGCCTCTTCGACGCCGATCCGTGCCGTCGCCGCAGCCAGCCGCCGCTCCGCCGCCATGATGTCGGGCCGTCGCTTCAGCATCGCCGCCGGATCGCCGACGTTCACCGTCGCCGGGGGCAGCGGCACGGCTGCCGGGGCGAGCCCGTCGAGCGCACCCGGCGTCTCGCCGGTCAGAACGGCCAGCATGTCGCGCAGGCCGGCGATGTCGGCCGCGAGGACCGCGCGCTCGGCTTCGCTCTGCTCGGCCCGGCTGGCGGCGGCCAGATAGTCCTGCCGGGTCCCGGTGCCGCCCTGCTGGCGCGACTGCGCGATATCGGCGAGCCGGCGCTCCAGGCGAAGCCGCCGCTCGACCAGCGCCAGGCTCGCTTCGCGGGCGCGCAGGTCGATATAGCTGCGCGCGATTTCGGCGACCAGGCTGACCTGGCTGTCGGCAAGCTGCGCCGCGGCGACCGCGGCCTCGGCATTGGCGCGCTGCACCGCGCGGCGCTTGCCGCCCCACAGGTCGGCTTCCCACTGCGCGTCGAAACCCAGGGTGAAGAGGTCGCTTCCGCTTGCCGTGTTGCCCAGGGCATCGCCCGGCAGATCGGCATAGATATAGAGCGCCGAGGCGGACAGCTGCGGCAGCAGCGCAGCGCGCGACGCGCGCAGGCCCGCCCGCGCCTGCCGGACGCGTGCCTCTGCGGCTGCCACGGCGGGCGCGTTGCGCAGGCCCTTGGCGACCAGTTCCGACAGCAGCGGGTCGCCGAGATCGTCCCACCAGCGCGCTGCCGGCGCAGCCGCCTGCGCATCGCCGGCGCGCAGGAAGGCCGCCCCGGCCTCGGCATTCTTCGGCGGCACATGGTTCGGCCCCGCCATGCAGCCGGCAAGCGCCAGCCCGCCGATCAGCGCGGCGGCAAGGGCTGCAGGGCGGCTCCCGGTCATCAATGTGCTCCTACGCTTTGCGCGCGTTCGGGATCGATCGGCCGCAGCAGCAGGAGCAGCGGCAGGATGATCACCGAGAAAAACGCCATCACGACGAATATGTCGGAAAACGACATGATCAGGGCCTCGCGCTGGATCGTCGCGGCGAGCATGCGGTAGGCGCCGTCCATGCCTTCGCTGCCGCCGCCAAAACGGCCGGCAATCTCGCCGAGGCGCTGATGCAGCGCAGGATCGTTGGCGGACAGCGATTCCTGCAACCGCCAGTGGTGGAGCTCGGTGCGCTGGTCGAAGAAGCTGGCCGTGGCGGCGAGGCCTATCGAGGCGCCGAGATTGCGCGAGATGTTGAACAGGCTCGTCGCCTGGCCGGCCTCTTCGACGGGCACCGCCGAGATCGCCGCCTGCTGCAGCGGTATGGCGGTGAGCGCGCAGCCGAAGCCGAGCAGGATCTGCCCGGCATAGAAGCTCGACCCGGCCGATTCCGCCGTGAGGTCGATCGACACGACGCAGGCCGCCGCCGTCAGGAACAGGGAGGCGGCGACGATGATGCGGATGTCGAAGCGGGCGATCAGCGCCGGGTAGCAGAGCGCCGCGAGCATCGAGAAGCCGCCCGAGAGGAAGACCACCTGCCCGGCCTGGGCGGCATTGTAGCCGGCAACGGCGACGAGGAACTGGGGTGTCACGAACAGCGTGCAGAACAGGATCGCGCCGCAGACCACCATCAGCGCCAGCACGGCGGCCAGCGCCCTGTCGCGCAGCAGCGCCAGCTTGATCACCGGCCGCGGGGAGCGAAACTGGCCGATCGCCACCAGCACGAAGCCGGTGACGCTGGCAATGGCCAGGTTCCAGATCAGCGGCGATTCGAACCACTGCTCGCGATGCCCTTCCTCGAGCATCACGGTGAGCGAGCCCAGGCCGAGCATCATGCCGGCGACGCCGAAGCCGTCGGCATTGACCAGTTCGCGCAGATCGCCGGGCTCCTTGGGCAGGCCGGCCATGATCAGCACGAGCAGGCCGGCGCAGATCGGCACGTTGATCAGGAAGATGTAGTTCCAGCCGAAGGATTCGGTAATCCAGCCGCCGACCAGCGGGCCCAGGATCGGGCCGAGCAGGGCGGCGGCGGCAAAGATCGAGATGCCGATCGACTGCTGGCTGGGCGGCAGCCGCTTGGCCATGATCGTCATCCCGGTCGGGATCAGTGTCCCGCCGGCCAGGCCCTGGCCGATGCGGCCGGCGATCATCGTCGTGAGATCGTCGGCGAAGCCGCAGATGACGGAGAAGATGGTGAAGAACGTCGCCCCGATCAGCAGGACGCGGCGCAGGCCCAGCAGGCGCTCGAGCCAGGCGGTCAGCGGCATCACCACGATTTCGGCCACGAGGTAGCTGGTGCCGACCCAGGTCCCCTCGCTCTGCGTCGCGCCGATCTCCCCCTGGATGACCGGCAGCGAGGCGTTGACGATCGACACGTCGAGCAGCGCCATGAAGGCGCCCAGCGTGCCCGCCGCGCAGGCCAGCCAGGCGGCAAGGTCGGCGCGCTCCCGGGCGGCGCCGTTCACCGGGCCTGCTGCTGGAGCTGCCGGCGCGTCGGTCACTTGCCGGCGCGCTCCTGCTCTTCGCGGATCGCGTCGATCTCGTCCTGCGCCGCGCGGGTGTCGACCTCGACGCCCAGCGACATGCCGGGCACCAGCACCTGCCGCGCGATCGGACCGACCGAGATCCGGATGCGGACCGGCACGCGCTGGACGATCTTGGTGAAGTTGCCGGTCGCGTTCTCGGGCTTGATCAGCGAGAAGTTGGCCCCGGTCCCCGGGCTCACGCTGGCCACCTGGCCGGCGAAGACCACGCCCGGCAGCGCATCGACGCGGATGCTGGCGGGCTGGCCCGGCCGCATGAGCCCGACCTGCGTCTCCTTGAAGTTGGCGACGACATAGAGGTCGTCGGTCGGCACCAAGGTCAGCAGCCGCATTCCCGGCTGCACGTACTGGCCGACGCGCACGCTCCTGCTCGCCACCTTGCCCTTGATCGGCGCCGCCAGCTCGGTCGAGGCGAGGTCGACCGCGGCGATCCGGCGGCGGACCGTCGCGGTGGCGACCTGCGCGGCAAGGTTGGTGGCCTGCGCGGCCGCGCTCTCCACCCGGAGCTGCGCCTGGCGCAAGGCGGCGCGCTGCGCCGCCACGGCCGCGTCGGCGCGGTCGCGGCCGGCCATGAGATCGGACAGCTTGGCGGCAGGCTCCGCACCCTTGGCGACGAGCGGCCGGTAGCGCGCCACTTCGCGCGTGGCGAAAGCGAGGTCGGCCTCGGCCGACTTCAGCCCGGCACGCGCCTGCTCGACCGCTGCGAGCGTCTCCGCCTGGCTGGCGCGCGCCGCGCCTTCGGCCGCGCGGGCGGCGGCGATGTCGGCGTCGGCGGCATCGAGCCGGTTGCGATAGTCGACGGGATCGATCGTCACCAGCAGCGCGCCTTTCGCCACCCGCTGGTTGTCTTCGACCGCGACTTTGCCGACATAGCCGGCGAGCCTGGAACTGATCGCGACCTGATCGGCCTCGATCACCGCATCGTTGGTTTCCTCGAAGTAGCGGGCGTGACGATCATAATAGATGTAGAACGCGATGCCGCCGACCAGCAGCAGAATCACCAGAGCGACGCCCGCTTTCCTCAACCAAGGCGGCATGCCAGCGCTCCGCTCCAGCTAGTCATCTAATTTCCCCTGACTAATTCGCCGCGGCGTTTACCATCATGTTGCACCTCGGGCAAACCGGATCGGCGCCATGACGGCGGCTATTGCGCAGTTATGCAATCGAGGCTTTCCCCCGAGCGCATTTCCTGCGAGATTCTTCGCAGGCCGAAGCGGCGGGGACCAAGGACGATGCGGAAGACGGGCAGCTCCCGCAGCAGCTGGAAAAGTTCCGCAATTCCCGGGGCGATCGTCCTGCTCGCCGTGCTGGCGCTGCAGGTCGCAGGGTTCGCGCCGCTGACGCGGATCGGCCAGCTGGTCTTCGACGCCTATATCCGCGCCGAACCCCGCAGCTTCGAAATGGCGCCGGTGCGGGTGGTCGACATCGACGAGGAATCGCTGCGGCGATATGGCCAGTGGCCCTGGCCGCGCAGCGACGTGGCCGAGCTCGCCCAGCGGCTCGGCGATGCCGGCGCGGCGGTGATCGCACTGGACATCGTCTTTTCCGAGCCCGATCGCACGTCTCCGCCGACGATCGCGAAAAGCCTGGTGCGCGGCGGCGACCGGCAGGCGGCGGCAACGCTGTCCCGCCTGCCCGACAGCGATGCCCTGCTGGCCGAGACTTTCGGCCGGCTGCCGGTGGTGACCGGCTTCTTCCTGACCAACGACCCCTTCCGCCGCCAGGCGCTGCCCAAGGCTGGCTTTGCCGTCTCGGGCACGGCTCCCGGCTCCGCCGTGCCGAGCTACCGCAACGCGGTGCTGCCGCTGCCGGGGCTCCAGCAGGCGGCGACCGGCAGCGGATCGGTGACCTTTGCCGGCGACGCCGACGGAATCGTCCGCAAGGTGCCGCTGCTGCTGCGCCAGCGCGGCCAGCTGCTCCCCGCGCTGTCGCTCGAGGCGCTGCGCGTCGCCCAGGGCGCCGGGGCGATCGTGGTCAAGACCAGCGACGGCAGCGGCAATCTCGGCGGCGGGCGGGCGGAACACGACGTCGTCTCGGTCAAGGTCGGCAGCTTCGAAGTGCCGACCACCGAAAGCGGCGCCTTGTGGATGCATTACACCGAGCCGCAGCCGCAACGCGTCGTCCCCGCCTGGAAGATCCTTTCCGGCGCCGTGCCGAAGGAGCGCATGGCCGAGCTGTTCGGCGGCCATATCGTCTTCGTCGGCGCCGGCGCGGTCGGCCTGCGCGACCTGGTGTCGACGCCGCTTCAGGACCGCGAGCTCGGCGTCATGCTCCACGCCCAGGCCGCCGAGCAGATGATCCTCGGCCGCTTCCTCGTCCGGCCCGACTGGGCAGCCGGTCTCGAGCGTGCGCTGGTGCTGGCCCTGGGGGCGGTGCTGCTGCTTCTGCTGCCCGGCCTCGGCGCGATCAGGGGCGCGGCGCTGGGCGCGTTCTTCGCCGCGGGAAGCGTCGGCGGCAGCTGGTACGCTTTCACCGAGCACCGCTTCCTGCTCGACCCGACCTACCCGGTGCTGGCGGTGCTGGCCGTTTACCTGACCGGGACGGCGCTGAGCTTCTATCGCGAGGAACAGCGCCGCCGCTACATCCACGGCGCCTTCGACCGCTACCTGTCGCCCGAACTCGTCAAGCGCATCGCCGCCGATCCCGACCGGCTCGAGCTTGGCGGCGAGGAACGCGAGATGACCGTGCTGTTCTGCGACATCCGCAACTTCTCGGCCATATCCGAACGGCTCAAGCCGCAGCAGATCATCCGCCTGCTGATCTCCTTCCTGACGCCGATGTGCGACATCCTGCTGCGCCGGCAGGCGACGATCGACAAGTTCATGGGCGACGCCATCCTCGCCTTCTGGAACGCGCCGCTCGACGATCCCCGGCAGTACGAGCACGCGGCGCGCGCGGCGCTGGAGATGGTCGCCGGGCTGCAGCAGCTCAACCGCGACATGCCCGGCCGCCCCGACGAGCCCTGGCCGGGCGAACTGCGTATCGGCATCGGCCTCAACGCCGGGCCCTGCTGCGTCGGCAACATGGGTTCGGCGCAGCGGCTGGCCTATTCGCTGATCGGCGACACGGTGAACCTGGCATCGCGAATCGAGGGCCTGACCAAGTTCTACGGCGTCGACATCGCCATCGGCAGCGCCTTGCACCGGCAACTGCCGGGCTTCGCCTGCGTCCCGCTCGATCGGGTCAGAGTGCTCGGGCGCGCGCAGCCGGAGGAGATCCACGCGCTGCTGGGCGACGAGCAGCTTGCCGGGAGCGCGGAATTTCGGCGCTTCCTCGACGGACACGGCAAAATGATCGCTGCCTATCGCGCGCTTGATCTGGAAATCGCCGCGCAATGGCTTGACGAAACCGAACAGGCCGCGAAAAACTTCGGCCTGGGCAAGGTTCATGCGCTTTATCGGGAGCGGGTCGCGAAGCTGGGACTGGAACCGCCGCCGGCGGACTGGGACGGGGTCTTCGCAGCGACCGAGAAATAGCGCGGACCAGCGGGGGTCAGACTATGGGTGCGCCACCGGCAAAGCGGAATGGGACCGGGATAGGCGGCGTGATTCGCCTGGCGGTCGTGCTTGCCCTGTTCCTGGCGGGTGACGCCCTGCCCCCGGCTCCGGCCGCCGCCGCCGCCGCGGGCCAAGGCTATGTCGGCGTCGCCACTTGCGCCGGGTCCACCTGCCACGGCCGCAACGAGGGCGACGGCAAGGTCGTCCGCCAGGACGAGCTGCGGCTCTGGCAGGAGCCTTCGAGCAAGAGCGGCGCGCACAGCCGCGCCTATGCCGCGCTCACCGGCGGGCGCGGCCAGCGCATCGCCGCCGCGCTGGGGCTGGGCAAGGCCAGCGATGCCCCGGCCTGCCTCGGCTGCCATGCGACCTTTGCGCCGGCCGGGCAGCGCGGCGAGCGCTTCCGCCTGGCCGACGGCGTCGGCTGCGAATCCTGCCATGGCGCCGCCGAGGGCTGGCTGGCGATGCACTACGCCGTGCCGGCGACTCATGCGAAGAACGTCGCCAACGGCCTCGTCCCGCTCGAGGATCCCAGGACCCGCGCCGCGGCCTGCCTCGACTGCCATTTCGGCAGCGCCAAGGGCAACCAGTTCGTCACCCACGCGATGATGGCCGCCGGCCATCCGCGCATCTCGTTCGAGCTCGACCTGTTCTCCGCCCTGCAGCAGCACTGGAACGACGACGACAAGTACCGCCAGCGCAAGGGCCGGATCGACAATGTCCGGCTCTGGGCCGTCGGCCAGGCCGAGGCGGTGCAGCGCTCGCTCTCCCTGTTCGCGCGCGACAACCTCGCCAGCCAGGGCATCTATCCCGAATTCTATTTCTACGACTGTCACAGCTGCCACCGCGCGATCAACGACCTGCCCGGCCGCGAGCGCCGGTTCGAGACCAACCCCGCGCGCCCGATCCCCTTCGGCACCCCGCCCTACAACGACGAGAACATGATCATGCTCTCGGCCGTGGCGCAGGTGCTGGTGCCCGGGCAGGCCGCCGGCTTCGATGCCGCCGCCCGCAACTTCCACGCCGCGATGGGCGAGGGCCGCAGCCAGTCGGTCGCCGCCGCGGCCCGGCTGCAGGCGGCCGCCGCCGCGCTGTCGCGGGCGCTCGCGGCGGGAGGCTACGGCAGCGACACGGCTTTCACCGTCGTCGCAGCCATCGCCGGCAAGGCGGTCTCGCCCCGGTTCACCGACTATGCCGGTTCGGCGCAGGCGGTGATGGCGGTCGACACGCTGCTCAACGCACTGGTGCGCGAGGGGCGGATCACCGTCGGTGCCGCCGCTGGCATCCGCGCCAGCGTCAATCGCGCCTATGCCGCCGTGGCCGCGCCCGAGACCTACGATCCGCCCGCCTTCCGCGCCGCGCTGGGCCAGGCAGCCCGCTCGATCGAGGCGCTGCGCTGATGGCCGCCAGGGCCCGCCTCTGCATTGCCGCGGCGGCGCTCCTGCTCGCCTCCTGCGGTGGCGGCGGGAGCGCGTCCTCGGGAGGCGGGGGCGCCACGCCGACACCGACGCCCACGCCGACACCGACCACCCCGCCCAGGGACCTGACCGCGCCCGCCGCCGAAGCGCTGAGCGTCGCCGACGTCCAGAAAGTGGTGGCCCAGGCCGCAGCCCAGGCCCGGGCGGACAGCAAGCCGGCGGTCATCGCCGTGGTCGACCGCGTCGGCAACGTGCTGGCAGTCTTCCGCATGAACGGCGCGCCGGCCCTGGCCCATGTCCCCGAGGCGCCCGACGGCAGCCGCCAGGACGTCCAGGGGCTCGATGTCCCGGCCGAGGGCGCCGCGCTCGCCAAGGCGATCACCGGCGCCTACCTGTCGAGCGGCGGCAATGCGTTCTCGACTCGCACGGCCAGCCAGATCGTGCAGCAGCACTTCCCGCCGGCGCCCTCGACCGCGGGGCTCGAGAGCGGGCCGCTCTACGGCGTGCAGTTCAGCCAGCTGCCCTGTTCCGACCTCGCCGCGCGCTACGCTCCGGCCGGCGCCGCCGCGCTGATCGGGCCCAAGCGCTCGCCGCTGGGGCTGGCCGCCGATCCGGGCGGCTTCCCGCTGTACAAGAACGGCGTGCTGGTCGGCGGCGTCGGCGTGCTGGCCGACGGGACCTACGGCTTCGACGCCAATATCCTCGACGTCGACAGCGACGTCGACGAGCGCATCGCCCTGGCCGGCACTGTCGGCTTCGAGGCCCAGGAGCTGATCCGCGCCAACCGCATCACCGTCGACGGCACGGCGCTGCGCTACAGCGATGCCGACTATGCCGCGCTGGGCAACGTCGCGACCGCGACCTATGCCGCCACGGCCCCGGCGCTGGGCGCGCTGGTGCCGGTCACCGGCTATTACCCGGTCGCCGCGATCCTGGCGGGAGCGGCTTACGGCAGCGAGGCCTCGGGCATTCGCCGCGCGACCGCCGGCGAATTCGCCAACAGCGACGCCTTCGTACTCAGCGACGGCGCGGGCGGCAACCGCTACCCGATCCGCGCCGGGACCGACGCCGCCGATGTCGGCACCGCGCTGACGACCGCGGAAGTACGCGCCATGCTCGAACAGGCCTTCGCCGTCATGTCTCGCGCGCGCGGCCAGATCCGCCAGCCGCTCGACAGCCGCGCCCAGGTCTCGATCGCCGTGGTCGATACGCGCGGCGTCGTACTGGGGCTGGTGCGCGCGCCCGACGCGCCGATCTTCGGGATCGACGTCAGCCTGCAGAAGGCGCGGACCGCCTCTTTCTTCTCGGCACCCCAGGCCGGCGCCGACCTGCTCGCCGATCCCAGCGCCGACGTGCGCGCCTTCGTCGCGGCGGCACGGACGTTCCTGGGCGATCCCGCGGCACTGACCGGAACGCGTGCCGTCAGCGACCGTGCCGTCGGCAATCTCCACCGCCCCTATTTCCCCGACGGCGAGCTGTCGCGGCCGAACGGCCCGTTCTCGCGGCCGATCGGCAAGTTCAATCCGTTCTCGACCGGGCTGCAATCGGCACTGGTCTTTGCCAATCTCGGCCAGCATCTCAATTTCGTGACCGGCGCCAGCGGCAGCGACACGGCGCAGCGGTGTACGGTCCTGCCCGATGCCGTCGCCGGGCAGAACCGGCTACAGAACGGCCTCCAGATCTTTCCCGGCTCGGTTCCGATCTACCGCAACGGCCGGCTCGTCGGCGGCATCGGCGTCTCGGGCGACGGCATCGACCAGGACGACATGATCAGCTTCCTCGGGCTCGACAAGGCGGGCCGCCAGCTCGGCACGATCGGCAATGCCCCGGCCGCCATCCGCTCCGACCGGATCGAGGTAGACCTCGGCAACGCCAGGGTGCGGCTGCGCTATGTCGGCTGCCCCTTCGCCCCTTTCCTCGACAGCGCCGAACAGAACGTCTGCGAGGGGCTGTGATGGCGCTCTGGCCGCTCGCCCTGCCTCTGCTCCTGGCGCAAGCGGCCGCCCCGGCGGCCGAGGGCCCGCCGACGGAAAAGCCGCCGCAGCCCGAGGAAAACGTCATCGCCCCGCCGGGGGTCGAGCCGGCTCCGCCCGAAGTCGATCCCGACAGCATCGACGGCCGCCGCCGCCCCGGCTTCGATCCGCGCCTGCCCGACCCGCTGACCCAGGACAATCCCGGCGCCCTGCGCGCGCCGCCGCCCGAAGCCTTCCCCACCGACGAGATTCCCATTCCCGACCGCTGGCGGCTGATCGAATCGCTCGGCGTGGTCAAGGAGCGGTGGTTCGACCCCTATCACCAGAACACCTACAAGGGTGACCGGCCGATCGACCGGGCGAAAGTGCCGTGGCTGCCGATCAGGGGCGACGACTGGTTCTTCGTCGCCAATGCCGTGTCGGACACCGTGCTCGAGCCGCGCACCTTCCCGATCCCGGTCGGCGTGCAGACCACCAGCCGGCCGCAAAGCCTCGACGTCTTCGGCAAGGACGCGAGCTTCGTCTTCTCGCAGACCTTCATCGCCGGGGTGGCGCTGATCAAGGGCAATACCGCCTTCAAGCCGCCCGAGATCGAATACCGGCTGACGCTGGCCTTCAACTACAACTACGTCGACGTGCCCGAGCGCCGCGTGCTGCATGTCGAGCCGTCGAAGAAGACCCACCGCGCCGACCATTTCCTCGGCGTGCAGGAAGCCTTCGTCGACTACCACATCCGCAACACGTCCGATCGCTACGACTTCGATTCGATCCGGGTCGGCATCCAGCCGTTCCAGTCGGACTTCCGCGGCTTCCTGTTCAACGACCAGCAGCTGGGCGTGCGCCTGTTCGGCACGCGCGACAACAACCGCTTCCAGTACAATCTCGCCGCCTTCTGGCGCCTGGAGAAGGACACCAACAGCGGCCTCAACAGCGTGGTGCAGAGCCCGCGCGACGACTTCGTCTTCGTCGCCAGCGCCTATCGCCAGGACTTCGTCATCCCCAGCCTGACCAGCCAGTTCACCGTGGTCTACAACCGCAATCGCGAAAGCGACGACATCCATGTCGACGACAACGGCTTTCCCGTCCGCCCGGCGCTGCTGGGCAACCTACGCGGCCGCGACTACGACGTGGTCTATCTGGGCTACAATGCCGACGGCCATGTCGGCCGGCTCAACCTGACCGCCTCGGCCTATGCCGCGCTGGGCGAGGACCGCAACAGCTTCTTCACCGGCGAGAAGGCCGACATCCGCGCCTTCTTCGGCGCGGCGGAGCTGAGCTACGACAAGGACTGGATGCGCTTCCGCCTGTCCGGGCTCTACGCCAGCGGCGACAAGGACCCCTACGACGGCAAGGAGCAGGGCTTCGACGCGGTCTTCGAGAACCCGGTCTTCGCCGGGGCCGACACCAGCTACTGGATCCGCCAGACGATCCCCTTCGCCGGCGGCGGACGCGCGATCGCGATCAACGGGCGCAACGGCATTCTCAACTCGCTGCGGTCCTCGAAAGAAGAGGGACAGTCGAACTTCAACAACCCCGGGACCTTGCTGGTCGGCGCCGGCGCGGACTTCGACCTGACGCCCGAGCTGCGCCTCTCGGCCAATGCCAACCATTTGTGGTTCGAGAACACCGCGACGCTGCAGGCGCTGCGCATGGAAGGCTCGATCCCCAGGCAGATCGGCTGGGACCTGTCCGCCGCGGCGATCTGGCGGCCGAAGGCGACGCAGAACATCGTCGTGCGGCTGTCCGGCGCGGCGCTGCTGCCGGGCGACGGCTTTCGCGACCTGTTCGACAATGCCGGCGGGCACCGGCATTACTATTCGCTGCTCGGCAATGTGATCGTGAGCTACTGATGCGAGTGCTGCGCGCCTTTCTGGTTCTCCTCCTGCTGCTTGCACTCGGCACGATTCCGGCAAGCCGCATCCGGGCTTCCGAAGACGAGAAGCCCGTCACCCGCGACTATGCCCTGGTCCGCGGCGCGCCGGCTCCCGCCCAGCAGCTTCCTGCCCAGGTCGAGGCCAAGTCCGCCGGCTGCGTCAGCTGCCACGTCAAGAGCGATGCGCCGACGATGCATGCGACGCCGGCGGTGCGGCTCGGCTGCACCGATTGCCACGGCGGCAATCCGGGCGTCGTCGGCAATCCCGAGCTCGGCTTCGCCGACCCCGCCTATGTCGCCGCGCGCGAGAAGGCGCACGTCCTGCCGCGCTATCCCGAAAGCTGGCACTATCCGTCCTCGGCCAATCCCAAGCGCAGCTATGCGCTGCTCAACAAGGAGGCGCCGGAGTTCATCCGCTTCGTCAATCCCGGCGACTACCGCGTCGCCCGCGACGCCTGCGGCGCCTGTCACCTGCCGGTGATCGAGGCGGCGGAGCGCTCGCTGATGGCCTCGGGCGCGATGCTGTGGGGCGGCGCGGCCTACAACAACGGCATCGTGCCGTTCAAGAACTACATCTTCGGCGAGAGCTATACCCGCAGCGGCGAGCCGGCCAAGGTCCTGTCCCCGGGCGATCCGCCGGGCGAGCTGACCGCCGAGCAGAAGGCGCGCGGGGCGCTGGCGGCGCTCTATCCGCTGCCGCGCTGGAACGTCATCCCGCCGGGCGACGTGTTCCGGGTGTTCGAGCGCGGCGGGCGCAACATTGCCACCCAGTTCCCCGAAGTCGGCCTGCCCAACCCCAGCGGCAGCATCCAGCGGCTGGAGGAACCCGGCCGCCCCGATCTCAAGCAGTCGAGCCGCGGTCCCGGCACCGGGCTGCGCGTGGCGATCCCGGTGCTCAACATCCACAAGACCCGGCTCAACGATCCCTTCACCTGGTTCATGGGTACCAACGACCAGCCGGGCGACTATCGCCATTCGGGCTGCACCGCCTGCCACGTGGTCTATGCCAACGACCGCGAGCCGCGGCACAGCCTGATCTACGCGCCGCTGGGCCGCGACGGGCAGACGATCACTGTCGATCCCACGATCGCCGCGAAGACGGAACCCGCGCACGGGGCGCTGAAGACCGGCCACGACAAGCGTCACGACGGAGGTCGCCATGACGCGCTCGACGGCGCGCACGACGGCGATGGTCCGGTCAAGGAGAAGGGCCACCCGCTGCAGCATGTCTTCACCCGGGCGATCCCCACCGCGCAGTGCATGAACTGCCACATGCACCAGCCCAACATCTTCCTGAACAGCTACCTCGGCTACACGATGTGGGACTACGAATCGGACGCACCGAAGATGTGGCCCGAACGGCAGAAGTACCCCACCGCCGCCGAAGTCCGCGCGGTCAACGACCGCAATCCCGAAGGCGCGGCGCCGCGCGGCAAGTGGGCCGACATCGATTTCCTGCGCAACGTCTACGATCTCAATCCCGAGCTCAGGGACACCCAGTTCGCCGACTACCACGGGCACGGCTGGAACTTCCGCGCGATCTTCAAGCGCGACCGCGAGGGCAACTTGCTCGACGCCGAGGGCAAGGTGGTCTCGCCCGACGATCCCGAGAAATGGCGCAAGGCCGGTGAGGGCAAGTTCGTGCCGGCCGGCGTCAATCCCGGCAAGACCGTCCACCTCATGGACATCCATGCCGAGAAGGGCCTGCAATGCGCCGACTGCCACTTCGCGCAGGACAGCCACGGCAACGGGCTGATCTACGGCGAGGTCGCCAATGCCGTGGAGATCGGCTGCAAGGACTGCCACGGCACTGCCGACGCCTATCCCAACCTGCTGACCTCGGGCCCGGCGGCGCCGCCCAAGGGCACCAATCTCGCCCTGCTTCGCAATCCCGACGGCCAGCCGCGCTTCGAATGGCGCCAGGACCGCTCGGGCCGGCGGGTGCTGATCCAGCGCTCGATCGTCGATCCCGAGCTGTCGTGGGAAGTCAGCCTGGTCAAGGATGCGGTCGATCCCTCGTCGCCGAAGTTCAACGCGAAGTCGGCGCGGGCCAAGCTGATGAGCAAGTCCGGGGCCGACGACGGGCTCTACCGCTTCGGGCCGGGCGTGGCGCTTGAAGACCGGGCGCACAAGGATGGGGAAGTGGCCTGCTTCACCTGCCACCTATCCTGGACCACCAGCTGCGGCGGCTGCCACTTGCCGATCGAGGCCAACTGGAAGACCAGGATGCACCACTTCGAGGGTGAGGAGACGCGCAATTTCGCGACCTACAACCCGCAGGTGGCGCGCGACGAGATGTTCCAGCTGGGCAAGCACATGACCACCAAGGGCAACCAGGTCGCCCCGGTCCGCTCGTCCTCGGCGCTGGTGCTGTCCTCGACCAACATCAACCGCGAGCGGATTTACATCCAGCAGCCGCCGATCAGCGGCATCGGCTTCTCGAGCCAGGCCTTCGCCCCGCATTTCCCGCATACGGTGCGGCTGACCGAGACCAAGACCTGCACCGACTGCCACCTGAGCAAGGCCGACGACAACAACGCGATCATGGCCCAGCTGCTGCTGCTCGGCACCAACTACGTCAATTTCGTCGGGCTCAACGCCTGGGCCGGGCTCGAAGGCGGGTTCGAGGCGGTGCGCGTCACCGAATGGGAAGAGCCGCAGGCGGTGATCGGCTCGTACCTGCAGAAATACGCCTACCCCGACTATTACCGCATGCATGTCGAGCAGAACGGGGGCGAGTTGAAGAACTGGACGCGCGGCAAGGTGCTCGACGCCCGGCTTTCGGGCGAGACGCGACCGCTCGAGCAGTTCCGCAACGTCGTCCAGGGCACGCGCGGCCGGGTCGGCTGCCTGCAGATGCGCGGCGAATACATGTTCGTCGCCGAAGGGCGCGGCGGGTTCAAGGTCTACGATATCGCCTCGGTCGCCAACAAGGGCTTCTCCGATGCGGTGACCTCGGCACCGTTCTCGCCGCTGGGCCACGATACCGGCGTCGCCACCAGCAATGCCACCTGCATGGCGATCCCGACCAACCAGGCGATCGCGCCGAGCCGCAGCACGCCGGAATTGCGGGCGATGAACCAGGAACAGCCGTTCCTGCCGATCTACCACTATGCCGTCGTCACCGACAGCGTCGAGGGCCTGGTCCTGGTGAACGTCGACACGCTGGCCGACGGCGAGTTCCGCAACAACCGGCTGAGCCGCGCCGTCACCTGGAACCCGGACAACGTCCTCAAGGGCGCGCGGCACGTCACTCTGGCCGGCGAGATCGCCTATGTCGCCGCCGATGCCGGGCTGGTGGTGGTCGACCTCAGCGACCCGCTCAAGCCGCAGCTTGCCGCCGTGCGCCCGCTCGCCGATGCGCGGGCCAGCGCGGTGCAGTTCCGCTACCTGTGGGTGACCGATCGCGAAGGGCTGAAGCTGTTCGACGTCACCGACCTGCGCAATCCCGTCGCCGTGCCGGGCGCGACCGTGCCGCTGGCCGACGCGCGGCGGGTCTATGTCGCGCGGACCTATGCTTATGTCGCCGCCAAGCAGGACGGGCTGGTGATCGTCGACGTCACCCGGCCCGAAGCGCCGCGGGTCTACCTGAAGGAAACCTTCGGCGGTCGGCTGAACGATGCCGAGGACGTCGTCGTCGCCAGCACCAATGCCTCGCTCTTCGCCTATGTCGCCGACGGGCGGAACGGTCTCAAGGTGCTGCAGCTGACTTCGCCGGCGAGCCAGCCCAACTTCTACGGCTTCTCGCCCGCGCCCCGGCCCGAGCTGATCGCCTGGACGCGCACGCCCTCGCCGGCGCTGGCCCTGTCGAAAGGCCTCGACCGCGACCGCGCCGTCGACGAGACCGGCGGCCAGATCGCCGTCTTCGGCCGCCTCGGCTCGCGCCCGTTCACCCGGCCCGAAATGGAGCGCCTGTTCCTCAACCGGCGGGGGATTCCGTTCAAGGTGACCGATGAGGTCGACATGTCGGCCTGGGTAGGACGGTAAAGGCGAAGATGCGCACCCAGATACTCCCTTGTACGGGGAGGTGGCATTCGCGTAGCGAATGACGGAGGGGTGTCAGCGTTCGATCGGAGGGGATACCCCTCCACCACCGGCTGCGCCGGCGGTCCCCCTCCCCCCATGGGGGAGGATCTTGGGCACAGCTTCACCCCCGCTGGCGAATGCGGGCTTGCGCCGGGGAAGGAAACACACGCACGGGACGGCCGGCGCTTGTGGTTTGCCTGGCGCGACAGGCTTGGCTGGTTGCGAGCCCTGCGGTGCGAGGCGTCGGCGGGTCGG
>CAUJJI010000010.1 GCA_963205265.1 Pseudomonadota bacterium
CGGACAGCTGCTCGAGCACGGCGATCGCGTCGGCAACGGGCGCGATCGTAACCCACTCCGCTTGTTCTCCGCCTCCGCGCTTGCCCTTGTACGCGACCGACTTGATGCGGTGACGCAATATAACGCCGTCTTCGTCTCTGACGATGGACAGGCAACCACGCTTCATTGCCTGGATCTCGCTGTCGCGCATACCCGACAGATAGGCGCAAACAATGTAGGCGGCGGCCTGTAGCATGACCTCTTCCAGGGCCAACGCCTTGACATCGAACCGGCTGCGCCAGGGTTGGAGGGTCCCGGGATCCACGGCAATCGGTGTATCCATCCCCCCGACTTCGGTGCCGAGTTCCGTGATGGCGGCAGCGATCAGGTCTGGTGCACCGGTCGTCAGACTGAGGTGCATGGCGGGCTCTGCCTGCGCATCGACGCCGGCGTGGAGATGAAGGAGATGGTAGTTGATCGGTGGCAGCTGCTCGCCGGTCAACGGATCGGTGCGGACAGCAGCGTTGTACAAGCCGGTCCAGATGGGAACGCCGCGGCCCTGCCGCCGCAAGCCCGTGAGGTATGCGGTCAGCCGTTGCCGTTGCCGCGCGCGGCGTTCGGCCTGATCGAGATGAGCCTCGCGCGCAATCAATCGGCTGCGCCTGGCTTCGAGACGCTCAAGCTCCCGGCGCGCAGCGAAAATGTCGGGCGCGAAGTGGGTCACATAGCGCAGCGACCATGCCAGCAGCGGCGTCATGATCTCTTCGGGAATGCGCGGCGTCCGGTTCTCGCCAGGGATGTACCGGGCACCGGCGACCGAGAACGGGCTGCGCCCGGGCCACGGATCGATACGAAGACGAGCCGTTGGAAGGTGGCGGCGCAACTCGTGAAGGTCGAAGATGACGCGCAGCAATACTGCGACCGCAACCGGACGTAGCCCCTCACGGCGCTTCGAACGGGCAAAGCGGTCAAGCAGAGACTGATCGACCCGCTCAAGATCGAAGCGCCCAAGGTCGGCCTTCACGAAGTTGAAGAAAAGCAGAGCCCGGTTGGCCTCACCCCGCACCGCTGCCGGCTGAAGCCGGGGGCGATGGCCCGGCAGATCGACATTGAGCCGCGCATGGAGAAACTGGCGCAGGGCATCGGCAATGGCTGGGTCTTCGATGCTGCTAAAATGCACGGTGACATGGCAGCGCCTGGCGTTATCGCGAAAGACGCCCGGCGACAGATCCCAGGTCTGATCGCCGTAACGCGAGAGATCGGCGCGGTTGTAGCCAGGCCGCAACGGAACCGACATGAGTACGGGAAGCGTCTCGCGCGCCCCGTCGTCATGGGCCGGCAAGGATACGGCAGTCATGCCCGGGCCTCGGGCGGCAGATAGACAATGGGATGCTGGGCGGCGAGCCGCGCGCGAGCCTGAGCCACCGCGTCATCGCCAAAGGCAGGCAGGATCTGGCGGACGATGCGTTCACGGCCGTGACCAAACTTGGCCGCCCACTCGTTCGTGTTCATGCCTGCGCGCTGCTCATCGATAAAGGTGAGAAACGCGAGGATCGCTGGCAACTTGCGCGCAGTGATCACCGCGTTTTTGCAATCGAGGCAGCCCCAGAACGGCGTGGGACATGGAGAGCCGACAGCTGCGGCAAAAGGGCTTGCGTAGAAGCCGCCGCAGCTCGCCAGCCATACGTCCTGTTCTCCGTCGAGCACGGCAACCGATGGCGCATCGGCAATCTGGTCCGCGCTTGCGGCTCGACTGCGCAGATGATCTTCCTCGGAGGGAGGAATGACTCGGGGACCGGCGACTGCCTCCTCGAGGGCGTCGGCGACGGTCTGCTCATGCAGGGGTCTGAGCGAGGGAACATCGGCATAGTGCCGCGCTGCGATCTCGATCGTGTGGCCGACGGCGAACCGTGCCATGTGCCCTTCGGTCTTGAGATACCAGAGCGCCTTGTGAGTTTTGCGGAGCCGGGACAGGCGCAGATACAGCGGTCTGCCCGCGTCATCGGCAATGGCGTGGCGCGTGGTCCATGCATCGATGGTCGAGCGCGGATGGCGAATGCCGTGGACGATCTCACCGGTCTGGTAATAGACCCACAGGCAATCGCTGGAATTATGGGCCCGCGCGCTTGCCGAGAGTGCGATGATGCGCCGGATCAGCCCTCCCGGCGTCGACGAGGCACCGTCTCGCACCCTGATGGTCTTGTGTTCGGCGCCATGTGCGCGAAGCTTGGTGTAAGCGATCTCCACCGTACCGCCCGAGGCGTTGCGCAAACAATCGACGGTCAGCGTTTTGCAGCACTCGAGCTCAAGCCCGGTCTCCAGCGAAAGCAGGACCAGCAGCGGCACGATATCGACGGACGTCAGGTAATGAGCGCTGTGCAGCGTCATGCTGAAATCCGCGTTCCAGAGGCCGCGCTTCCAACGCCTGGCATAGAGTGCCATCCACTCAGGGTCGCGATGCCTGAGGACCCCACGCGCCTCTATCGCGGCGTGCGCCTTGCGGGCAGTTGCCTCGATCTCCCGGATCTCGCCAAAGCATGGGCCAGCCCGCAATCTGGCCTCGATCGCGACCAGATCGATGCGGGCCGCGTCACGGAGCTGGCGGGCAATGAACGGGCTGTAGGCGTCGCGTGGGCGTGGCGGGGCGTAAGGTTGCGAGCTGACGTAGCGAAGCCGCTCACGCAAGCCCGCCTCGATGACATCAGGCTGATCGGAAGCGATCCGGCGAAGCACGGAAACGACCTTGGCGACAAAGGTCGGCGCGTGGCCCCGCGACTTGCCCTGAGCTTCGAGCCACGCTTCGTATCCATCGATGTGGCTGGCTCGCAGGTCGGCCGGCCCGGAGATCCGATCACCAGTCCCGGCAAGATAGGCAAAGAAGCTCGGCAGCTGGGTCATGTATGTCTTGATGGAGGAGCGAACCGCTACGGGCCCGCGTGGAGCGACCAGCATGAACAGGCCTCGGGCAAAGGCGAGTGCCAGTCCCCGTGGGTGCAGTCTGGTGAAATCGACAAGAACCTCGCCCCCATACGGCGGGGCGATCGTGAAGCGCAGCGTGCTGATCTGCAGCCATGGGTCGGGCTCGGGCTCTGTGGTCTGGCCCTCGAACCCGACCTTGCGACCTTTACGAGGAGCGGCGGTCATGGCCGGAGATAGCCCGGCACACGCGCAAGCAACTCTTCCACCGCCGCATCGACGGTATCGGCACGAGTGGCAATGTGATCGAGATAGATCGACGTGGTGGCAAGGCTGGAATGGCCGAGCAGGCGTTGCACCTGCTGCAGCGGATCACCGAGCAACTGGCGATAGCCGTCCATGGCGCCTGCCGGTGCAGCAACTTCGCCGAGGCGCCGCTGGATCAGCATCGCCAGCATGTGCACGGCGAACGAATGCCTGAGCTGATGGGGGCTGACGCGAACGGAAATACCGGCATCCGTGCATCGACGGCTCGCCCGGGCAAAGATCGCTTCCCACGAGTTGGGCAGCACCGGTTGCCCGACCTCGGTGAGCCAGAGGACTGCCCCCTCACCTGGCGTGCCATCGTCGGCACAAATCACGAGCCTGGCCCGTTCATCCGGTGTGACGACTTCCATATCCATCATGCCGCCACCCACGAGGTGCAAAGCGGTCGGTGCGGTGGGTGGGCGGTGTATGAAGATCGGGCGGTCGATGGCCTCCCAACCTCGACGTGAGGCGAACTTGGCCACCGCCGATGCGCGCTCGACCGCAATGTATGCATCGAATGCGGGCAGCAGGCGACGCGGTAGCAGCATGGTCCGGCCCCGGTCGCCCTTGGTCAGGGCCGCCGGCAGTTCTACCCGGCGTTGGCGCTCTACACGAACATCGCTGCCGGGAATCTCCGCTGCGAGAAGGAAGGATGCTTCCTCGAGACGCAAACCGGTGGTGACCAGCAGGTCAGCGAACAGCGCGTTGCGTGCACCATTGCGGTCGCGCGCTCCCGGGCGCTCAGCTCCCTCGACGGTCAGGCCGCGCAGGCCGACGTCTCGGAATACATGGTAGGCGGGAAGATCGACGAAGCGCACATCGGACCGGCGCGCAGCCCGCTCATAAGCTTCGTTATGCCCGGCGATGGCAGCGCGCCGACCGCCGTGCGATCTTCGCCAGATCTGCCGATGGGTGAATGGCGTACGCTCGACCAGGCCCTCGCGCTCGGCCCATCGATAGAGCTTGTCCAGCGATGCAACCGCCCGGTTCCACGACGAGGCTGATATCCGGAACTCGGCGTCACTACGCCGGCGTGCCCGATGATACG
>CAUJJI010000011.1 GCA_963205265.1 Pseudomonadota bacterium
AAATGGATGAAGAAACCCGAGTTCGCCAAGGCTTCTGGAGAGCCGGATGCACAACGAAAGGTGCACGTCCGGTTCGGAGAGCAGGCGTGGGAAACTGGCGGTGGAGACACCCCACAGCGCCCACGTCTGACTCTACTGTGAAACGGCGAGGCACCGTGCGCGCATATTGCACCCGCGCCCGGGCAAGCGCGGCGGCCGGCTTCCTGGCGCTGGCAGGTGTTTCGGCGGCCATCGCCCAGAGCGTCGAGGATCTCGATCTCGGGGCGATCAAGGGGCGAACCGCCGAGCAGGTCAGGGAAGCCCAGGCGCTCGTCGACGCCGTCGCCGGACGCGGCGACGGCCATCACGGCGAGGCCGAGGACCTGCGCGATGCGGGTCTGGCCGCGGCAGGCGCGATCGATCCCGCAGGTTTGCCCGCGGGGCCGCCAGGCCCGGTCGACTTCGATGAAATCCTCGCCGGTGCGGCCGCCAATGCGCAGGCGCCGATGGGCGAGGGGCCGCTGTTTACGGTCTTTGTCAGCCTGTCGATGCCGCAGGCCTCGCTGTCCCGCCTGATCCGCGACACCACGAGGGCAGGCGGCGTGGTCGTCTTTCGCGGCTTTCCGGCAAACAGCACCAGGGCCTTTGCCGCAGGGCTGAAGCGCGTCGTCACCGATGAAGCCCAGGAAGCCCATATCGCGATCGACCCGCGCCTGTTCCGGGCCTTCGGTGTCACGGCCGCGCCGACCTTCGTGGTGACGGGGCGTCCTTATGAGCTCTGCGATGGGTTCGATTGCACCAGCGCGGTGCCCGATCACGACCGGATGACCGGCAATGTCACCGTCGAATATGCGCTCGAGCGCTTCAGCGTGGCGCGCGGACCCGGCGCCGGCGTCGCCGCGACCGCCCTCGCCAATCTGCGCAAAGGTGGATAGGCGGCGATGCGGGGCTCTCCGGCAGCACGGTTGCACAGCGCGCGAAGCGGAGCCTGCCGCGCTCGGCTCGTACTGCCCTGCCTCCTGCTCGCGCTTGCCCCGCTGCCGCTCCACGCCCAGGTCCATATCCCGCCGCCCGACGACCTCGTCGAAGAGCTGCCGGTCCTGCCGACCGACAGCGATCCCGCGATCCCTGCGCCATCGTCGCCCCCTCCTTCCGCGCCGCTGTCCATGACATTGGAAGAGGCGAAAGCCGAGGCGCGCAGCACCGGTGCATCATTGCGCGGGGCCTATCAGGGTCTGACCCAGGAAGCGGGCGCTGCCGGGCAGATCCCGGGCTACCAGGAGAGCTATCCGGGCCAGACCCAGTACTATACCAACCCCGACGCCTTGCACACCGACGGGGCTCTGGCAGGCTGGAGCAGCGAAGCCTATCGCACCGCCAATTCGACCACGCGGCCCACGGTGGACGTGACCCGTAGCGATCTGGCGCGCGCCACAGCCATCGCGGCTGATCCGAACGCCTACCTCGATGGCATGAGCACCGACGGCTCGACCGGCGACTGCGTGCCGCTGCCGCCGGGCTCTGGCGCACCCAACACCGCCGAGTGGATGTGCCATGTCGGATCGCAAGTGGTCGAGCAGCCGCGGACCTGTGTGCGCAGCCTTGCCGTTACCGAGTGGGCGAGCACGCTCTACCAATACCTCTGCGTCACGAGCCCAACCTTTCCCGGCTGCGCCTCGCTTGCCGCGAACGCCCAGTGCCGTCTGACCTCGAGCGTCCCAGTGCCGGAATATGCTCTCACGGTCGACACTTACGAATGCGACGCCCCGATCAGCGATCCCAACATCTATCTCATGGCGACCGTGCCCAAGCCGCCGCCTGCGGACGCATTTCAGGTCGCAAGCAATGCCTACCGCTGCAACAGCGACGGACTCAGCGCAGCGCTGACCTTCGATCCTGTTACCGGCGCGCCGCTCCAGTATGTCTCGGGCCTGCAGCAATGCGGGACCATCGCTGCGGACAGCACCTGCACGCGCACCACGGCCGCGGCCGCCGGGCTCCCCGAACGCTCGCTGTGCAAACTCTGGGATTTCATTGGCGATCCGTTCGGGGGAGGGGGTTATCTCTCTTGCCTCGAACCTGCCCTGCCCGAGGAGGTCTATCTGTGCTCGTCCAACATCGCGGGGCTGACGCCGGAAAGCGCGGTATCGAAATGGTTCACGCAAAGCTGGACCGACAATGCCTGCTCCATCGATCCTGCCAACTGCACGCTCGCCTCCGAGACCTGTACGGCCCCGGGCGAGACCCGCATGATCGGCGGCGTCGCGGTCACGCGGCCATGCTGGGAAATGACGCGCAATTTCCTGTGCCAGTCCGTGGTCGGCGGCGGCAACGATTGCGGCGCGCTTGAGGCCCAGGCCGGATGTTCGCTCACCCGCGAGGTCTGCCTCGACGATCCGCCCTCGTCCGATGGCTCCTGCGCCGTCACCGAACGCGTCTATGCCTGCCCGATCCCCGGCACGAGCCAGGAGCCCGCGCAGTATATCTGCGGCGGCGACGTCTATTGCGTGAATGGCGAGTGCGAGGCGGTGGAGCGCGAGGCCTCCGACGAGTTCAAGGATGCGGTGGTAGCGCTGAACGCGCTCGGCCAGGCCAATGCCGAGTTCGACGAGGCCGCGCTTACCCTGTTTCGCGGCACCCGCGAGACCTGCTCGCACAAGGTTTTCGGCCTTTCCAACTGCTGTTCGGGCAAGGGCGTGCCGCTTCTGACGCCCTGGCTCTGTTCTTCGGCCGAGAAGCTCCTCGACGAGAAAGACGACAAAGGCCTGTGCCACAAGGTCGGCACCTACTGCTCGTCGAGTTTCCTCGGGATCTGCGTCACCAAGAAGGACGTCTACTGCTGCTTTGCTTCGAAGATCAGCCGCATCCTCCAGGAACAGGGCCGCCCTGAGATCGGCAAGCCCTGGGGCAAGCCCAAGACCGAGACCTGCGAGGGCTTTTCGATCTTCGAGTTCCAGCAGCTCGACCTCTCGGTCATGGATTTTTCCGAGGTCTACGCGGACTTCATGGAAGCCGCGAAGCTCCCCGATGAGGCCGCAGCACTTGTCCAGATCCAGCAGAAAATCGCCGACTATTTTGCCGCGCACCGGCCCTGAACACCCAGACCATGAGCATCCAGGAGGTCAGGAACGATCATGAATAGCCTGAACGTCATCTCCCGTGCCGCCAGCCTGGTGCTGTGCGCCACGCTCGCCTCGCCGGCCCATGCAGAACCCGGCAGCGGAATCGAGGTCGAACAGGCCGAGGACGCATTCTATTGCCAGGAGCGCAGACTCGGGACCTGGTTTTATTGCGAGCGGCCCAAGGAACGCCCCGGCACTGCCGCTTCGTCCCAGCCTTCTGCCCGCAGCCAGCTTGCTGCAATCTCAAGCACGCTTGAGGAACTGAAGGCGCGCGCGATCCTCGAGCCGAGTCCGGAGAACGTCACCGCCTATGTGCGCTTCCAGCGCGAGCAGCTGGACCGGTCCTCGATGTTTGCTGATGTCTGGCAGCGTGCGCTGTGGCAGGACCCGGGACTCGACTACACATTGCAGCGCCCGGTCTCGACGCTCGGCAAGCGGGCCTGGATCGACCAGCGCAAGACCGACCGCGATCTCGCCATGGCGAGGCTTTCCGAGCGCTACGGGGTGTTCTACTTCTACGCCTCGAGCTGCGGCGCCTGCGATATCTTTGGTCCCATCCTGAAGGCCGTGTCGGACAAGTATGGCCTTTCGGTGCTCGCCGTATCGATGGATGGCGGGCCGAGTTCTACCTTCCCGAACCATGTTGTCGATGCCGGCCAGTACGAGCGGCTTGGGCTCGGCACCGACAGGCAGGTGCCGGCACTTGTCCTGTTCGATGCCTTGACCAAACAACCCATGCCGATCGGCTACGGCATTCTCAGCCAAGATGAGATCATGGACCGGGTGTTCCAGCTGACCCAGGTCCAGCCCGGGAGCGACTTCTGATGCGCGGCCGTACTTTCACGCGCACGGCCATGGCTTCGCGCAGGGCGCTCGGCCTGGTCCTAGCTCTATCGGTCGCGGCCGCGCCAATGCCCGCACTCGCCGGCGTCGAGGGTGAGATGCAGAGCTTCATGGCCGATATGGGAGCCCAGGCAAACGTCACCGGCCCTTCGGCCTACCAGGGTCAGTCGGCGGGCTATTATTCGGGCGGGGCGATGTGGGCGCGGTTTCCGCAGAAGAACATCCAGCCCTTCAATCTCCAGCTGCCCCATGCGCGGGCCGGCTGCGGCGGCATCGACCTGTTCGCAGGCTCGTTCTCGTTCATCAACACCGCCGAACTGGTCGCGATGCTGAAAGCGACTGCGAACAACGCATTGGGCTTCGCCTTCAAGCTCGCGATCGACACGATCTCGCCAGAGATCGGCAAGGTCATGGATGAGCTCGCCCAGAAGGTGCAGCAGATGAACCAGATGAACATTTCGAGCTGCGAGACCGCCCAGGCACTGGTCGGCGGGCTCTGGCCGACCTCGGATACCGCCTCTTCGGTGATCTGCGAGGCGATCGCCAACAGCCAGGGCGCGGTCGCCGACTGGGCGAAGGCCCGCCAGCAGTGCAACAACGGCGGCCAGCGCGAGGCCCTCAAGAGCGCCAATTCCGATCCCGACATGAAGGAGCAGGCCGGGATGCCCAACAATTACACCTGGGAAGCGCTTGGCAAGAAGTACGGCGGGTTCGACACCCAGTTCCGCGAGTTCCTGATGACGCTGGTCGGCACGGTGATCTACGATCCTGCCGGCAGCGGCGGCAAGCCGCGCGTCCAGTTCATCGGGTCGGCGGATTCCGCGCTGATCTCGGCGATGCTCGACGGGACATCGGCCGCCCCGCACAAGGTCTGGTCCTGCGGGTCGGATACCACCAAATGCATGGCGCCCACCGAGACTGCGCTGGTGATCGGGCCGAACGTCGCGCTCAAGGCCAAGGTCCGCGCGCTGATCGAGAGCATGGCCTTGAAGGTCCGCGATCCCGGCGCTTCGCTGACGCCGGCCGAGGTCCAGCTGCTCGGCATGGCGAGCGTGCCCGTCTACAAGATCATCACCGTTAGCGCGGCCGCCGAGTTCGGCATTTCCGCGCAGGAGATCAACGACCTCTCGGAAATCGTCGCGGTCGACCTCGTCACCACCATGACCATGCGGTTCATCGACATGGCAGTGAACGCGCGCTCGGACTTCAACGGCGCCGATGTCGCTTCCCTGCGCGAATGGCGTGAAGGGCTCTACGAGACCCGCCGCAATTTCCTGGGGCTTGCCGCTCGGACCTCGCAGCGCTTCGATCAGACCTTCGCGCTGATCCAGCGCACGCAGATGCTCGAGAAGACCCTGCGCAGCCAGCTTTCCCCGCAGATGTCGGCGGCGCTGCGGTTCTCGCGCACCTTGAACCAGCAGGTCCAGTAGGGAGCCAGCCAGGCAATGCTCGAGGTCTTCACGGTCGGGGGCGGCGAGTATCTCGTCAACACCTTCAACGCCATTGCCGCCTGGACCGGATCGGGCGGGTTCAGGTCGCTGATCCGCGTCGTCATGGTGATGGGGCTGATCTATGCGCTCCTCATTACCGCGATGGATCTCGACTGGCGCGCCTGGTTTCGCTGGTTCATCCAGTCGACGCTGATCTACCTCGTCCTCATGGTCCCGACCGTGACCGTCAAGGTCACCGACCGCATCAATCCCGGCCTTGCCCCCGCGACGGTTGCCAACGTACCAATCGGGCTCGGGGTCATGGCCTCGTTCACCAGCCAGGTGAGCGACTATTTCACGCGAACCGCCGAGACAGTCTTCGTCATGCCGGCCGCACTGAATTACTCCAACGGCGGCTTCGTCTATGGCGCGCGGATGTGGGACAAGGTGCGCGGCTTCGAGATCCGCAATCCGGTGTTCAAGGCCAATCTCGACGGCTATCTCAAGCAGTGCGCCTACTACGACATCCTGCTCGGCACCAAGAGCCTCAAGCTGCTCTCGGAATCCACCGATCTTTGGGCCGATCTCGGGGTCAATGCCGCAACCAACCGGGGGATGAAGTACCTGACCGATACCGGCGGCGGCTCGGTCGATATCGAAGGCAAGACCTGCGCCGAGGCCTGGACACTGATCGACGGCCAGTGGGAGGCCGAGATCAATGCCTATGCGCTTTCCTTCGCGCATACCATGTATCCCAAGCTCACCCAGGCCGCTGCCGGTGCCAAACTGGCCGCCGACGTGCCGCTCGTCTCGCAGCTGCTGACCGGGACCGCGATGCCCCGCAACCAGTTCCTCAAGCAGAAGAGCATGGTCGATGCCTTCGAGGCGGCCCAGCTCGACTTCGGCAATGCCGACAGCGATTCCTTCGCGCTTCAGCGCGCCGACGCCCAGACACGCAATGCCATGACCACCACCGCCGAGCAGGGGCTTATCTGGATTCCGGTCCTGAACGTCGTCCTCACGGTCGTGTTCTACGCGCTGTTCCCGATCGTCTTCCCGCTGCTCTTGTTTCCGCGTTCAGGCATCGCGACGCTCAAGGGCTACTTCGCCGGGTTCTTCTACCTCGCCGCCTGGGGGCCGATCTACGTCCTCATCCACATGTTCATCATGGACCGGCTCGCCGCGCAGACCAATGCCGCAGCCCCCGGCGGGGTAAGCCTTGCCAACTGGGCCGGGATCGACGTGGTGAACCAGGACATCGCGACGATGGCCGGGTTCCTGATGATGTCGGTGCCGGTGCTCGCGCTGATGGTCATGCGCGGCACGATGTCGGTTGCTTCCAACATGGGCACGATGCTCGCGCCCGCGCAAGGAGCGGCCGACGCCGCCGCGCTCGAACGGACCACCGGCAACTATGCGTTTGGCGACGTCAGCCATGGCAACTTCAATGCCAACAACCGGCAGACTGCGCAGTGGAACCAGGCCCCCAATCTGACCCTTGGTGCAGCGCACATGGGGTTCCGTACAAGCGAGGGCGCATCGGTTCACGAATATGGCAGTGGCTCGCGCGTGATCGACACCGGCGGCGCCATCTCGCAGCTACCATTCAAGGCTTCGATGACCCGCGGCTATGCCAGCGATCTCAGAGGCCAGGGTCAGTGGTACCTGAACGAGGCAGACCGGATCGAAAACGGCACTTCGGCGACCTGGAGCAGTTCGCGCGGGACCTTCGGCAGCGCGGTGGCCGCCAGCAGCGAAGTGACCGGCAGTCGCGGCGAACGCGGCTCGCGCACGTCCGATACCCACAACGTCGGCGGCAATGTCATGGTCGAAGGATCGGCCGGCAAGTCTACCCGCGAGGTCACCAACGACGATCTTATCCTGAGGCAAGGGAACAGCCGTTCGCATTCAGATTTCGAGAATCGAACATTTGGATATTCGCTTGGCCTAGGCGCTCGCTTAGGTGGAGCGACGCCAGGTGCAGGGGGAGGCGACGGCGGCGCTCAAGGTGCAGCCACGAATGGGGAAGGTTCAGGTCGTGCTAAAGGTGCTGGCCTATCTGGATCGCTTGGAATCAACGGATATGGCCGGAAGGAATGGGGCGAAGACTCTCGGGTCAGTAGTGAACGTTCAGCCACCAACCAGGTCACACGCGGCACCGACAAGTCCGAGGATGTCAGCAGCCGTGTCGTCGTCAGCGGCAACAGCGGCGACGTGCAATCATCGGGTACGTTCAGCCAGACCTCGGACTACACCGATTCCAGCCAGAGCCGGACCCAAAGCGAAGGCAGCGACTGGCGTGTGGCCGAGGCCGAGGAGCGGCGCGCCGCCGCCGCACGGTACCGCGAGATAGGCAGCCGGATGATGACCGAGGCGAGCTATGCCGAGAGCCACGGGTTCCAGGTCTCCAGCGACATGTCGAACCTCATCCAAGATCGCTATGAGGCTCTGCAACGCGACCATCCCGAGTGGCATCTGCCCGACATCGCCAACCCGCGTCTCGACTATCGGGACATGGCCCGCCGCGATCAGGCAATCAGCTACATCATGGATGACCTGATGAGCGATCTCAGGAACCGCCGCATCGATGAGCTTGGCGATGTGGCGACGATCGCCGGAAAGGGCGAACTGGGCAGCAATGCTGCGCTCGGCATGCCGGACAGCGCCGCGCTACCGCCTGCCGCCAATTCGCCCGCCTTGATCGCCTCGCCCCTCGAAGGCGGAACCCTGCTCGCCGCACCCGACGGTCCGGTCGATGGCGCCAGACTGGCACGAGAACTCGGGATGGGCGTTAAGCCGGGCGCGCGCCTCGGCAGAATGGATGGCGACCTTGTTCCGGCAATGGGCGTGGTGGCCGACGAAGCCCGGGCACTCGGACTGCCGCGCCCGGTTGTTACATCAGGAAATGACAGCACCCAGCACGCCGCTGGTTCGGCGCACTATGCAAACCGCGCGCTCGACTTCCGCGGAAACAACATCTCGGACGCGCAGGGCGCGCAATGGGCCGAGCGGGTGCAAGAACGTCTGGGCCCAAGCTATGCGGTCGACTTCGAGCGTTTTCCGGAAAACCCGTCACGTGACCACCTGCATGTAGCCAAGCGGAAGTGATAACCGGCTATCCTAGCAATTTGCTCTCGAATACATAGAACGCTAGAAAGGCGATCGCTAAAGCGACGAAAGCAATCGAATACGGCTCGAGAGCAAAAACTCCGTCTGATCTCGAGCTGGCGGGCCCCTGAAAACGCTCACCTGTTGTCGGGTCGCAGTCGATGCCTTTTACATTGATTGGAAGTCCATCCAGTCCGTACTGTTCGTGGTCCATGGCGGGCTCCTTGGGCTGGTCCATTGATAGCCTTATCGGGCTGAATAATCAATGATCTGCCAGGTTGAAGGGAGCCCCCCCGCAACCCTCACGAACCTGCACTCTCCTCGGCGCACCGCGCCGAACGGCGGCGATTGAAAGCACCCCGGACGTTCGCAGCACGTCGTGCGATCTTGACTTGGTAAGAATTATTCCTTACCTCTGTGGCCAGAATGGAGATGAGCATGGCAATCACGCTCGAAGAGATCAGCACCATTACCGCCAAAGGGCAGACGACAATCCCGAAGGCGGTCCGGCAAGCCCTTGGCGTCAACTATGGCGGGCGCATCGCCTTTCGTGTGAGCGATGGGGCAGTCACGGTCTGCCGGGCCGATGGTGACGAGGATCCGGCTATCGACGGCTTCCTCGCGTTTCTGGCTGCCGATCTCAAGCGCCGACCCGAGGCGGTCAAGGGTCTGACCCCTGAATTGGCAGAGCGCATCAAGGCGCTGACCGCCGATGTTCCCGTCAATCTCGATGACGCAATCGATGGCGACGTTGCCCTTTGAGCAAGACGCAGGGTCCCGATGTACTGACGGTCAACGGATGGGCGCTCTATGCTCACCCGCTGTTCCTTGAGCAGTTGGCGAAGCTGACGGCGGCAGTCGAAAGCACCCGGGCAAAAGACCCGGCCACCTATGCTGCATCGGCCAATGCCAAGCTGCTCGCCGC
This sequence comes from Pseudomonadota bacterium, assembly GCA_963205265.1. Classification (GTDB taxonomy): domain Bacteria; phylum Pseudomonadota; class Alphaproteobacteria; order Sphingomonadales; family Sphingomonadaceae; genus Novosphingobium. Next base: position 9,408 of record CAUJJI010000011.1, read on the forward strand.
CTTGCGCAAGCTCATGTTCGAAGTGATCCCTATTGATCCCACGCGGCCGGAGTTCAGGCAAGGCGGGACGCTGGGCTCCTCGCGCAAGCACTGGTTTCGGGCAAAGTTCGGGAACGGGCGCTTCCGGCTGTTCTTCCGCTACTCGTCGGCAGCGAGGATCATCATCTTTGCGTGGGTCAATGACAGCGACACACTGCGGACCTATGGTTCGAAAAGCGATGCCTATGCTGTCTTCAGGGCCATGCTCGATAAGGGAAATCCGCCTGAAGACTGGGATGCCCTGATGGACACGAGCAAGGCGCTATCGAATACCTGATCAGGAGTCCTGCGCTCCCTCTTGCACTTCCGCGTATTCAACTTCGATCCGGTCGACATCGACGATCCGTCCCCGGACGCGGACGCGCCCGCTGAGACCCTCTGCCAGGGCTTCATCGACAAAGCCAAGCCGCCAGCAGAGCCCCTCATCGTCGCGCAGGATCGGGCCGCGCGCACCGGGCTCAATGATGCCTTCATGAAACCGTGAGACGTGGGAAGGTGAAGACATCATGGGCCCTGAAGCGTTCGGAGAGTTGAGGGAAAGGCGCCCGCAAGGGGAGCGTCAGGAACCGCCATAGCGCCCGAGGGCGAGCTTGCCCAGCATCGGCATGGGCGGCAGGTTGGCGCGGCCCGGTGGGAGGCGTCCCGGACCGCGCCTTCTGGTCAGGCCAGGATCGCCTGTTCGACGCAGTGGATGCAGTCGAAGCCGCGAACCTGGCTGGCAGAATCGGGATGGGCGGGAGCAGCGGCCTTTTCCGGACAATCTTCGCAGTCCGCAGCCTCAGCGGGCGGGGTGGGGCGTTTCATCGCCTTGATCCGCGCCTTGATGGCCTCGGCCGCTTCGCGCGTGTTTGCGCCGGCTCTGGAACCAGGTTCCGCAGACATGGCATCGGCGACGCGTTGCAAAGCCTGCGCCCGGACCGAAGGCACTGCCGTTTCACCTGGTCCAGCAGGCGTGGCGGCAAGGGTTGGCTGTGCGCCGACGGCGACAAGGGCAATGAACAGATATGTGACTTTCATGGGGCATCTCCTTCCTCAGAAAAATCCGGTCCGGCGACCGTAAGAGGGGTCGCCAGGTGCCTGGTCCCCGAGCGCGGACCGGCGCACGCTCAGGGTTACGCCGCGACGTCCGCGATTGCGGATGTGGAGGTCGCGAAGATCGAGGTTGTTGCGCTCCGCCCAGTCCTGGGCGTCCCTTTCGTTGGCGAAGTCGCCGACGTCCTGGTGGTCAAAGGACATGGGGCTCGGCCTCCTTGCTGTTTGCCGATGAGCTGCCGGATGGCGGGGGAGGGGGCGCGCAGGCGCCTGCGGCCTGCCCCGGCAAAGGGCATAGGGCGACGAAGGCCGCAGCGAGCGCGATCGCTGCCATGGCCGCCTGCGCCAGCTCGGCGACTTCCTCGTCGCTCGACACGCAGGCGAGCACAGCCAGCCAGACTAGCGCCGCCTGGCAGCCATCGAACAGGCGGGCTCTCTTTTGGCGGGGCAGGCGGATCACAGGTCGAGCCCCAGCGACTTTTCCGGGACCGGCAGCTGGCGCACTGCCGGTTCTGGCACAGGCCCCAGCACCGCATCGAGCTTGGCCTTCAATTCCGGGCTCATCCTGAGGCCGGGCAACTGCCGGGGCTCGATCGGGTTCGCTGGCCTGGCATCGACCTCGAGCTTGCCGACGGCCTCGAGCGCCGATGTCTTGTTGCCCGGCGTACGGTCGAGTTGAAACTTGAGCGCTTCGAGATCATTGGTGACGACGCGCATGTCGTCAGTGGCGCGGGTGTTGAGGACGTTCTGGGTGCGCTGGGTGGCAAGGTTGCGCTGGGTCGAGGAGATCGCCTCGATCGCCTGGGCCTGGGTCATGCCCTGGGCCATGTGGGCATTGAGCGCGTAGCCGAGATCGAGCCGGCGCAGCATCGGATCGCCCGAGGGCAGGGTGAGCTGCCGCTTGTCGGCAAGTTCGATCGTCACGGTATCCTTTGTGGCCGACAGGACCGTGGCATAGGTCGACTTGGCAATGTCGCGCCCGCCGTCCTTCTCGCGCCAGAGGATCGTCTCGCCGTCATGAAGCGTGATGTCCTTGCGCTCGTAGAGCCCGAGCCGGTCGAAGCGGTGGGCGGGATCGATCCGGTCGGGATCGATGACCTTTCGTCTGCCCTCGCGCTCGAGCGTGACCTTGCCGTCCTTGCTGATCGCCACAACGTCGTATTCGCCGCGCTTCAATCCCAGCTCGCGCACGTCCATCCGCGCCTCAAGCACCTGACCGACGCGGTAGGTCGAGGCAAAGCGCAGCTCTTCGCGGGTGGCGTTGACGCTCTGGAGGGTTGCGAGAGGCACGCCATCGCCCGTCAGCGTGCCGTCCTTGAGCAGCCCCTGCTGGACGAGACCATTGATCCGGAACCGGTCGTCGCGCCCGGCGGTGAAGATCGCGGTCTTCGCGCGTTCGTCGGGCGGCAACGATAGCCAGAGGTCGGCGGCAGCAGCGACATGGTCGGCCTTGTCCTCGATCACCCGTCCGTGCGCCGCAAGGAGGTCAAGCCCGAGCCCGGCATGGCCCTCGTTCGACAGGCCCGCGACCGCGAGCAGCAGCGGCGAGCCCTTCTGGCGGATGTTCTCGTCCATCCTCACCGTCGTCTGGCCCGCGGCCTGCGACACGGCGAACATCTTGCCCTGTTCGATCGCCGACAATTGCTGGCGATCACCCATGAACGGCGCCTTGGCGAGATCCAGGCGCTCGGCGATCAGGGTGAGGCTCGCCATGTCGCGCGAGGAGACCATCGAGGCCTCGTCGGTAATGATGACCGTGTCCTTGAGCGCGTGACGCGCTGCCTCGAACCGTTCGCCTTCGCCGCGGGCTGCTGGCCCGGCATAGCGGTTGACGAAACTCGCGATCGTCCAGGCCTCGATTCCCGCCTCGCGCATCTGCTCGGCCGTCATCGCGCTCGCACCCCCGCCGCGCAGATCGGCAACCATCTTGTTCTGGAAAGCGAGGCCGACGAGCTTCACCCCTTCGGCGGAAAGCACCTTGTCGAGCGCACCAAGCAGCGTCGACTTGCCCGCACCCGCCACCCCCTGGATGTTTAGGAAGCGATCCTTGCCCGACAGCACGGCAACGCCGGCTGCGAGCTGGCCTGCATTGAGCTGCCAGCCATCGTCGCGCTGGCGTTCGATGCCCAGTTCGCGCGCGGCGGTCTGCAGCCGCGCCATGGCGACGTCAGGCGGCATGAACACCCGGCCCTTGCCGGCGCCCGCATCGATCCGGTCCAATATCTGCTGCTCGCGCGCAAGGGCGGCGGGCGTGGTCACGAGATCGGTGTGCCCGTCGAGCCGGTCGGACTTTCCCGGGATGAGGTGGCCCTCGCGGACGAGCTCGCCGATCCGCTTGATGACGGCGTCTCCCTGGAGCCCCTTGATCTGGAACCCCAGTGCCGCGCTCAGGATGGCGTGGGGACTGAACGCTGCCTCACGTTCGGAGAGATGCCGGATGGCGGATGCGGTCGCATGCTGGGCCTTGATGGTGGCTGCACTGAGCAGGAACGCCGAAGGACCGCTCGCGGCAAGTTCACTCGGTGGGCGGAGGACCGCACTAATCCTGGCCGCCACTTCGGCAAAGGCGGCACTCGCTGTTTCACGAAGGGAGGGACGCGCCAGTTCCCGGACCCGTTCGCGCGCTTCAGCGACGAGCGCATGGCCGTCGAACCCCAGTGCTTGCGCCTTGTCCTGCCAATCGCGGGTCAGTGCCTCCCGGTCGGCAACCGCAAGCTTCGCATCGCGCGTGTTGACGGTGATGTGGTCGAGCCCCTTGGGAGCCGATATGCCGGTTTCTTCGGCCTTGGCGAGAATGTCCTCGCGGCGCTGGCTGAACGCCTTGATGACCGCGGCGGGCACGCCCTTGATCTCGAAGGCGCCATGCTTGCCGGAAGCCTCGGTCTCGTAGCCGAGCTTCTGCAATTGGGCGCGGAAGGCGGCATGGTAGAACTGGCCGATGGTCGTGTTGTTCTTCCAGATCTCGCCGTTCCACAGCGCTTTCCAGTTGCCCTTGAGATCGCGGGTCAGGTTGGCGACCACGGCATGGATGTGGCCTTGGGGATCGAGCGCGCGGCTCGTGTCGTGGGCGAACAGCGCATAGACAAGGTTGCCGGTCTTCTCAGGCTCGCCATTGCGATTGCGTTCGTAATTGCGGGCTTCCGCCAGTTGTTTCTCGACGAACTGCGACATGGTCGATCTGACCGCCGCCATATGGGCATCGAGGATACGCGTGTCGCCGCTGACGAGCGCCAGTACGGAGGCCGATTTGGGCATCGAGAAGGTGAGGTCGATCCCCAGTCGGCGCCCTTCGACCTGCCCGACCATCTCCCCGCCGGGCAGTCTCCCGTTGAGGATCGCTTCAAACGTATCCTTGTCGACCTGCCCCGATAGCCCGAGTGCGCGCGCACCCTCACCGGCCCAGACCCCAGCTTCCGCGTTCTCCTGAACCGTGTAGTAGTTGTCCTGGGCAAAGTAGGCGGCAGCGCCGCCCGACGAACGGACCGGGGCGATGGAATGCATGGCCTACATCTCCATGCCGTCGTCAGGGGTAGGCGGTGCTTCCGGGGAAGGGGAGGAGCCGTCCCGGCTGCGGATATCGCGCTGGTCGGGCTCCAGGTTTTCGCGCATCTCCCGGTTGGCCTGCGCGGCGCGCGGCCCAGCTGCCTTTCCTGATGATCGGGACGCCGGTTTTGCAGAGCGCGCTGTGTCTCGACTGACCTCCCGCGCACTACGTGTGAGCGCAGACCCGGGCGGCGGCGAGCGGAACTGCATCTGGCCTGCCAGGCCCGATGGCGAGAGACTATTGAGGGGAGCCGTCCGCTCGATCTGACGCCCGACCTCTTCGTGCAAGGGCGCGCGAACCGGTGCCTGACCGGGATCGGGTTCGACCTCGCGGGCAAGGTCGGCTTCCAGCGCATCCTTGTTCTCGCGCCCGCCAGCATCGTCGGAAGAATCGTCATCTTCGTCGCCATCGCCGAGGTCGAGCGCGACATATTCGATCGGCTCGACGTTCTCCCGCAAAACGTAGCCGGGTGCGACCTCCGGATAGTCCTTGTACTGGAGCTTGATCCGCGCTGCGTCGAACCCTTCGGGAAACACCAGGATGCCGTAGAGCGACTTCAGCTTCATGATGTCCGAAGGCAGCATCAGGGGCTGGAGCTCAGTGCGCGGGGTGATCGTCGCCGCGTCGCGGATGGTCGAGTACCCGTAGCTGTAAGCCTCGTCCATGATCCGCACTTCGCGCTCGCCGATGAACTGCGAACAGTGCTCGGCGGTGTCGTGATCGGCGGCGGAAAGAATGAGCTTGGTGCGCGCGAGCGAGGCGAGATTTTGCGCGCCTTCCTTGCCGTAGGTCTCGGCAAGCTTGGCGAAGGAATGAATGCCGAGCACGAAGGCCCCGCCGAACCCGCGGGCGGTCTGCATGCCGTCTTCGATCGCGGGCAGGCGATGGAGCGCATGGACCTCGTCGAAGAAGAACCAGGTGCGCAAGGAACGGGTGCGCGGCAGGCGCATCAGCGAATGCACCGCAAGGTTCATCCACAGCGAAAGGAGCGCGCGGTTCAGGACCAGTTCGGTGTGCGAGGAGGTGATGAACAGGATCGAGCCAGGCTGGTGTTCCTTGCCGATCCATTCGCGGATCGAGAACCGCGCCTTGCCGTCGGGCAGGAAGCGCAGCGCCTGGGCATTGGTGTTGAACACGGCGCGGATCGATTCTGCCATCTTGGCCGCCTCGGGTGCGGTCAGCGGATCGGCGACGGTGTGCTCGAGGAACTTGTGAACCTCCTTGAGGTCGGCCATCATCAGCTTGCTGGCGAGCGCCTGATTGCTGGCCTGGCCGATGCGGACAAGCTTGACGCAGGTCTCGACGAACAGCGTGCGCGCCGCGAGCATCCAGAACGGTTCCGCGCCGCCGCCATCGCTCGGCAGCAGGGCCGAGGCGATGCCGATGAAGTCGGCATGGTTCTTCGCTTCATCGAAGATCGACCAGGACGGGCAGCGCTCGTCCATCGGGTTCAGGATGATGTCGGTTTCCGGGTTGTAGAACGCCTCGACGTAGGCTCCGGTGAGATCGAAAACGACAGCGCGATCCTGGCGGGTGCGCATCTGCGCCAGCAACGAGCGCATCTGGGTCGTCTTGCCCGTGCCGGTCGAGCCGATCATCATCGCATGGGCCTGTTCGGTCCGCCACGGATAGGGCACGCCTGCCAGAGTATAGGCGTGATGGATGCCGGCAGCCTTGCGCTCGATCAGCGGCATGGCGAGCACCTGTTCGAGGCTCTTGGCCGGCAGCCGCTCGGCGACTTCGGCGATGAGCGCGGCGCGGTTGTGCTGGTGGATTGCGGCGGCGAGTGTAGCGGCATCGACCAGCATGGCGCCGCGCTGGTGGCGCTCCTCGAGGATCGCCCTGCCGCGCCGCCGCGAGTAATCGATGAACCACACGGTGAGCGGCAACGCGACGAACAGGGAGATGAACAGCGAGCCAAGGACCGCGCGCGTCAGTTTGTCCCATGCAATGACCACATCCGGGTGCGAAGCGACCATGCCGATGGGGGCTGGAATGACTTCGCCCGAAGGCAGGGTGAGGTTGATGACCTTGGAGCCGGAGAACTCCATGAAGCCCCAACCCGCCGCGTATATCCGCATCAGGATCATCTGCACTTCGTGTTCCTGAAGCCTCAGCGCCAGGACGACAGAGACGATGAACAGGAAGGCAAAGAGCCAGACCAGGAATGGTAGCCGAGCGGAGGCAAACCACATCAGGTATTCGTGGGTAATGAGCTGCGATCCGCGCGTGAAATTGCCGGCATTGCGCGGCGTCGTTCCGCGCGCAGAATGGTGCCTGAGTTTGCCCGGGCGGGACTCGTCGGACCAGGCGTCAGGCCTTGCCATGGAGTGCCTCCATCCGGCGTTCGGCTTCGTTCAACAGCTCGATGTGGGCATCGGGGTATTCGCGCTGGGCGATCAGGTCCGCGACGAGGAAAAGATACTCGGCCGAGAACTGTCGGCGCCGCTCGGCATCGCCTGCACCGGCAAGCGTGCCGAGATAGGTCTCGAGCGCGGCACGAAGGATGATCGAAGTATTGACCGATTGCGCTTCGGCAGCTTTGTCGAGCGCTTCGGAAAGCCGCCTTGGCAGGCGCACGGAAACGCGGGTTTCGTCTGTCATCATCTTGCCCTCCGCGAGGGCCCGATGGGTATTGCGCGATGACCGTTCTAGGCGATTGATCGATGGTTGGCAAGTCAAGCGGCGCAGACTACAGGTGTATGACACCGTCCGACGCCCAAATGGCGCATTAGCGTTGTCCGACACGATGTCCGACATATGTCAGACGGCGGCGGACAATTGTAATACTGCAGATATCGGGCGATTTTCCTACGGCTCTGCCGTGTAGGGTGTGCTCCTTATACCACTGATCCACCTGCCTTCGTTCTGTCAGCGTTGAATGTTTCTTCCGCAATATGGGGATGGGCATTCCATGATGCGCCAAGTGATAGATCAGACGCGCATTCTACTTAAGGACGTGGGAGAATTTCTGCACGGGCAGGCAGGACAGGTCTTGCAAAAGTCCGCGATGGTTGGAACGATGTGTGCGGGAGGTTTCAGCGCCAACCACAAGAGGACCATCATGGCCAGGAAAGGAAGTCTCGAAGCCGAACGAGCCGCAATCGCAAAGGAGCGTCAAGCGCTGGAAACACGCGAGGCGAAACTGCGCGAAAACGAGCAGGCCGCCATGGCCGAGTTGCTGAAGAAATCGGCACTCGGCAAGGCACCATTCGAGAGGGTCGAAGGCTTCTTCGCCGCTCTTGGAAAGCTCGGTCTCGACGAAGCGGAAAAGCGACTTCGGATCAGCTGAAACCGGCCTTGCAAAAGGCCAGCGCCGCCGGGGGCTCCCAGAGTTGCTGTCCGCCCTGCGGGCAGCCAAGGGGGCCTCCGGCGGTGCTTTATCACCCGCACAAAAAAGGAGCCGGAGAGCCCCTCATCGGAGCCCTCCGGCGCTGCGCTCATCGGACACTTCAGAACGGGCAATCCGCGTCCCATTCGGGATCCATCACCACTCTCATGAAGCTTGCGGCGCGGGCGATGTTCGCTTCGTCGAAGTCGTCGGCCATCATGCCGGGAACGGAATGGACGATCCGGTCGATGAGGTCCTGCGGCAGCGCGTTGTAGTCGCCCTCGTCGATGGCGAGGAAGCAGCCGAACTCGTCCTCGATGACGTGCTGATCGAAGAAGCTGTGCTGGGCCCTGATTGTCGCGGCGCGCACTGCGGCGTCATAGCTGATGGGATCGAAAGCCGGGATGTCGAGGGTCTTGGTAAGAGCGTTCATGTGAGCCTCCTGTCAAAGAAATTGAAGAGGTCTCCTTCGGGATGGCCGAGCTTGGTCCGGGTCAGGAACGGGCCGCCCGCGGCCCGCCGCGCAGCGGGGGTGGGGGAGCCGATTTTTTCGCCTTCTTCAGGCGTAAAAATTGGGGGAACCGCCCTTCTTGACGCGGGCCAATGGCGGCCATCATGCTTGGAATTCTGCGAGAGTGTTTAACCCTGTTGGGCAGCACCCCCGGTGGTCCCAAGCACGGGTCTCGTCCGTCCGGCCGATGCGAAGCCTTCGCGCCCTCGCCAGCAGGCCGACAGGCCGTTACTGGCGAGGGCAAGAAGCGAGCGAGCCGGGCGATGAAAGTGTGCGTCCCGATCGACAAAAAAGAAGGGCATCCGGCGGTGAGCCCGGACACCCTTCTGGTAGATTGGATGGATGGGCTCCCGCTCAGAACGGCGGGAGATCGTCGCCGCCCACCGCGCGCTCCATTGCCGGGCGATCAGCCTGCGCCGGGGCCTTGGTCCGC
>CAUJJI010000012.1 GCA_963205265.1 Pseudomonadota bacterium
AAAGACTGGCGGAAGGCGAGCGCATGCTGGTTGTAGAGAAAGCCCGACGGCTCGATCATCGCGAGCACGCCGCGAGGTGCGAGCAGTTCCATCGCTTCATGGAGAAACAGATAGGCTAGCTGGTTGTCGGCCAGGCTGCCATACGCCTTAGTATATGCGTTGTAGCTGCGCCTCGCGCCATCGGTCGTAAGCGCGGATTCGAACGGCGGGTTACCGACGACCACCGCGACGGGTGCCTGCACCAGCCCGCGCTCCTTCGCCTCGAAGAAACAACTCGCGTGCAGCGTGTAATCGCCCAGCGGCGGGAAGAGCTTGACGCTCGAACGGATATCCTCGGGCTCCAGCGCATCGCACAGGCTCAGGCACAGGCTGAAGGCGGCGAGCTCGACCGCGCCGTCCTCGAGATCGATGCCATGGACGCGCTGCAGAAGCGGGCGAAGTTCCTCCACGCCGGGGCGCGCCCAGCCATTGCGCCAACGCCAGTGGAGCACCAGTCGCTTGTAGGCTTCGACCAGGAAAACCCCCGAACCGCAGGCCGGATCGAGAATGATCCCGTCGCCTGCCATCAACGTGTCTATCCGCTCCCAACTGAGCGCTTCTTCGAGGATCAGGCGGACCAGCGCCGGCGGCGTATAGATTGAGGACGCCGCATCCTTCACGAACAGCTGGTAGATGTTGCTGATCAACTCGACCGGCAGATCGCGAAACGAATATAGTCGCCACAGGCTGAGCTGCCCGGTTGAATCCTGGAACCCCTCGACGAGCCGGGCATAGCTGGCGAGAGCATCGCTCTGGGCAAGCGCGGTCCGCTCGCCGGCCTGCAACCGGAAAACATGCCCGTTGAACCGCTCCTCGAGCGCTTCGAGCAAGGCGACCAGCGCCGGGCCGTTGCCGAGCACCTGAAAGAATTGCGTGGCGCCCGGCAACGCCCGCTCGAAATCGTCGGGCAGGAGCACCGAGCGCTCTTCGAGGTACGCGATCAGCAGCGACAGGATGAGCAGTCGCCGCTGCAGGCCGGGGTCGAGCAGTGGCCGCGCGCTCAGTTCGTCGGCGAGCGCGCGCACCTCCTCGACGAGCGTGCGATGCGCGGACTTGGTCGCCGACAGCATTAACCGGCACGCTTCTGGATCGTCCCAGATCGTGCCGTTGCGGATCCGGTCGGCGTCCCACCAGATATCACGCGCCGCGATCTCGGCGCCGACCGTCAGGGTCCGGATCGGGCGGCAAACCGGGTTGCCGTCGGGGCCGACGAAATCGGGTTCGTGTGCACAGCGGAAAAGCTGGATCCGGCCGGGACCGGCGCGATACACGATCGGCACGCCGCCCCAGCTCCACAGCCTCTTGTGAAGCTCGGCGAATTGCTGGTCGTCCCGATGATCGGCGATGTCGAAGACCAGTGCTTGCGCCACAGCGGCGCGACCATGGCGCCCGGCTTCGAAGAAGACCGCTCGGGCACCATAGGTCGCCGCTTTCTCGACGACCGCGACCTCTTCCGGAGGGCGTCCATCCGGCACGTAATTGGCGACAGCGACGAGACCGTCGACACCCGGCAGCTCTTCGCCGCCGCCGATCGCGAACAACCAGTCCGCCCCGACGAAACCGGTGCCGGTCCTGTGAACTGTCACGGCCGTCTTCCCGTCGGGGAAGGAGCCGGCTGTCGGGGCTGGCAGGCCGTCACTTCTGCCGCTTCTTCTTGGACAGCGCGAAGCCTTCCTTGAGCAAGGCGGTCATGCTGAGACCCTGCGTTGCTGCGAAGCCCTTGAATTCGCGCTTGAATGCGTCGGTAACCTTGAAGTTGAGCGTCTTGTCCTTGTCGCTCTCGGGTGCGGCGTCCGGCTCGTTCACGTTAATCTTTCGGCTCGCCATCGCGCAATTCCCTGCGCCGCGACCATCCCCTCGCGACGTCAGAGGCGGAAATATAGATTTCCGACTCTCTGGCAAGACCGAAAGCCAGAACACCAGTTTAACGGAAAACCAGAAATAAGGAAATCTGGATCACGGCCGTTCCTGACCGCAGTTCGGTCAGTGCACCTCCATCCATCGCCGACACTCGCGGATAGGTGGATCGAACGACCGTTTTCAGCGTGCCCCACTCTGTCACTGAACGACCGAAAAGAGGGCGCGTAGCAGCCATAAGACGTGACCGCAACGAAGGACGGCTATCTACAAGCTGACGCCTGAAACCTGCCGTTGAGGACCGTCCGCATCCTCGGTCACTCGTCCAATTCTGCACTCGATAGCGAAGACATAGCTGCGGATGATTCTGCCTCACCCCTGCGGGCAAAAGCCCGCAGCTTCGGCCTGACGGCCGGGAGGGAAGGGGGGTGGGAAGAGAGTGACCGGACAAGGGGTTCGGTCGCAACCGATCCTACCAGGAGACAGTCCATGAACATCGGTGAAATCCGCAAGAACGCCAACGGCCAGCTGATCGGCTCCGTCGAAACGCTCACCATCACCCGCACCATCGGCCTGCGGCCCGTGACCTCCAGCAACCCGCGCGCGCCCAAGTACGAGATCGTCGCGCTCAATGACCAGCGCCGCTGGGTGATCGTCGGCGCACTGTTCGAACTGTCGTCGAACTCGACTGGCGAGAGCTTCTACCTGGGCAAGATCGACGATCCGTCGATGGCGCAGCCGCTCTACATCGCCGCCTTCCCGCGCGAGGACGGCACGATGGCGGTGGCCTGGCAGCGTCCGCGCCGTCGCAGCAGCCAGCTCGGCTCGGCCGAATACGGCGAGAACGACATGTTCGGTGCCGACGATGTCAGCGGGAACGACCGCGCCGGCGAGCAGGCCGGCGAGGCCCGCCACGATGATGGCCTGGGCGACAGCACCGCGACCCCTCCGGGCAAGCGCGGCCGCGCGCAGGCCAAGGACGGCGCGGAACACGAAGGCGCGCTGCCGCCCCTCGTCGACGCCTGATCGTCCAACCACTCCACTGACGGGGACCCAAATGCGGGTCCCCGTCCCCGTGCAAGGCCGCGGATGAGCCCCCCGCGCGGCCTGAGGCGGAACGCCGGCCTGCCCCCCGCCCGGCGTTCCGCCTCTTCATTTGCCTGGGGACGATTGGAGACATCATCATGCTGACTGACTGCGAACGTTTCGCCTTCGAGACCCGGCGTCATCACGCCTTTGCGAGCACCGGCAATGCCTACGACGCCTCGCAGTGCGACGAGGCGATTAAGACCGGAGACACCCTGATCGTGCTCGCCGAACAGGTGGTGGCGATCGCTATGACCTGGCCGTTCGCGGTGACCGAGACTTGCGGCAAACTCCATGCCCTGGCGTCGCCGCGACCCGGTGAGAGTCTCGCCGCAGTCGCGCAATCGCTTCACGTGCGTGAGGCCGACTTCCGACATGCCGCCGACATCGCCCGCCGTTTGGGATTTGCGCTCGACCCGCAACTGGTGCCGCTCCTCGACTTGCCTGCCGAGTGATCCGGGTTCGCTTCTCTCAGAGCGGAAGCGACGTCTGTGCCTCGACCTTCTCGCCAGCAGGCGCGGTCACGGCATCCGCGATGACCCGGGCGAGTTCTAGTGCGGCGTCCTCGCGCAGGCACGAGCTTGGGGCGATGATCCCGACGCGCGCCCAGCCAGGGGCGTCGAGGATCGCGTGCGCGACCGCAGACGTATCGATTCGTTCCATGCCGATAAAAGAACATAGAGGGAACATATTTGCAAGGTTGGGCTGGTTGCATTGACACGGAGGGCCGTCCAACCGAGCATCGGGACATGTGCAACTTGTACCGCATGACCAAGGCCTCTGCGGAGATCGCTCGGCTGTTCGGCGCGCGGGCAGGGGAGGGCGCCAACTTCGCCGCCGAGGTCTATCCCGGCTATCCGGGTCTGGTCGTCGCGGAAGGCGAGGCCCGCGTCATGACCTGGGGTTTCCCGCTCGCGCTCAAGGGGAAGAGCGGGCAGGCCCTGAAGCCCAAGCCGGTCAACAACGCGCGCGAGGACAAGCTCGGCACCGCGTTCTGGCGAGCCAGCTTCGAGCGCCGCCGCTGCCTGATCCCGGTCAGCGCCTGGGCCGAGGCCGAAGGCGCCAGGGGCGCGATGACCCGCACCTGGTACTCGCTGGCGGGCGAAGAGGTCTTCGCCGTCGCCGGAATCTGGCGGCCCACCGAAGAATGGGGTCAGGCCTATTCGATGGTAATGGTCGATGGCTGCCCGCAGATGGCCGATGTCCATGACCGCATGCCGGTCGTGTTGGCGCGCAGCGACTGGGAGCAATGGCTGGCGGGCACCCCGGCCGAGGCCTTTGCGCTCTGCCAGACCTGTCCAAGCGAACTTCTGGTCGAGCGGACCCCCGAGCGCTGGGCGGCCCGCCGAAGCTGAGCGCGAGGGGAGGGGGACTTGAGCGGGGTCGGATCAACGACACCCGCGAAAGGACCTGACCCATGGGCGACCGCGCTCCCGTTCACATCACCATCGGCGGCGCATGCCCGCGCGAGCACCTTGCAGCCTTCGCCGCCCATGCGGCCGACTACGACTTGCGCGTCGAATGGGACGGCGAACCGTTCGATTCCGCCGCGCTCGTCGCGGGCGAGCCGCTCGAGCTTTACGGCACCGAGCTCAACGGCGGGCAGATCCCCCAGGTCGACGCCTTCTGCGTCACGTACGGCCTGCCGTTCCGCCGCTGGTCGGGCGGATGCCTTGGCGCATACCTCCCCGAGATCGTCCTGTTCGACGGCAGCGGACCCTTGCGCGACTACACGGCGAGCGAGGACGAATGGGTCCTCTTTCCCCCGTCCTGGATCAGGAGTTTCACCCGGCTGCGCGACCTCAAACGCGAGATCGCGCGGGCTGAGCTCACCATCCCGCCGTTCCTGATCGTCGGCGGCGACCGATCATGATCGCCGTTTCCGACCCGGACCGCGCTGCCGCGCTCGCCCGATTTCCGCTCTCGCGCGTGAGCGAAGAGTTCCACGACGAGATGCTCGGCGTGCTCCCGCCGGTCCATTTGCGCGGCGCTGCCGGCTTCTTCGTCAGCGAAGCTGTGACTGACGATGTCCACGCGCAGTTCGTCGCCTGCCACGGCCGCTTCTACGGCGCCTATGTCGCGCTGGGCGATCGCGCGACCTGGATCACACACGCCGCGATTGCCGCGTTCGATGCGGCCCATCCCGACCCGCCGGTGCTGGACTGGTATCCGGCGGAAGCCGCCGATCGGTGAGGGGGGGCTTGGACCCGGTGTTCATTTGGGAGACCGACCATGCTTCGCACCTACACTGGCATCGGCGCGCGCGCGACGCCGCCCGAAATGCTCGGGCTAATTACCCGCGCCGCCTTTGCGCTGCTCAAACGGGGCTACGTCCTGCGTTCGGGTCACGCGATCGGCGCCGACAGCGCATTCGAACGCGGCGCGGGCAGCGCGGCGCAGATCTTCCTGCCGGTCTCGGGTTGGCGCGGCTCGGCGAGCACCTTCCATGTGGGAACGCTCGGGGCGGAGCTGTGGGGCAGGGCGCGCGAGATCGCCGCCCCGCACCATCCCGCCTTCGCCGGGCTTTCGCGCTTCGTCCAGGACCTCCACACCCGCAACGTCTTCCGTGTGCTCGGGCCTGCGCTCGATAGCCCTTCGGAATTCGTGCTGTGCTGGACCGCAGACGGCGAAGCCTCGGGCGGCACCGGTCAGGCGCTGCGCATTGCCGGGGCACACGGCGTTCCCGTCTACAACCTTCAGCGAGCCCGCGAGCGCGCACACGTCGAGCGCCATCTCGTCCTCTGATCCCTTCACCTCAGCGCATTTGCGCCGTTCTTCTGTGTGTCCCGGCGGGTGATCCGTCCGGGCGCGGCGCGCGCACCAGCGAAAGCCCCCGAGCCATGCCGTCCCACACCCTGTCCTGCGAACTTGCCTGCACCCGCGAGCAGGCCGCGCGCTTTGCCGCGGTCGAGCTGTTCCTTGCCGACCTCGCCACCGACCCGGCCGCGGAGCCGCCGGGCGAACTCGATGCGGTGTTCGGTCGACACGCGAAGCCGACCATTCTCGGGCTCGTCGGCCATCCCGAGCCGCTCGGGATCACCTGCCGCTATGACCGAGACACTGGCGTGATGACGCTCTTGGCAATCGATGGTCGCCCGAACCTTGCTGCGCTGCCCGTACTGCTGCTGTGGCTCTACCCCGAAAAGCTGCCGATCGCCTATGCGGTCCATGTCACCGAGCGGCCCGAGCTCGCGGTCTGGACGATCGTCTCGCTCCAGCGGATCGAGATAACCCAGCACGCGGACGAAGTGCCCGCCCGGCTCGAAGCCTTGCGCGCCGCCGCCCCGAGCCCGCGCAGGATCGATCTCCTGCCGACCCGGCCGCTGCCCCGCACCGAGGACTGAGCCCGGCTCAAGCAGCCGCCTGCGCTTCCCACGTTCGCCGGATCCGCGAGTCGCGGGCCGGGAGCGGCTCGCCTTCCTTCCAGAACCGGTGCGC
Organism: Pseudomonadota bacterium; assembly: GCA_963205265.1. Classification (GTDB taxonomy): domain Bacteria; phylum Pseudomonadota; class Alphaproteobacteria; order Sphingomonadales; family Sphingomonadaceae; genus Novosphingobium. The sequence goes on from CAUJJI010000012.1 coordinate 6,421, forward strand.
GACGCCTTGCCCTGCGAGCAGCGCCTCGAGCGGCTCGGCGACCTCGTTGTCGCGGTCGTGGATATGGACCGCGCAGGCTTCCTCGCCGGTGTCCTTCAGCACCAGGCTCGCGATCGGCGCGTCGACGTCGAGATTGACGCGTAGGCCCTTCACGAACCGGCGCTTCTCTGCGACCGCCTTGGCGAGGAGGTAGCGCTCGTCGCTGGTCTCATAGGGCAGCCATTCGGGCGTGACCGGCATCAGCGCGACCTCGATCAGGTCGAAGGTGCCTTCGCGCCGCCGCGCGAACGAGCCCGCGAGCACCAGGTGATCCTGCTCGCCCTTGGCGCCGTGCTGCGCCTGCCACAGCGCGAGTTCGCCCGCGAACCGCTTGTGGAACCGGCGCGCCATGTCCTGGTCCATCACGAACGGCATGTCGCCGACATGGCGCAGGACGATCCGCTCCGCGCCATGGGAAGCGACGATCTCCTTGATCTCGCCGACCACCACCATCATCTCGTCGCGCGAGCGGTAGACCCGCTCGAGCGCGGCACGGCGGCGGGCGCGGATGTCCTCCTTGTCCTCGAGCCTGAAGCTTTCCGGTACGAACAGCACGTGGGGCAGGGCTTCCTGCTTCGCCCGGCACGACGCGGCTGCCTCGAGCAGCGCGCGGCGCACGACGAACCAGCTGCGCTTGCCCGCCATCTTCGGATGCCAATGCGTGAGCTCGGCCCGGTCCCACAGGACATGGAGCAGCCCGCGCATCGAGAGCTTCTGGCCTGACGATTTCACCGTGGGCTTGTCGTTGGTCAGGGCTGCGGGGGCGAGCCGGGCGCTCCCGCGCGACAATGGGAAGCCAAGCTTGAGGCTGGTCTCGCCGCTGGCTTCGTCGTCGATGATCGCCGCGCCGCGGACCTGGCCCATGCCGGTCAGGTAATCGGGCGCCTCGTAATGATCGCAGGCCGTCGCGTGGCACCCGCCCGAGCCCGGCCAGCGCGCCAGCACGTAGCGGTCATTCCTGTGCGAAATGTACAGCGGCAGGTCGGTCCCCTTGCGGCATTCGCACAGGACCTGGGCCTTTTGCGCGTAGGCTTGGGCCAGAAGCGGCTGAAGTTCATCGCCTTCGGCCACGCTGCGGCCGAGCACACGGTATCGCTGGATCATTGGTCTTTGCTCCAATTTCTCGCGATCGACGCTGCCCGTTCGACCTTTCGCGCATCTCCTTCGGTTGGACGCGGCCCCGGATGAGCACGCTGGGGTCAGTCTATGGCCGATGGTCTGGCCCGACAAGGGCTGCATTGATGATCGGCGGGGTGTGCATATCGCTCTGTAAAGCTTGGCTTGGCTCCGGTGCGCTGGCATCAGCGGGGCATGACGGCCAATGAACAGCAATTCTCTCTCTTCGACCTCGATCTCGATCCGGTGGTCGAAGACCGCAAGAGCGCCACGACGCCGACAGGCCGCTTCAGCAATTTCATCGTCTACGTCGACGAAAGCGGGGATCACGGCATGCAGACCGTCGATCCCAATTACCCCCTGTTCGTCCTCGCCTTCTGCGTTTTCTACAAGAAGCACTACAGCGAGAAGGTTGTCCCCGCGCTAGAGAAGTTCAAGTTCAACAATTTCGGCCACGACATCGTGATCCTGCACGAGCGCGAGATCCGTAAGGAAACCGGACCCTTCAAGTTCGCCAACCAGGCTGAGAAACTTGGGTTCATCGACGGCCTCAGCGGCATCATCGATAAGTCCAACTTCATCCTGATCAGTTGCGTGATCGACAAGCACCGCCTCGGTGGGCGAGTTGCCGAGCGCGACAACCCATACCACCTGGCCTTGGGGTTCTGCCTTGAGACACTCTACGAGTTCCTGATCGAGAAGAACCAGGACGCGAAGAAGACCCATGTGGTCTTCGAATGCCGCGGCAAGAAGGAAGACAAGGACCTAGAGCTCGAATTCCGCCGGATTTGCGACGGCGAGAACAAGCTCGGCGCGCCGCTGCCCTTCGAGATCGTCTTTGCCGACAAGAAGGCCAATTCGTCAGGGTTGCAGCTAGCTGACCTGGTTGCGCGGCCGATCGGCATGAGCGTGTTGCGTCCCGATCAGGACAACCGCGCATTCGAAATGCTCACCCGCAAGTTCTATTGCGACGGCGGGCGCGAGAATGTCGGGACGGGCTATGAAAACTGGGGGCTGAAGATTTTCCCGCCCCAAATAAGCGAAAAGCCCCGATGAAACTCACCGAGGCTATGACGCCGACCGGGAACCCCCAGTCCACTTGCGTCCCCTATATGCGCATTGCCCGCCGATTGACAACGGGAACATTGTGCCAACTGGCGGGTCGCGGGTTGGCGCCGGTCACCATCGGTCATCCGGAATGACCGACGACCTGTTTTCTCCGCGCGGCCTTTCGGGGCGAACGCTGACGCGCACCGACCTTGCCCCGCTTACCGGCGGCACCCCGCAGACCGTGACCGATTGCGATCTCGAGGAGGCCGACCTCTCAGGGCTCGATCTCACGGGCTGGCGCTTCGAACGCTGCAATCTGCGCAAGGCCGATTGCAGCGGAACCAAGCTTGAGAGCTCGGTGTGGCAGGGCTGCCGCGCTCCGTTCGTGAGCTTCGTCGGCGCCAATCTCAGCGACGCTGCGTTCTCGGGCGGTGACTTCAACAATTCTGTCTGGCGGCGCGCGACGCTGACCTCGGCGAAGTTCGTTGGCACCAAGCTCACCGGGGCGGACTTCTCCGAAGCGCGGGCGATGCATGTCCAGTTCGAGGAGGTGCTGCTGGTCAGCGCCAAGCTGCCCGGGTTCTCGTTCCGAATGGAGCCCCGGCGCCGGGTCGACTTCTCCGGCGCCGACCTGCGCAAGGGCGATTTCCGGATGACGGTCTTCGAGGACTGCAGCCTGCGCGAGGCGATGGTGTCGGGCTCGCGCTTCGAAGGCTCGGACCTGCGAGGCGCGGATCTTGGCGGGCTGCGCCTGGTCGATGCCGGGCTGTTCCGCGGCGCGACGATATCGCGCGAGCAGGCCGGGCAATTGCTTGGCGAGCTCGGGCTCAACGTCCGTTAGGTCTGGGGCAGGGGGCTCAGTCTCGTTCGCCCTCGCTTTGCTCGAGGTTTTCGACGACGCCGTCGGCAAGGCCAAGGCACAGCGCGGCTTCCTCGCGTGTCAGCATGATCTCGTCTGCGGTCTGATCGGCCAGTTTCCTGCCCAGCACCACCGACACTGCGCGGGCAACCTGCAGTGCACTGGGCATTTCCCCTCGATCATCCATTGGTCTGGCTCCTGGGATCTCGGACACGGTTCTGCCTGCGGCAGCGGGGCCAGCAATTCGTGGCCGGATGGGAGTATACCGATCCTGGTGCTGGTTGGCGAGGTCCAGAAAGGGGAGGGGCACCCCGGCGCCCGCGCCCCGCGCGGGCTGGGGGCGACCCGCTCTACTCGCTAGGGCGCGCGTCGGCGCTGGCGCACCGCCGCCCACCCAAGCTCGCCGGCATGGGATGCCGGCCCTGCGGGTAACGATCGGGGCCAGAGGTACGGGTGGGAAGGACGGGGCATTGGCGCTGCGGCGCACTGCGGCTAGGGTCTGCCTCATGCCCGTCGTCCTCGCTGCCGCCGCCCTTTGCCTTTCACCCTCGGTCCACGACGGCGACACGATCCGTTGCGGCCGCGAGCGGGTGCGGATCGCCAATATCGATGCGCCTGAACTTCCCGATAGTCCGAAGTGCCAGGACCGGCGCCGGTCCTATGCCTGGTGCGATTATCGCGCCGGGGAGGCTTCGCGCGCGGCGCTGGTCCGCCTGCTGTCGCGGGGCCGCGTCATGATCGAGCGGCTCGGGGCCGATCCCTATGGACGGACACTGGCGACCGTCTCGGTCAATGGCGTGGACGCCGGCGACTATCTCATTTCGCAAGGTCTCGCCAAACCCTGGCGCTGAAGGCCCACTTCAAGGGGCGGGTTGTTCGGACCTCCGGACGATCTTCACTGGTGCGGTACCCGCGCTTCACGCCTGGGCAGTTGTGCGGACGGGGCTGGGTGCGGTGCGCCTCGTTCTGACAATACCGTCGATGAGGCCGCTCTGCGGCCAGTGAATGTGTGATTGGCGCATGCGCAGCGGGGCACAATCGGGGCAGGGCTGAGCAGCGGCAAAGGCTGACGGGTCCAGAGCTTGCTGAAAACCGGCATGAATTGACGAAACCGCCCTCCGTTTGCCGATGAACCCTGCGGCGCCAGTCCCTGGCCGCAACCCAAAAGCAGCGGACCGTGAAGCCCTTCGGGCTTGCCGCACCACTCCTCGCTTTTGAGTTTCCCTCGCGTGCCGCTCGGTGCGGACCCGGGCCTATCGGCGCCGCCTGTCTGGTTCATCGGCGGGCGGTTCCGCCGAATTCAACACCGGAGATAGCTCATGAAGAACCTCGTCATCCTGATCGGCCGCATCGCGTCCGCCCCCGAAACCCGTCACGCCGGCGAAACCGCAATCACCTCCTTCACCCTCGTCACCGACCGGCCCAAGCTGGTTGACGGCAAGACGGTCAAGAACGAAGCAGGTTACACCGAGACGATCCCCGAGTTCCACCGCATCACCGCCTTCAACGGCCTCGGCACCTCGGTCGCCAAGCACAAGAAGAAGGGTGATCTGGTCGAGGTCCAGGGCCGCCTCCACTACTCGAAGTGGACCGACCGGGAAGGCGTCGAGCGCTACGCGGTCGAGATCGTCTCCGAGGAAGTCCTCTTCCTCTGAACCGAGCCCGGGAGGCGGCACTGCCGCCTCCCTTCGGGCGTTTCGAACAAGCCTCGGTGCGAAAAATTCAACGGCCTCGGCTCTTTTCGCACTTGCAGCATGAACGGGTGCGACCCATATCAGCAGTGCCTTTCAGGCATCCTCTCCCAAGACTTTCACGGGGCCAGCAGCAATGCTGGCCCTATTTTTTTGTTCATGGCGCCCGCGAATGCGCGCCCATGAACTGGCAATTCCTCGCGACGCCCCATAGGGTCCGGCATCACCAATTCGAGGAAGCGTGACGATCATGGCCGATGAAACCCTGCTGGACCACGTTGCGGACATCGTCTCCGCTCATGTCAGCAACAATTCGGTATCGGCAGCAGACCTCCCGGGCCTGATCCAGTCGGTCTACGCTTCGCTGGCCGCGCTCGGCCAGGCACCCGCGCCGGTCGAATAAAAGCTGACGCCCGCGGTATCGATCCGCACGTCGGTCAAGCCCGACGCAGTGACCTGCCTCGACTGCGGCGAGAAGATGAAGATGCTCAAGCGCCACCTCGGCACCGAGCATGGCATGACGCCGGCCGACTACCGCGCCCGCTGGAACCTTCCGGCCGATTATCCGATGGTCGCGCCCGACTATGCCGCGAAGCGCAAGGAACTGGCGGTGCGGATCGGCCTCGGCCGCAAGCCGAAGGCCGCGGTGCCGGATGCGCCGGCGAAGACACCCAAGGTCGCCAAGCCGCGCAAGAAGCTCGGTGTCGCGTTCGGATCGGCGGATGCCGCCTGATCCAAGTGCGCCTAAGTCATTGATTTAACATATCTCAACACCAATTCGTGTCTTATACCGTAGTTTCAATGGTTTGCAGGCGATGAGCCTGTCCATTGTGTTTCGCTCATAATTTGGACGATCAAGGGAGTTGGAAGTGTAAGACGCCGTAGGCGGCTCACTT
>CAUJJI010000013.1 GCA_963205265.1 Pseudomonadota bacterium
GTTGGCGCGGGCGAGCGCATGGGCGTTGGAAACCACGGCCGGCAATTGCGAAGGCTCGGCCACCATCATGTAGAGCGCACCGGTGCGGTCACGGTAGAGGCCGAAGTTCTTGTCGCAGCTGTAGGCGACCAGCGCTTCCGGCACCGCGGCGATAACCCGGCGTATGCCGTAGGCGTCTTCCTCCATGCCGGCGCCCAGGCCCTGGTAGGCAAGGTCGAGCACGGGCAGCAGCTTCTTGCCGGCGATCAGCCCGGCGATCTCGTCCCACTGCGCATCGGTATAATCGATGCCGGTCGGGTTGTGGCAGCAGCCGTGCAGCAGGATGGCGTCGCCCTCGTCGGCCGCGGCGATCGCCGCGCGCAGCGCGTCCATGTCGGCGGTGCCTTCCGCCGTCGCGTGGCTGAACGTCTTGAGCTCGAGGCCGAGATCGGCGCAGATCTGCGCGTGGTTCGGCCAGCTCGGCGTGCCCATCCACACCCGCGCGACCTTTGCACGATTGACCATGGCCAGCGCCAGCCGCAGCGAGCCGGTGCCGCCCGGCGTCTGCATGCCTTCGATGCGGCCGCCCATGCTCGGGTCGCCCTTGCCGAAGACGTAGGGCATCAGCGCCGTCACGAAGCCCATGTCGCCCTCGGGCCCGAGATAGGCTTTCGAATCCTGAGTCTCGACCAGCTTCCGCTCGGCCGCCTTGATCGCGCCGAAGACGGGCGTGTCGCCCTGCCCGGTGCGGTAGACGCCGACCCCGAGGTCGATCTTGTCGGGCCGCGAATCGGCGTTGTGGAGCTTGATCAGCGCGAGAAGCGCGTCGGCGGGCTGTTGCTGCAGGTTGGTAAGCATGACCGGCGCGCCTTTAGCGGCTGTTCGGCCGATAGGGAAGACTAGGTAATTCCCGCCGTGGCAACGATGCAACGGTCCGGGAAAATGTGCCTCGCCGATTCACGAGACCCCTTCATTTTTCTTGTTCGCCCCTCTAGGCCGCCGGGGAGCCTGGGCAAGATGCCGTGGGCCGCCACCGAATAGAGATGGGGGATGATGCAAATGACAACTGCATTCAGGAGGAATCTGCTTGCCGCAACCGCGCTGAGCATGGCCTGCGCGACGCCGGCCTGGGCTCAGGATTCGGGCGACGCCGGGGTCGAGTCGGGCAACGACATCGTCGTCACCGCCCGCCGCGTCGAAGAACGCCTGCAGGACGTGCCGATCTCGATCACCGTGCTGTCCAGCGAATCGCTGACCAACAACAACATCCAGTCGGCCAAGGACATCGCGACCTATACGCCCGGCCTGACGACGAACAACCGCTACGGTTCGGACAACACCACCTGGACCATTCGCGGCTTCACGCAGGAACAGCGCACCACCGCCACGGTGGGCACCTATTTCGCCGACGTCGTCGCTCCGCGCGGCTCGGGCGGCACCCAGGGCGGCGACGGCGCCGGCCCGGGCAACCTGTTCGACCTGGCCAACGTCCAGGTTCTCAAGGGACCGCAGGGCACGCTGCAGGGCCGCAACTCGACCGGCGGCGCCGTGCTGCTGGTCCCGGTCAAGCCGACCGACAAGCTCGAAGGCTATGTCGAAGGCCAGCTCGGCGACTATGACCTGCGCCGCGTCCAGGCCGTGCTCAACCTGCCGCTGGCGGACAGCTTCAAGACCCGCATCGGCATCGACCGCAACAAGCGCGACGGCTACCTGAAGAACGCCGGCAACATCGGCCATGGTCCCTTCGGCAAGGCCGGCGGCAGCACCGACTATTTCGCCGCGCGCCTGTCGATCGTCGCCGACCTGACTCCCGACCTCGAGAACTACCTGATCGCCAGCTATTCGCATTCGAAGAGCACCGGCGTGATGCCGAAAGTCAACGCGCGCAAGAACGACGGCAACGGCTTCCTGGTGAACGGCTGCTTCACCGCCGATCCGATCGCCACCGTCGGCGCCCGCTTCGCCAATGCCGGCGCCGCCCCGGTCGCCTTCGGCGCCGCCGCCGGCGCGACACCGACGGCTTCGTGCGCCCAGTACCAGCGCGAGGCCGCGCTCGGCTTCTGGTCGGTGTCGAACACCGTGCCCGACGCCGGCTCGGAAACCGAGACCTGGCAGGTGATCAACCGCACGACCTGGCAGGCCGGCGACAACCTTACCGTCACCAACATCGTCAGCTATGCCGAGTTCACCGGCGACACCAACCTCGACCTGTTCGGCTTCTACCAGCCGCTGGTCCCGGCCGGCACCGAGACCAACGGGATCCAGGTCAAGCCGTTCAACACGACGCACGCCATCCCCGGCGGCCATACCAATGCGCAGTCCACCTTCGTCGAGGAATTCCGCCTGAACGGCACCGCGGCGGACGACAAGCTGACCTGGCAGGGCGGCCTCTACTACGAGCTGAACTCGCCGCTGGGCCTCTCGGGCATCCAGTCGACCACGCAGACGCCCTGCTCGGACATCGTCAACATCGTCTGCGTGCCCGGCCAGAACGCCAACTCGATCGGCCGCCTCGCCTACCAGTGGCACCGCAACAAGTTCGAAGGCAAGGCAGCCTACTTCCAGGCCAGCTACGACCTGACCGACAAGCTGACTTTCACCGGCGGCATCCGCTACACCGAGGACAAGGTGACCAGCGACTTCGGTCTCGCCGCGATCCGCCTCTACTCGGCTCCTGTCACGGCGCAGCGCTTCGCCAACGGCACGGCCAAGCTGATCCTGCCGGCGGGCACCTACTTCTACTGCCTCAACGACAACCCCGCTTCGTTCGGCAACCCGAGCGGCCCGGGCGTCGTCGACAACAGCGGCGTGGCCAATGCCGGCAAGAACCCGCTGCAGCCGCTGTCCAACCTCTCGGGCGCATGCGCCGAGCATCGCCAGGTCAAGACCAAGGCACCGACCTGGCTGCTCGACATCGACTACAAGCCGATGGACAACATGCTGATCTACGCCAAGTGGTCGCGCGGCTACCGCCAGGGCGGCGTCGCGCCGTTCGCGGCGGACCTGCTGCAGAACTACGACAAGGAGCAGGTCGACACCTACGAAGTCGGCACCAAGCTCAGCTGGCGCGGTTCGTTCCCCGGCTACTTCAACGCCGCGGCCTTCTATAACGACTTCCGCGACCAGCAGCTGCAGATCGGCCTGAGCTGCTTCCCGGTCAGCGACTGCGCGCAGACCACGGCGATCATCAACGCCGGCAAATCGTCGCTCAAGGGCGTCGAGATCGAGGCCGGCATCTCGCCGTTCGAGGGCCTGCAGATCGACGCGTCCTATGCCTACCTGAAGACGCGGATCAAGGAGATCGTCGACCTGCGCGCGATCGTCAGCTCGCTGGGCTTGCCGTTCAGCGACGTTCGCGGCCTGCCGATCGGCGGCGTGATCCCGAACGCGATGCCGCACAAGGCCGTCGTCAGCGCCAAGTACACGCTGCCGATCGACCGTTCGATCGGCAAGCTGTCGGTCGGCGGCACGTTCGTCTACCAGTCGCGCTACCGGGCGGTTTCGGATCCGTTCGTGAGCAACGGCGCCAGCGGCCCGGCGGTCCAGCCGTTCCGCTACGCCACCAAGTACGGCGTTCTGCCAAGCTCGAAGGTGATCAACCTCAACGCCACCTGGGAAGACGTCGCCGGCCTGCCGGTCGATGCCGGCGTGTTCGTGACCAATGTCACCAACGAGCACGTCTTCCTGCACGCCAACGTCCAGGCGGCGAGCGGCTTCGTCTCCAACATCATCGGCGAGCCGCGGATGTGGGGCGCGCGCCTGCGCTACAAGTTCGGCAACTGACCGGACCCGGCGCTCTGCCGCCGGCCCACCCGGCGGCAGAGCGGTGGAAATGAACAAGGCCCGGTGCGCGCACCGGGCCTTTTCGTTTCGGGCCCCTGGCCAAGCCCGCTCAGAACGGCACCCAGCGCTGCTTTTCCGAAAACTTCATGTAGCCGAGATTGGCGCCCAGCCGCAGGCCGGCGCCCATGCGCACCGGTATCAGCACCACGTCCTTGCGGCGCAGGTAGCTGACGTGGAAGCCGCCCACCAGATAGGCCTGCCCCTCGCCCGCGGCGTAGCGGTGGTAGAGGTCCTGGCTGTCGTAGAGGTTGTAGACCAGGACGAAGGCATTGCCGGCATTGGCCCCGGCGTCGAAGCCGATCGAGGGGCCGGTCCAGTAGACCGGCCGTTCGCCCTCGACCTTGTGGTGCAGCGTGCCCGAGCCGTAGCGCAGGCCGACCACGATCGCCCCGCCGCCCTCGCGGCCGATGATATAGGCATTGGGCTCGCCCTGCTTCTTGAGCAGGTCGCCGATGATCTCGGCCAGGCCCTGTGCGCCCTTGCCGAAGACGCCCTCGGCGGCGCCGATGAGGTCGTCCTTGTGATAGGTGGTGGTGCCCGCGGGTGAAGTCGCGGATGTCGTCGTCGCAGGAGGAGGAGGCGGCGGCGTGAAGCCCGGAGCGGCGGCTGGAGCCGCAGCGGCGGGAGCCGGCGCCGCGGGCGTGGGCGAGTGCGGGGGCGGGGGCGGCGCGGTCCTGCCGCCGGCGAGGTCCCCGTCGATCGCCCGGTCGGGATCGACGGACTGCAGCTGCGCCCGCGCCGGGCTCGTCGCCAGGC
>CAUJJI010000014.1 GCA_963205265.1 Pseudomonadota bacterium
CCACCGCCTGCGGCGGCGGTCCCCCTCCCCATTCTGGGGAGGATCCGATCGCCGCTATCCCCTACCGCGCCCGGCGGTGGTCGCCCTTGACCCAGCGGACCGTCCCCGACGAGGCGCGCATCACCACGCTTTCGGTGGTCATGACTCCGCCCTTCAGCCGCTTGACGCCCTGGAGCAGCGAGCCGTCGGTGACGCCGGTGGCGGCGAAGATGCAGTCGCCCTTGGCCAGTTCCTCGAGCTTGTAGATCTTGTTGAGATCCTCGATGCCCCACTTGCGGGCGCGGGCGCGCTCGTCGTCGTTGCGGAACAGCAGGCGGCCGTTGAACTGGCCGCCGACGCAGCGCAGCGCCGCGGCCGCGAGCACGCCTTCGGGAGCGCCGCCCGAACCCATGTAGAGGTCGATCGTCGTGTCCTCGTTGGTCGTCGCGATCACGCCGGCGACGTCGCCGTCGGGGATCAGCTGGATGCCGCAGCCGATCGCGCGCAGCTCGGCGATGAGGTCGGCATGGCGCGGCCGGTCGAGCACGCAGACGATGATCTCGTTGGGCCGGACGCCCTTGGCCGCGGCGACGGCGGCGACGTTCTCGGTCGGCGTCCTGGCGAGGTCGATGACGCCCTCGGGATAGCCGGGGCCGACCGCGAGCTTGTCCATGTAGACGTCGGGCGCGTTGAGCAGGCAGCCTTCCTCGGCGATCGCCAGCCCGGCGAGCGCGTTGGGGCCGGCCTTGGCGGTGATCGTCGTGCCTTCGAGCGGGTCGAGCGCGATGTCGATCCTGGGCCCGCTGCCCTGCGCCGAGCCGACTTTCTCGCCGATATAGAGCATCGGCGCCTCGTCGCGCTCGCCCTCGCCGATGACGACGGTGCCGTCCATCGCCAGCTCGTTGAGCGAGGCGCGCATCGCCTCGACCGCGGCATGGTCGGCGGCCTTCTCGTCGCCGCGGCCGATCAGCTTCGACGCGGCGATCGCCGCGGCTTCGGTGACGCGCACCATTTCGAGAACGAGGACGCGGTCGAGAACCTTGCTTGCGGGAGTGGCGTTCATGGCTGTTCCTGATGCTGAGGCGGCGTGGTCGCGGCGTCGCTTAGCCAGCGCCGCCGCGCTTGTCGAGCGTTGCGGGAGGCCGATGCGCGCGCCCTAATCCCCCAGGATCTGCATCACCAGCGGCGCGTCGGACAGGCTGGGCGAGCCGTCGAGCAGGCGCAGCGCCTCGCTGACCGCCGCTTCGGGACCCTCGTGGGTGACCATGGCGACCATCACGTCGCCGCCTTCCTCGGCCCGGCCGCGCTGGATCAGGCTTTCGATCGAGACGCCGGCGTCGCGCATGGCGGCAGTGATCTCCGCCAGCACGCCGGGGCGGTCGGCGACGGTGAAGCGGATATAGGCGCGGCCGCGGCGGTGGCCCGATTCGGCGGGCGGCATGTCTTCCATCTCGGCGACCTGGATCGAGAAGGGCGCGCCCGCCTCTCCGCCGAGGTCGCCGCGGGCGATGTCGATGAGGTCGGCGACCACCGCGCTCGCAGTCGGGCCGTCGCCGGCGCCGGCGCCCTGGAACAGCAGCCGGCCGGAGAAATTGCCTTCCGCCACGACGGCGTTGGTCGCGCCGTCGACATGGGCGAGCGGATGGTCGAAGGGCACGAGGTGCGGCTGGACGCGCTGGAACAGCCGGTTGACCCCGCCCTCGCTGTCGACTTCGGCCATGCCGATCAGGCGGATGACGTAGCCGAGCGTATCGGCCTGGGCGATGTCCGCCGCAGAGATGCGGCCGATGCCGGCGGTATCGACCGAAGCGAAGTCGATGCGCGTGCCGAAGGCGATCGCCGAAAGGATCGCCAGCTTGTGTGCGGCATCGGTGCCTTCGACGTCAAAGCTGGGGTCGGCCTCGGCGAAGCCCTTGGCCTGAGCTTCCGCCAGCACGTCGGCGAAGTCGCGGCCGGTGTCCTCCATCGTCGAGAGGATGAAGTTGCAGGTGCCGTTGAGGATGCCGTAGAGCCGCTCGATCGCATTGGCCGCGGCGCCTTCGCGCAGGCCCTTGATCACCGGGATGCCGCCGGCCACTGCCGCTTCGAACTTGAGCGCGACGCGCGCCTTCTCGCTCAGCTCGGCGAGCTCGAGCCCGTGGTGCGCGATCATCGCCTTGTTCGCGGTGACCAGCGACTTGCCGTGGGAGATGGCGTTGCGGGCGAGCGTGAGCGCCGGGCCGTCGGCGCCGCCGACCAGCTCGACCACGGCGTCGATGTCGTCGCGCGCGGCCATGGCGGTCATGTCGTCTTCCCAGGCATAGCGGGAAATGTCGACGCCGCGGTCCTTGGTGCGGTCGCGCGCGCTCACGGCCGAGATGACGATCGGCCGACCGGCGCGGCGCGTGATCAGCGCCGCGTTGGTCTCGATCAGGCGGATGACGCCGCCGCCCACGGTTCCCAAGCCTGCCAATGCGATTCTAAGCGGTGCCGGCATGATGCCCCCTTTCGGCAGCGCGCCTTAGACTCTGTCGGGACAAAGGGAAAGCGTTGTGGGACGGCACCGTCCGGCGCGGTCAGCGACGGCTGCGGGGGCAGGGGCCGAGTTCCCCCAGCACCATCCGATAGTCGGCCGCGGCCAGCGCCCGGTTCTCCGGGGTCTCCGAGTGGTTGGTCCCCTCGGGCGGGTTGTTGGGCAGGAAGCAGGCCAGCCGGTACCAGGTCAGCGTATCCGGGCGGGGAGGATTGCCGAGTTCGGCGGTCAGCTCCGAGAACGACGCCCCCCACAGCGGGGCCGATCCCGGCCGGTGCTGCACTGCGATCGACGCCGCCGAGCCGTTCGCGGTCGACAGGAAGATCTGTGTCTCGCCTTCGCCGGCGAGGTTGCCGGGGACGTGGATGATCTCGCGCACGCCGGTCACCCGCGCGGGGACGTCGCCGCCGAGGAGCTCGGCAAGGATCGCGCGCAGCTGCGCGTCGGCCGCGGGAGTCCAGACGACCTGGGCATCGGGTGCCACCAGCTGCAGCTCGCCGGGGCGGCCGCGCACGGCGCGCGCGAACAGGAGGACGTCCTGCTTCTTGACCGCAGGTGGCTTGCCTCTTGCGTCCAGCGGCATGTCGACGAGATATGCCAGCGCTTCGCCCTGCGGAGTGCCGCCGGCGAGCAGGGCGCGCGTCTTCGCCTGGACGTAGAAGCGGCCCCACCCCGGGCGCAGCCCGGGTGCGCGCTCGCTTTCGACCCTGGCCAGCTTGCGGACCTGCGCGCGCAGGACGAGTTCCGCCGAATCGGCGAGATCGGCGAGATCGGCGTAGTGCACCGCGGGTGTGGAATCGGCCGCCGGCGGAGTGGCCGCAAGGGCGGCAACAGGCGCTGCAGCGGCGATAAGGCTCAATGCCGCTGTCACTCTCCAGAAAGGCTTTGCCGCGACCATCGATTTCAAACTCCAAGGTTTTCCGGCGGGTTGCCGCCCATTCCAGATAGTGAGGCTCAACGTCATTGCGAGTGCATTCCACCGTGGCGATTGTGAATTGAGGGTTAACCTCCGTACCCTCCGATAAGGCGTTGCGCGGGGGTATCATCGCCGCTAAAGCTGCCGACAAACGGGGCCAATATATACAAGAGCCCCCTCGACCCGCCGGGTCGGACCCATCCGGTTCGATAGGCGAGCCGGGCAGTCCGTCAGGGTGGCACGGTTAGTATTTTCCACAGGCGCTTCAGTCTGCCTGTGGGCGCCTCGGGACTTGGCCCAGGCATAGTAATGGAGTGGTGCGTCTGAATGTCCTACGCTGACCAATCGATGAGCGGTAATCGCATTGCCGCACTTGTCATCGTTGCCCTCATTCACATTGTTCTCGGTTATGCCCTCGTTACCGGCCTTGCCTATGAAGCGGCGAAGAAGGTCATCCAGAAGGTGACGACCGTCGACATCAAGGAAGAGGTCAAGAAGGAAGAGCCGCCGCCGCCGGTCAAGAAGGTGGAAGTGAAGCCGCCGCCAATGGTGGTGCCGCCGCCGAAGATCGCGGTGAACGTCGCGCCCCCCGTCATGGAATCGGTGGCGACGCCGCCGCCCCCGGCGCCTCCGGCGATCGTTCTCGCCCCGCCGGCGCCCGTGGCTGCTCCTCCGGCGCCGCCGAAGCCGGCCACGCCGCGCAACAACCCGGCGACCTGGGCAACCCCGAACGACTATCCCTCGCGCGCCCTGCGCGAGGAGCGCACCGGGACCACGGGCTTCCGGGTCACGGTGGGAACCGACGGCAAGGTGGTCGACTGCTCGATCACGAACTCGAGCGGACATTCCGACCTCGACGACGCCGCCTGTGCCAACGTCACGCGTCGCGCGCGCTTCAAGCCGGCGACCGACAGTTCCGGCAATCCCGTACAGGGCACTTATTCGAACCGCGTTCGGTGGGTCATCCCCGAATGATTGTGAATGGCGCCGGCGCGTGACGCCCCGGTGCCAGTGACCGCTCTTTTCTATCTTGAGAGGACCTATCGCATGCTTATCGTTGATCTCCTGGCCGCGGGTACCCAAGCGGCGCCGCAGAACAAGTTCGGCTTCGCCGAAGCCCTCGAACAGGGTGGCTTCATCGCCTATGCCACCGTCGTGATCCTGGGCGTCATGTCGTTCGGCTCGTTCTACATCCTGTTCACCAAGTGGGTCGAACAGTCGAAGGTCCTGCGCCAGGGCCGTGAACTGCGCGGCACTTTCTGGCGCGCCGCCTCGCTCCGCGAAGGCGCGGCCAAGCTCGAAAAGAACAGCGCCTGGCGCCAGATCGTCGACGACGGCCTCCAGGCCGAAGACCAGCACGGCAAGATGACCGATTCGATGGAAGCCCACGACTGGCTCCACGGCTCGCTCGCTCGCTCGGAAGCCACGATCAATGCCCGCCTCGCATCGGGCCTGCCGTTCCTCGCGACCGTCGGCGCGACCGCGCCGTTCATCGGCCTGTTCGGTACCGTCGTCGGCATCTACCGCGCGCTGATCAACATCGGCATCGCCGGTTCGGCCTCGATCGACAAGGTCGCCGGCCCGGTCGGTGAAGCTCTGATCATGACCGCGCTCGGCCTGCTGGTCGCGGTTCCCGCGGTGCTCGCCTACAACTACCTGCAGGCGCGCAACAAGCGCATTGCCGAGGCGCTGTCCGGCTTCTCGACCGACGTGCTGGCCAACATCAACTCCAAGGGCGCCGTGAAGCCCGTGATTGCTGCCGCTCCGGCGAAGGCCGCGGCACCTGCTGCCAAGCCGGCCGCCGCTCCGGCGAAGCCGTAAGAGGCAGTCTCGGGCGGCGGTCTCGGCTGCTGCCGCCCACAGCCTGGTGATGCGACGGGTTGCCGCATGCGAACCCGTCGCCCTCTCTCCGGGCCAATGCAAGGATAGGATGATACTATGGCAGTTTCAGTAGGCGGCGCGGACGAGACTCCGATGTCCGACATCAACACCACGCCGCTGGTCGACGTGATGCTGGTGTTGCTGATCATCTTCCTGATCGCCGTGCCGGTTGCGATCCAGACGATCGAGAAGCTCCGCATCCCGGTCATCGTTTCGCAAGAATCGAAGGACAAGGTTGAAAACCTGCTGCTGACGGTCTCCACGACCGATGCCAGCGGCCGCAGCGCCGGCGAGCCGGGCTACGAGGGTTCCTCGCGCTATGGCGAGTGCCGCATCTACTTCAACAACATCACGCCCGTGACATCGGAGGAGCTGCGCGACCAGGCGTTCAAGCGGCTCGACGCGATCGTCAAGCGCGAGGGTGGGCTCGAGGCGATCAAGAACGATCCGGAAAAGATTCCGCAGGTCCATATCCGGGGTGACGTGAACGCACCGTGGCGCTGCATCGCCGCCGCGATCTACAACGTGCAGATTTCCGGTTACCCGACCGTCGGCTTCATCTCGAACCCCATCGACCCGAACGCCTCCTGAGGCGGCGCGGCAGGAATAGGCAGGAGTAAATCCCAATGGCAATGTCAGGCGGCAAGGACGATGGCTCGCCGATGATGGAAATGAACACGACGCCGTTGATCGACGTCATGCTCGTTCTCCTTATCATGTTCATCATCACGATCCCCGTCGCTACCCATTCGGTCGATATCGACCTTCCTCCGGCGACTCCGCCGGATACGCCGCCGCCGATCAACCCGGTGAAGAACAAGGTCACGATCACGCCGCAGGGCCAGGTGATGTGGAACGGCACCGTCGTCAGCGGCGGCGAGCTCCGCTCGCTGCTGGCCGAGACGCTGAAGATGCAGCCCGAGCCCGAGCTGCAGTACCAGCCGGAAGCGGAAGCCAGCTACGATCTTTCGGCCAAGGTCCTCGATATCATCAAGGTTTCGAAAGTCACCAAGTTCGGCTTCGTCGGCAACGAGCTCTATTCCGAATTCGGCAAGGCGGGCGCGAAGTAGTCCTTCGGCTCGCAGCCGGTCCGGCACAGCAAAGGGGGCGGAGCGATCCGCCCCCTTTTTTCGTGCCTTGGCGGCGAGGGGGAGGAACTGGAGTGCGGCCCTAAGATTCTCCCCCGTAGGGGGAGGTGGCATTCGCGTCAGCGAATGACGGAGGGGTGTCAGCGTTGGATCGGAGGGGGACACCCCTCCACCACCGGCTGCGCCGGCGGTCCCCCTCCCCCTACGGGGGAGGATCTATTGGACACAGCTTCACCCCCGCTGGCGAATGCGGGCTTGCGCCGGGAAAGAAACCAACATCGTTCATGTTGTCATGTGAGATCGTAGGCCGCTAACTTCGTCGTCCCGGGTCAAGCCCGGGACGACGGACGACGCCTCCGCCCAACCGTCATGCTGAACTTGGTTCAGCACCCATCTCTACCCAAACCCCCGGAGCTCAGGAATGCAGCGCAACGGCACCGTTGTCCGTCCATGCACGGCTCCGGCGCTGGAGGAGAGATGGGCCCTGAAACAAGTTCAGGGTGACGAGCGAGTTCAGGATGGCGAACACGGTCACGAGGCAGCTCGAACCGATCCCGGGCGTACGAAGGCCCGGACCAGCGGTCTCGCTAGTCCGGCCGCATCGCGGCTGCGGCCAGGCTTTCGGCCTCGACCAGCAGCTCGTCGTCGGCCATGCCGGCGGGCAAGGTCTCGCGGCCGATCATCGAGAGCACCGGCACCGCCAGCGGGCTCACCCGGTCGAGCACGACATGATCGATCTCGCGCGCCGCGCGGTCGAGCACGTCGGCGACGCGGGCGACGTCGGTCATCCTGGTGCGCGCATCGGCCCAGGCCGCCTCGATCAGCAGATGGTCGGGCTCGTACTTGCGCAGCACGTCGTAGATGAGATCGGTCGAGAAAGTGACCTGCCGGCCGCTCTTCCGCTTGCCGGGATGCTGGCGCTCGACGAGGCCCGAGATCACCGCCACTTCGCGGAAGGCGCGGCGCAGCAGGTAGGACTGCTGCACCCAGTCGACGAATTCGTGCGTCAGGATATCGGGCGAGAGCATCGCCGCCGGATCGTCGACCGGCTTCAGGCCCCAGACCGCCAGCGTGTAGTCGTTGGCGATGAAGCCGAGCGGGCCGAGGCCGCGGTCCTCCATCCGGCGGGTGATCAGCATGCCCAGCGCCTGGTTGGCATTCCACCCCTCGAAAGTGAAATAGGCCGTGTATTCCAACCCGCGGTGGGGGAAGCTCTCGACCAGCAGCCGCCCCGGTGCCGGCAGGTGCGAGCGCCAGTCCTGCATTTCCAGCCATTCGCGGACATCGTCGGGAAAGCGGCCCCAGCCGGCGCGGTCGGCCAGCATGGTCCGCACCCGCCCGCCGAGATGGGTGGTCAACGGCATGCGGGCGCCCATGTAGCTGGGGATCTGCGCCGATCGCTTCGCCGCCCGCACGATCAGCTCGAGATCGCGCAGGGCTTCGACTTCCAGGTCCATGCCGGCGAAGCGGAAGGTGTCGCCGGGCTTGAGGCCGGCGCCGAAGGCCTCTTCGACCCGCCCCAGCGAGCGGCCGTTGCGGAAACGGACGTCGAGCATCTCGGCATCGACGATGATGCCCGCGTTCATCCGGTGGCGGTGGGCCATCTCGGGGTGCGCCAGCCGCCACATGCCCGCCTTGTCGCGCACGATCCGGCGAAAGCGGTCGTAGGAGCGCAGGGCGTAGCCGCCGGTCGCCACGAAATCGAGCACGCGCGCAAAGCCCGGCCGGTCCATCGCGGCGTAGGGCAGGGCCGAGCGCACTTCGGCCAGCAGCTCCGCCTCGTCGAACGGGCCGGCGCAGGCGCAGGCCATGACGTGCTGCGCCAGCACGTCGAGCCCGCCCGGCCGGAAATCCTCGCCATCGCGCTGTCCCTCGGCGACGGCCTCCTGCGCGGCCAGGGCTTCCAGGAACTCGAAGCGGTTGCCGGGCACGAGCAGCGCCTCGCTCGCCTGGTCGAGCCGGTGGTTGGCCCGCCCGATGCGTTGCAGCAGGCGCGAGGAGCCCTTCGGCGCGCCCATCTGCACGACCAGGTCGATATCGCCCCAGTCGACGCCGAGGTCGAGGCTGGCAGTACAGACCAGCGCCCGCAGCTCGCCCCGCGCCATCGCCCCTTCCACCTTGCGCCGGGCTTCCTTCGACAGCGAGCCGTGATGGATGCCGATGGGCAGCTTGTCGTCGTTGGCGTCCCACAGCAGCTGGAAGATCAGCTCGGCAAGGAACCGGGTGTTGGTGAAGACCAGCGTCGTGCGATGGTCGCGGATCTGCGCGTAGAGCTGCGGGATCGCCCAGGTCGCGGCATGGCCGGCCCAGGGAATGCGCTCTTCCTCGGGCAGCAGGATGGAAACCTCGGGCTTGGCGCCCTGCTCGCCGTCGACCAGCGCGACGCTGTCGATCTCGCCCCAGGGCGCCAGCCAGCCGCGGTAGGCCTCGGGATCGGCGACGGTGGCCGACAGGGCGGCGCGGCGCATGTCGGGCGCCAGCGCCTGCAGCCGCGCCAGGCACAGCGCCAGCAGGTCGCCGCGCTTGCCGCTGGCGAAGGCGTGGATCTCGTCGATGACGACGCGGCGCAGGGTGGCGAACAGCTGCGCGCTTTCCGGATAGCTGAGCAGCAGCGACAGCGATTCGGGCGTCGTCAGCAGGACGTGCGGCGGCCGGGCGCGCTGGCGGGCCTTGCGGTCGGACGGGGTATCGCCGCTGCGCGTCTCGACGCGGATCGGCAGCCCGATCTCGGCGATCGGCGTCATCAGATTGCGCTGCACGTCGTGGGCGAGCGCCTTGAGTGGCGAGACGTAGAGCGTGTGCAGCCCCTCGGGCACGGGTGCGGAACCGAGCCGCGACGGGGTGAAATCGGCCAGCGTCGGCAGGAAGCCGGCCAAGGTCTTGCCGGCACCGGTATCGGCGACCAGCAGCGCGTGGCGGTGCGCATCGGCTTCGGCCAGCATGTCGAGCTGGTGCTGCCTCGGCCGCCAGCCGCGCCGGGCGAACCAGGCCTCGATCTCGCCGGGGAGGGAAGCGGGTAGAGTCACTGCGGCAGAGATGCGCCACATCGCGACCGCTGTCGATGGCCGGGCGGCGGCTCGCCAGGCCATGCCTGCGACGAAGCGGCGCAGGCCAGCGATGCGCAGCGGCAACATCCGACCCGCGTGGCGCGTTTGTTCGGCAGAAGAGGTGCGGGAGAGCACCTTGCACGGCCTGAGAGGGACTCCGCAATGTACGAGAATCATCGCAAGAGCTTCCGCGGCGAGCGCCGCGACTACGACGAAGATCGCGCCGGCGACGAGCGCGCGCGCAACGAAGGCAGAAGCCGCTCCGGCCGCAGCTGGGGGCCGGCCGAGGACGAAGCGAACGAATGGAACGACCGCCCGCGCGCCGGCTATGCGTCCACGTTCCGTGGCGAAGAGGACTACGGCCGCTACGGCGGCTACGATCCCGAGGGGTCGAGAGGCTCCTGGCGGGAATCGCAAGGCGGCGGCAACGGCGGGCAGTGGTCGCACGACGCCGGCCATCGCCGCTACGGCCAGGGCGCCTCGAGCTTCGGCTACGGCGCCGGCCAGCCCTATGGCGGCGATGCCGATTCGCGCTATTTCACCGGCCAGCAGGGCAGCTGGGCCGTGCGCGGCGCTTCGGGCAATGCCGGCGGCCGGACCTACGGCGCCGACTACCGCGAGCACGGCTACGGCAGCCGCCAGGACGAGCGCGGCTTCTGGGACCGGGCCAGCGACGAAGTGGCCTCGTGGTTCGGCGACGAAGAGGCGGCACGCCGCCGCGAGCAGGATCATCGCGGCCGCGGCCCGATAGGATACACGCGCTCCGACGAGCGCATTCACGACGATGCCAACGACCGCCTGACCGAGGATTCGCTGGTCGACGCCAGCAGCGTGACGGTGACCGTCAAGGATGCGGAGATCACGCTCGACGGCACAGTTCCCAGCCGCGCGCAGAAGCGCCGGGCCGAGGATGTCGTCGAGAACATCTCGGGCGTGAAGCACGTGCAGAACAACCTGCGCGTCGCCGATGCCGCGACCGGCAGCGGGGCGAGCAACGCGAGCAGCTGGACCGCGGCTTCGGGCAGCGCGAGCAACGAGGGCGGCACGCTCGGCCAGAGCGGTACGGCGACGACCAGCCGGACGGCTTGACGGTCCGGTACCGATCCTTGCATCAGCCTTGCAGGGATTGATCGAGGGGTGTCGCCGCCGATGGTGGCACCCCTCCCGCTATCTGCGAGGATCCCGGTCGCTCAGCGGAAATGTAACGGTGCCGAGCCGATCGCGAAGTCGACGGGGGAGTGCGCGACGACGTCGCCGTCGGCCTGGACCGGGAAGCCGTCCTCGCCTGACAGCCGCAGCTCGGTGCAGGTGAAGGCGATGGCCCCGGCGCTTGCGCCGGGATCGCGTCCCCGCAGGAGGGTCCAGACGAAGCGCAGGTAGTCGCGCCTCCGGGCAGTAGGCAGGGCGAGCACGTGCAGCAGCCGCTCGCCCACGCGGGCCTTGGGCGCGAAGCTCCAGGGTCCGGCGAAATAGCGGCCCTTGGCGACGTAGACCGCCTCGCAATCCATTTCCGCGCCGTTCGCCAGCAGCTTCAACCGCGGGCGCGGCCAGTTCCACAGCACCGCCAGGAAGGCGACGGCATAGGCGAGCCGGCCGATGCGCCGCTTCAGCCGCGGTGAAACCCCGGCCACGGCGAGACTGTCGGGCCCGGCACTGGCGCAGGCCAGGAACATGGTCTCGCCCAGCGCGACCGGATGATGCGGCAGGCCGCTGCTCGCTGCCAGCAACTCGCGCGCGCAGGCGGCGGCACTGCGGCGGAAGCTGCCTTCGCGCGCCAGCAGGTTGACAGTTCCCGCGGGGAATATGGCTGCCGGCAGGCTGCGGCCGCAGCGCGCCAGATTCATCGCGACATGGCGCACCGTGCCGTCGCCGCCGGCGATGCAGACATGAGTCGCGCGATCGGAAACCACGGGCGGGCCGTCGACGCTCGGCGTCTCGACGACTTCGGCGCCTTCCGCTTCCAGCGCCTGGGCGAGCGCCCGGATCCGGCGGGGCGAATAGGACCCCGATGCCGGATTGTAGAAGAGCTGGACGACCGACTGCGCTGCCATGGTTCCCGCGAAGCTGGATGCGGGGGAAAGCCCCCGGCGTCAAAGCTTCGCAGGTAATCGCCGCGCTTTAAGATCGCGTTATCTATGCCCGTCGTCGCGGCCTCAGTGGCCCGCCTGCGGCCCGCGCACGAGACCCGAGGCGGCGAGCTGCTCGTCGATCTGCGCCATCAGCCGGTCGAGGCCGGCCTGGCTGTCGCTCTCGGCCCGGGCGACGAGCACGTCCTGGGTGTTCGACGCGCGCAGCAGCCACCAGCCGTCACTGGTCGTCACCCGCACCCCGTCGGTCGTGTCGACCTGGGCGTCGGTCCCGGCCAGGCGGTCCCTGACTTCCTCGGGAACGGCGAACTTGCGGCTCTCGTCGACCTGGAAGCGCATTTCCGGCGTGTTGATCATCGCCGGCATCTCGCCGCGCAGCTCGGTCACCGACTTGCCGAGATGGGCCGATGCGGCGATCAGCCGCACCGCGGCATAGAGCGCATCGTCGAAGCCGTAGTACTTGTGCTTGAAGAAGATGTGGCCGCTCATCTCGCCGGCCAGCGGCGAGCCTGTTTCCTTCATTTTGGACTTGATCAGGCTGTGCCCGGTCTTCCACATCAGCGGCGTGCCGCCCAGCGCGGCGACGCGGTCGAACAGGGCGCGCGATGCCTTCACATCGGCGATGATCGTGGCGCCGGGCACGTCGCGCAGCACGTCTTCGGAATAGATCATCAGCAGCTGGTCGCCCCAGATGACTCGCCCCAGCCCGTCGATCGCGCCGATCCGGTCGCCGTCTCCGTCGAAAGCTATGCCGAAGTCGAGCCGTTTCTCCGCGACGAGCGTTTTGAGATCGGCCAGGTTCTTTTCTTCGGTAGGATCGGGATGATGGTTCGGAAAGTTGCCGTCGACTTCGGTGAACAGCAGGTGATGCTCGCCCGGCAGCAGGCTGGCGAGAAGCTCGAGCGCCGGGCCGGTGGCGCCGTTGCCGGCGTCCCAGCCGATCCGCAGGCCGGCGAGGCCGGACTTGTCGATCCCGTCCAGGCCTTCGACCAGGCGATCGACGTAAGCTTCGAGGATATCGCGGCGTTCACTGCTCCCGGTGCCTTCGTCCCACTCGCCCGCCGCGGCCATGCTGCCCAGCAGCTTGATGTCGTCGCCGAAAAACGGGCGGCCCTGGAATACCATCTTGAAGCCGTTGTAGTTGGCTGGATTGTGGCTGCCGGTTATCTGAACGCCGCCGTCCACGTCTTCCATTGAGGCTTCGGCGTAGTAGAGCATCGGCGTCGGCCCCATGCCGACCCGCACGACGTCGAGGCCGCTGGCGTTGAGCCCTTCGACCAGGGCCTCTTCGAGAATCGGCGAGCTGACGCGGCCGTCATAGCCGACCGCGACCTTGCGGCCGCCGGCGCGGCGCAGCAGCGTGGCGAAGACGCGGCCGATGGCGCGGGCGTCGTCCGGCCCGAGCGTTTCGCCGATGATGCCGCGGATGTCGTATTCGCGAAGTACGGTGGGATCGAATTGATGGCTCATGGTCGCTCCGTGTTGCGCCGCGACAGCTCTCCCAGCAGCAGATCGCGCGCGGAATTGGCTTCATGCACCTGCTCGTTCGTCCCGCCGCGGTCCGGATGGACCATGGCGACGAGACGCTTGTGTGCTTCGATAATGTCTTCCCGGCTGGCCTGGTCGCGAACTCCGAGCAAGGCCTGCGCCTGTTCGACCGAACGCCGTGCCGCCCTGCCCGGTTCCCACGGCCAGCGGCCGATAATGAGCCGGAACGCCACAACGGCAAGGAGGAGGTATAGAAGAACCTTCATCCGTTGCCGGCAAGCGCCAGTTCGGGCTGCGGCGGCGCCGGCATCGGCAGGTTGAGCCCTGCCAGCAGCGAGCGCAGCTCCTGCCGCGCGACGAGGTGGCTGGTGCCGAGCTCGCCGAGGTGGCCCTTGTCGAGCAGCGTCAGGCCCGAAGGGAACAGCTCGCGATAGATCACGCGCTCGGACAGGCCGTTGGCGACGCGGAAGCCGACGCGCTTCGACAGCTCGGCCAGCGCGTTGTCGAGACGACGCATGTTGCGCGCCTCGACGTGCTGGGTGCGGTTGCGCACGACGACCCAGTCCATCTCGCGCCGCTGCCTGCCGTTCTGGACATCCTGGATCGTCGCCATCGCCCGCTTCTTGCGCGCTTCCCAGATCAGCTCGGCATAGAACGAGAGGCGGCGGACCTTGAACGTCTCGGCATCGACCTGGCCGATCAGGTCGAAGTCGACGAAGCTGTCGTTGAGCGGCGTCACCAGCGTATCCGCGGTGGTCGCGGCGTGGCGGGCGAATTCGTCGTCGCGGCCCGGCGTGTCGAACAGGACGAAGTCGTGGCCGGCGCCGAGCTCCGCGGTCAGCGCGTCGAGTTCGGAGACGGAACTGCCCTGGAAGACGGCGAAGCTGGCGCTCGGCAGCTCGATGTCGCGGCGCCGCTGCGTCTCGGCGCGGTTTTCGAGATAGCGATGCAGCGTGCGCTGCCGCGGGTCGAGGTCGATCGCCGCCACCCTGGCGCCCTGGTAGGCCAGGGCGATGGCGACATGGACCGCCGTAGTGGACTTGCCGGTGCCGCCCTTTTCATTGGCGAAGACGATGCGATGGGGAGACACGGGAATGGGATTCGCTTTCTCAAACAGTTGATGCCCCCGGCCGTCGGGCGCTAAACCCGTCGCGCTCGGGGCCGTCACCCGGTCTTATCGGAGGGGCCAAGCCCA
>CAUJJI010000015.1 GCA_963205265.1 Pseudomonadota bacterium
GTGGTCGCCCTGACAGGCGCCGGCCCTTGGGGTAGCGGCGAGCGAACCGGTTCCGCTCCCTCGCACCCGTGAGGTATGGGGCATATAACCAATGTGGTTCGTCTTGTCAAGCTCTTTCGTCATGCTGAACTTGTTTCAGCACCCATTTCTCCCCAAGCCCCGAAGCTCTGACTAGAATCGCAACGGCGCCGTTGCCCGCCCGTGCAAAGCTCCGGCGCCTCGAGGTGAAATGGGCCCTGAAACGAGTTCAGGGTGACGAGCAAGTTCAGGGTGACGAACGCGTTCAGGGTGACGAACAAGTTCAGGGAGACGAGCGCACGCTAAGCCGTCAGGCGAGTTCCACCGCCACGGCCGTGGCTTCGCCGCCGCCGATGCAGAGGCTGGCAACGCCGCGCTTGAGGCCCTTTTCCTTCAGCGCGCCGATCAGGGTGACGATGATCCGCGTGCCCGAGGCGCCGATCGGATGGCCGAGCGCGGTGGCGCCGCCGTGGACGTTGATCTTGTCGTGCGGGATGCCGAGGTCGTGCATGGCGAACATGGCGACGCAGGCGAAGGCCTCGTTGATCTCGAACAGGTCGACATCGTCGACGGTCCAGCCGGCCTTGGCCAGCAGCTTGGTGATGGCGCCGGCCGGCGTGGTCGAGAAGCGCTGCGGCTCGTGGGCGTGGGCGGCGACGGCGACGACTCTGGCGACGGGCGCCAGGCCCTTGTCCCGGGCGACGCTCTCGCGGCTCAGCACCATGGCGGCGGCGCCGTCGGAGATCGAGCTCGAGCTGGCGGCGGTGATCGTGCCGTCCTTGGCGAAGGCGGGCTTGAGCGTCGGGATCTTCTCGGGCTTGCCCTTGCCGGGCTGCTCGTCGGTGTCGACGACGACTTCGCCGGCGCGGCTCTTGACCGTGACCGGGACGATCTCCGCCGCGAAGGCGCCGCTGCCGATCGCCGCCTGGGCGCGGCGCAGCGATTCGATCGAGTAGCTGTCCTGCGCCTCGCGCGTCAGCTGGTACTCGTCGGCCACGGTCTGCGCGTAGGAGCCCATCGAGCCGCCTTCGTAGGCGTCTTCGAGGCCGTCGAGGAACATGTGGTCGTAGGCCGTGTCGTGGCCGGCGCGGGCGCCGTTGCGGTGCTTCTTCAGCAGGTACGGCGCATTGGTCATGCTTTCCATGCCGCCGGCGATGACCATGTCGATCGAGCCGCTGGCCAGCGCCTCGGCGCCCATGATCACCGTCTGCATGCCCGAGCCGCAGACCTTGTTCACCGTCGTCGCTTCGACCGACTTGGGCAGGCCCGCCTTCAGCGCCGCCTGGCGAGCGGGCGCCTGGCCGAGGCCGGCGGGAAGGACGCAGCCCATGTAGATGCGCTCGATGTCCTCGCCCTTGACGCCGGCGCGCTCGACCGCGGCCTTCACCGCCGTGGCGCCGAGATCGGTCGCGGAAACGTCGGCGAAGACGCCGGAAAGTCCGCCCATCGGCGTGCGGGCATAAGAGAGGACGACGATCGGGTCGTTCGCGGAAATCTGGGCCATGGCCTGTGTGCCTTTCGAATGGCTGTGGACAGAATTGGCGAGTCGCATAATGTTGCACTGCGGTAATGGCAATGCGCCCCTGCACGGGAAATGCGAGGGGGGTTGATCACGGTCCGCAGGGAAAGCCGGCGGGGAACATGATGTAATATGGTGTCGAGACTGTTCAATGGCACCCTTGCGCGTTGCGAAACGCAGGACTAGGGCGCCCACAACCAACCTTTCAGCTTCGAGTCAGCGCATTGGTCGACCTATCGCAATATCTGCCGATCCTGATCTTCCTGGCCATCGCGCTGGGACTGTCGGCGGTCATCGTCTTCCTGCCGATGGGAGTCGCCCGGCTGACCGGCGCGCACAACCCCAATGCCGAGAAGCTGAGCGAATACGAATGCGGCTTTCCCGCCTTCGAAGACCCGCGCAGCCAGTTCGACGTGCGCTTCTACCTCGTCGCCATCCTGTTCATCATCTTCGATCTCGAGGCGGCGTTCCTGTTTCCCTGGGCGGTCTCGCTCGACGTGACGGGATGGCCAGGCTGGATCACCATGATGATCTTCCTCGGCGAACTGGCCGTCGGCCTCGCCTATGCGTGGAAGAAGGGAGCTCTGGACTGGGAATGAACGAGCTTGTCACCCCCCAGGCCGGCGCGGTCGTGCCGCCCGACCAGTCCTTCTTCAAGGACCTCAACCAGGAAGTCGGCGACAAGGGATTCCTCGTCACCTCGACCGAGGAGCTGTTCCAGTGGGCGCGCACCGGGTCGCTGTGGTGGATGACCTTCGGCCTCGCCTGCTGCGCGGTCGAGATGATCCACGTCAACATGCCGCGCTACGACATGGAGCGCTTCGGCGTCGCCCCGCGCGCCAGCCCGCGCCAGTCCGACGTGATGATCGTCGCCGGCACGCTGTGCAACAAGATGGCCCCGGCGCTGCGCAAGGTCTACGACCAGATGTCGGACCCCAAGTACGTCATCTCGATGGGCAGCTGCGCCAACGGCGGCGGTTATTACCACTACAGCTATTCGGTGGTGCGCGGATGCGACCGCATCGTGCCGGTCGACATCTACGTCCCGGGCTGCCCGCCGACGGCCGAGGCGCTGCTTTACGGCGTGATGCAATTGCAGCGCAAGATCCGCCGCGTCGGCACGGTCGAGCGGTGAGGGCGCTTTCATGCCGGTAGTCCATTCCGCACCGAAATATGCCTCGAACGAAGGCGTGCTCGACGCACTGAGCGCGGCGCTCGGCGACATGGTCGTCGCCGCCCGCGAAGAGTTCGGCGAGATCGTCATCACCGTCGCGCGCGACCGGATCGAGGACGCGCTGCGCGAGCTGCGCGACAACCACGAATACCAGCAGCTGATGGAGATCGCGGGCGTCGACTTCCCGGCACGGGCCGAGCGTTTCGAAGTCGTCTACATGCTGCTGAGCCTGACGCGGAACCACCGCATCATCGTCAAGGTCACCGCGGCCGAGGATACCCCCGTGCCGACGGTCACGACGCTGTGGCCCGTCGCCGGCTGGCTCGAGCGCGAGGTGTTCGACCTCTACGGCGTGATCTTCGCGGGCAACCAGGACCTGCGCCGGATCCTCACCGACTACGGCTTCGAGGGGCACCCCTTCCGCAAGGACTTCCCGCTGACCGGCTATGTCGAGCTGCGCTATTCCGAGGAGGACAAGCGCGTGGTCTACGAGCCGGTCGAGCTGGCGCAGGACCTGCGCAGCTTCGATTTCATGAGCCCGTGGGAAGGTGCCGATTACGTGCTGCCCGGCGACGAGAAGGTCGATGCTCCAGCCCCGCCGCCGGTCGCCGAGCCCAAGACGACCGAGAAGCCGTCGCAAACCGGCGCGGGCGACAAGGCCAATGCGCTGGCGGCCGACAAGCAGAGCGCCGGTGCGCCGGCGGCAAAGGACGGCGGCGCGGCTGCCGGGGCGCCCGCCCCGACCGACAGCCGGCCGAAGCCGGAGGACAAGGCATGAGCGGCTTCGCGCTCGAGCAGTCGCCGACCACCGGCGACGAGGTCATCACCAACTACACGATCAACTTCGGGCCCCAGCACCCGGCGGCGCACGGCGTGCTGCGCATGGTCATGGAGCTCGACGGCGAGATCATCGAGCGGATCGATCCGCACGTCGGCCTGCTTCACCGCGGCACCGAAAAGCTGATCGAGCACAAGACCTACCTGCAGGCGCTGCCCTATTTCGACCGGCTCGACTATTGCTCGCCGCTGGCGATGGAGCACTCCTATGTGCTCGCGATCGAGAAGCTGCTCAATCTCGAAGTGCCGCTGAGGGCCCAGTACCTGCGCGTGCTGTTCGCCGAACTGACGCGCATCTGCAACCACATGCTCAACATGGGCAGCCACGTCATGGACGTCGGCGCGATGACGCCGAACCTCTGGCTGTTCGAGATCCGCGAGGACTGCCTCAACTTCTTCGAGCGTGCTTCGGGCGCGCGCATGCACGCGGCCTGGTACCGCCCCGGCGGGGTCCACCAGGACGTGCCGCTGAAGCTCCTGACCGACATCGCCGACTGGCTCGACACCCGCCTGCCGCGGCTGTTCGAGGACGCGATGAGCCTTGTCGTCGACAACCGCATCTTCAAGCAGCGCAACGTCGACATCGCCGTGGTATCCAAGGAGGATGCGGTGCGCTGGGGCTTCTCCGGCCCGATGATCCGCGCCGCGGGCATCGCCTGGGACATCCGCAAGAGCCAGCCCTACGACGTCTACGACCGCATGGACTTCGAGATCCCGGTCGGCACCAACAGCGACTGCTACGACCGCTTCATGGTCCGCGTCGAGGAAGTGCGCCAGTCCGCGCGCATCATGAAGCAGTGCCTCGCCGAAATGCCCGAAGGCCCCATCGCCAGCCTCGACCGCAAGGTCGTCCCGCCCAAGCGCGGCGAGATGAAGGCCTCGATGGAAGCGCTGATCCATCACTTCAAGCTCTATACCGAGGGCTTCCACGTGCCCGCCGGCGAAGTCTACGTCGCGACCGAAAGCCCCAAGGGCGAGTTCGGCGTCTATCTGGTCTCCGACGGCAGCAACAAGCCCTACCGCTGCAAGATCCGCCCGACGGCGTTCTCGCATCTCCAGGCGATGGACTTCATGTCGAAGGGCCACATGCTTCCCGACGCGACCGCCATCCTCGGCGCGATCGACGTCGTCTTCGGGGAGTGCGACCGGTGAGCAACCTCGCCACGGCCGAGCAGATGATCGCGCACTACAACGCGCAGGATGCCGACGCCTATGTCGCGCTGATGACCGAGGACGCGGCCGAGGCTTCGTACCGCGGCGCCGTGCTGCGCGACGGCCGCGAAGGGATCCGCGCCGCGCTCAAGGCGATGTTCGCCGAATTCCCCGAGAACCGCGCCGAGATCGTCGAGCGCAAGGTGCTCGGCGACTATGTCGTGTTCCTCGAAAGGGTCTGGCGCACGGCTGCCGGCGAGCCTTTCGATGTCCTGGCCATCTACAGTTTCGAGGGCGGCAAGTGCTCTCGGGTGGAGTTCGTGCGGTGAAGCTTTCGATGCTCGATCAGATGCGGGTCTGGGCCGCCTCTACGGGGGTGCTCCTGGCGCTGTGGTACTTCGCGGCGCTGTACTTCGCGATGGAGGTCTCGCCGGTGCTGCCGATGCTGGTGACGGCGATCGGCGGCTTCGAGCTGTTCCTGTTCGCGCAGGACCTCTGGCTCAAGCGGAGGGGCGAGAATGGCTGACCGCTATATCGAGCCCGAGACTCCCGAACTGCGCGCGCGCTGGGGCACCTTCGCCTTCACGCCCGAGTGGGAGGCCAAGGCCAAGGCGGCGATCGCGCGCTATCCCGAAGGGCGCCAGCGCTCGGCGGTGATGGCGCTGCTCGACTATGCCCAGCGCCAGGTCGGCGAGGAGACGCAGACCCAGGGCTGGCTGC
Source organism: Pseudomonadota bacterium (assembly GCA_963205265.1). Classification (GTDB taxonomy): domain Bacteria; phylum Pseudomonadota; class Alphaproteobacteria; order Sphingomonadales; family Sphingomonadaceae; genus Novosphingobium. The sequence continues at coordinate 5,421 of CAUJJI010000015.1, forward strand.
CGATTCCGGTGATGGAATATGTCGCCACCTACCTCGACATGCCGGTGATCCGCGTGGTCGAGGTCGCGACCTTCTACACGATGTACAACCTCGTGCCCGTCGGCCGCTACCACGTGCAGGTCTGCGGCACGACGCCCTGCATGCTGCGCGGCTCGGACGACATCATGGCCGCCTGCAAGGCCCGCGGGATGAGCAAGGGCCACACCAGCGACGACGGGATGTGGACGCTGACCGAAGTCGAATGCATGGGCAACTGCGCCTCGGCGCCGATGGCCCAGATCAACGACGACAACTACGAGGACCTGACCGCGGAACGGCTGAATCACGTGCTCGACGAGCTCGCCGCCGGCCGCACGCCGAAGACCGGGACGCAGGAGCCGGGGCGCCATACGGTCGAGCCGCTGGGCGGGCCGACTTCGCTCAAGGAGATGGTCGGCGAGAACCACGATTACCGGGGGGAGTGGTGATGCGCTTCTTCCAGATCCTCCCCGGAACGGGGAGGGGAACCGCCCGCAGGGCGGGGGAGGGGGCTCGCCCCTTCAATCAAGCTTTCGCCCGGAGGAGGGCCCGCTCCACCATGCTGCGCATGGTCCCCCTCCCCGTGCCGGGGAGGAACTGAGATGGCTCTCCAGGACAAGGACCGCATCTTCACCAACGTCTACGGCTACCAGCCGTGGAACCTCAAGGCGGCACAGGCGCGCGGCGACTGGGATAATACCAAGGACCTGCTCGCCAGGGGCCGCGACGCGATCATCGAGGAGATGAAGGCGAGCGGGCTGCGCGGGCGCGGCGGCGCGGGCTTCCCCACCGGCATGAAGTGGTCCTTCATGCCCAAGGAGCCGAACCCCAGCCGCCCCGGCTTCCTCGTCATCAACGCCGACGAGAGCGAACCCGGTAGCTGCAAGGACCGCGAGATCATCCGCCACGATCCGCACAAGCTGATCGAGGGCGCGCTGGTCGCCGGCTTCGCGATGGGCGCGCGGGCGGCCTACATCTACATCCGCGGCGAATATATCCGCGAGGCGGAGACGCTGTTCGCGGCGGTACAGGAGGCCTACGACGCCGGGCTGGTGGGCAAGAACGCCAGCGGGTCGGGCTACGACTTCGACGTCTTCGTCCACCGCGGCGCGGGCGCCTACATCTGCGGCGAAGAGACCGCGATGATCGAGAGCCTAGAAGGCAAGAAGGGCCAGCCGCGCCTCAAGCCGCCGTTCCCGGCCGGAGCGGGGCTCTACGGCTGCCCGACGACGGTCAACAACGTCGAATCGATCGCCGTCGCGCCGACCATCCTGCGCCGCGGGGCGGCCTGGTTCTCGAGCTTCGGGCGCGACAACAACAAGGGCACCAAGCTCTTCCAGATCTCGGGTCACGTCGACAAGCCCTGCGTCGTCGAGGAGGAGATGAGCATCCCCTTCCGCGAACTGATCGAGCGCCACTGCGGCGGGATCAGGGGCGGCTGGGACAACCTGCTCGCGGTCATCCCGGGCGGATCGTCGGTGCCGCTGGTCCCCGCGGCCGAGATCTTGGACGCGCCGATGGACTTCGACGGGCTGAAGGCGCTGGGCTCCGGCCTCGGCACCGCGGCGGTCATCGTCATGGACAAGTCGACCGACATCGTCCGCGCGATCAGCCGCCTGTCCTACTTCTACAAGCACGAGAGCTGCGGCCAGTGCACGCCCTGCCGCGAAGGCACCGGCTGGATGTGGCGCGTGATGGAACGCCTGCGCACCGGCGACGCCGCGGTCGAGGAAATCGACATGCTGCAGCAGGTGACCAAGCAGGTCGAAGGCCACACCATCTGCGCGCTGGGCGACGCCGCCGCCTGGCCGATCCAGGGCCTGATCCGCCACTTCCGCCCCGAGCTGGAGCGCCGGATCGCCGAGAACGTGCGGGAGGCCGCGGAATAATGCCTAAACTGACCGTCGACGGCGTCGAGATCGAAGTTCCGCAGGGCGCCACCGTGCTGCAGGCCTGCGAGCTGGCCGGCAAGGAAATTCCGCGCTTCTGCTATCACGAGCGGCTGTCGATCGCCGGCAACTGCCGCATGTGCCTGGTCGAGGTCGCGCCCGGCCCGCCCAAGCCGCAGGCGAGCTGCGCGCTGCCCGCCACAGAGGGGCAGGCGATCCGCACCGACAGCGAGATGGTCAAGAAAGCGCGCGAAGGGGTGATGGAGTTCCTGCTCATCAACCACCCGCTCGACTGCCCGATCTGCGACCAGGGCGGCGAATGCGACCTGCAGGACCAGGCCATGGCCTACGGCCGCGGCATGTCGCGCTACGACGAGAACAAGCGCGCGGTCACCGAGAAGTACATGGGTCCGCTGATCAAGACGGTGATGACCCGCTGCATCCACTGCACCCGCTGCGTGCGCTTCTCGGAAGAGATCGCCGGGGTGGACGAGATCGGCGCGCTCTATCGCGGCGAGAACATGCAGATCACCACCTATCTCGAGCATGCCGCCAAGCACGAGATGAGCGCCAACGTCATCGACCTCTGCCCGGTCGGGGCGCTGACCAGCCGGCCCTACGCCTTCGAGGCGCGGCCCTGGGAGCTCAAGAAGACGCTGGGCATCGACGTCTCGGACGCTTGCGGCGCCAACATCCGCATCGACAGCCGCGGGCGCGAAGTGCTGCGCGTGATCCCGCGGATCAACGACGACGTGAATGAGGAGTGGATCAGCGACAAGGCGCGCTTCCAGGTCGACGGGCTCACCCGCCGCCGCCTCGACAAGCCGTGGATCCGCAAGAACGGCAAGCTCGTCGCGGCGAGCTGGCAGGAAGCCTTCGCCGCCGTCGCCAAGGTCAAGCCCGGCGCGAGCGTGGGCGCCGTCGCCGGCGACCTGCTCGACTGCGAGACGATGTTCGCGGCGAAGAAGCTGGTCGGCGCGCTGGGCTCCAGCCTGCTCGAAGGCCGCCAGACGGGCATGGACTACGACGTGTCGAGCCTGGCCGCGGTCAACTTCAACTCGACCTTCGCCGGGATCGAGACCGCCGACGCGATCCTGATCGTCGGCAGCAACGTGCGCCAGGAAGCGCCGCTGGTGAACGTCCGCCTGCGCAAGGCGGTGAAGCGCGGCGCCAAGGTGTTCCTGGTCGGGCCCGAGTGGGAAACCACGTTCGGCGGCGAGTTCCTGGGCGAGGACCTGGCGGTACTCGGCAAGCTGCCCGATCACGTCGCCGATGCCCTGTCGAAGGCCGAGCGGCCCGCGGTCATCCTCGGCGGCGCGGCGCTGGCCAAGGGTGCGCTGGGCGCCGGGCTGGCGCTGGCAAGCCGGTTCAACCTCGTGCGCGAGGGCTGGAACGGCTTCAATGCGCTCCACCTCGCCGCCGCGCGGATGGGCGGGCTGATGCTCGGCTTCGCGCAGAAGGGCGGCCTCGCCGACATCGTCGCGGCCAAGCCCCGCCTGCTGCTCTCGCTTGGCGCCGACGAGGTCGACTACGCCAGGTTCGCGGATTCGATCGTCGTCTATATCGGCCATCACGGCGACAAGGGCGCCCATGCCGCGGACATCGTCCTGCCGGCCGCGGCCTATACCGAAAAGGCGGGGACCTACGTCAATACCGAAGGCCGCGTGCAGTTCGCGGAAAAGGCCGTTTTCGCGCCGGGCGACGCGCGCGAGGACTGGACGATCCTGCGCGCGCTGGCCGATTCGCTGGGCGTTTCGGTCGGCTTCGACAGCTTCGAGGAACTGCGCGCCGCCATGGTCGCCGAAGTCCCGGCGCTGGGCCGCGAGGGTCTGGCCGACTATGGTGCGCTGCCTGCGGGCGGTGGATCGGCGGAAGGCACTTTCGGCTATCCGATCAAGGACTTCTACCTGACCAACTCGATCGCCCGCTCCAGCCCGACGATGCAGCGCTGCTCGGCGGAACTGCTGCACGGCGAGGACTTCGCGGAGGCGGCGGAATGAGGGCGGCAATCGAGATCCTCCCCCTTAGGGGGAAGTGGCAGCCCGAAGGGCTGACGGAGGGGTGTCAAGGCCGGCGGGGACACCCCTCCGTCGGCGCTTCGCGCCGCCACCTCCCCTTCCAGGGGAGGATCGGAGAATGACACACTTCTTCCAAACCCTTGGCCTGCCTCATGACTGGGCGTGGTTCGTCGCCACGATCTGCGGCATCCTGCTGATCGCGCTGCCGCTGCTGCTCGGCGTCGCCATGATCATCTATGCCGACCGCAAGATCTGGGCGGCCATGGCGCTGCGGCGCGGGCCGAACGTGGTCGGGCCCTTCGGCCTGCTGCAGAGCTTCGCCGACGGCCTCAAGGTGTTCCTCCAGGAAACCATCGTTCCGGCCGCCTCGAACAAGGCGCTGTTCCTGATCGCCCCGGTCATCACCTTCACCGTCGCGCTGCTGGCCTGGGCGGTGATCCCGTTCAACTCGGGCGCGGTGCTGGCGGACATCAACGTCGGCCTGCTCTACATCCTCGCGATCAGTTCGCTCGGCGTCTACGGCGTGGTCATCGCCGGCTGGGCTTCGAATTCGAAGTATCCGTTCTTCTCGGCCATGCGCGCCTCGGCGCAGATGATCTCCTACGAGGTCTCGATCGGCTTCATCCTGATCTGCGTCGTGCTGTGGGCCGGGACGTTCAACCTTGGCGCGATCGTCGAGGCGCAGCGCAGCCACGTCTGGCTGATCAACGGCTTCGTTGCCAACCCGCTCTTGTTCCCGAGGTGGGTGATGTTCCTGATCTCGGGCATGGCCGAGACGGCGCGCGCGCCGTTCGATCTGACCGAGGCGGAGAGCGAGCTCGTCGCCGGCTATCAGACCGAATATTCGTCGATGGCCTTCGCCGCCTACTGGCTGGGCGAATATGCCAACGTGCTGCTGATGTGCGCTCTGAACGCCGTGCTGTTCTGGGGCGGCTACCTGCCGCCGCTCGACTGGGCGCCGCTCTACTACGTCCCGGGCTTCGTCTGGCTGCTGCTCAAGATCCTGTTCTTCTTCTTCGTCTTCTCCTGGGTGAAGGCGACCGTGCCGCGCTATCGCTACGACCAGCTGATGCGCCTGGGCTGGAAGGTATTCCTGCCGGTCTCGCTGGGCTTCGTCGTGCTGGTGAGCGGCTATCTGATGTTCACGAGGTACGGGGCATGACCGTCGCTCAGCTCGTCAAGAGCTTCACCCTCTGGGAATTCCTGAAGGCGCACTGGCTGACCTTGAAGTACTTCTTCAAGGCCAAGGCGACGATCAACTACCCGTTCGAGAAGAACCCGCTGTCGCCCCGCTTCCGCGGCGAGCACGCGCTACGCCGCTATCCCAACGGCGAGGAACGCTGCATCGCCTGCAAGCTGTGCGAGGCGGTGTGCCCAGCCCAGGCGATCACCATCGAGGCCGAGCCGCGCGCCGACGGATCGCGCCGCACGACGCGCTACGACATCGACATGACCAAGTGCATCTACTGCGGCTTCTGCCAGGAAGCCTGCCCGGTGGATGCGATCGTCGAGGGGCCGAACTTCGAATATGCGACCGAAACGCGCGAGGAGCTGCTCTACGACAAGGCCAAGCTGCTCGCGAACGGGGACAAGTGGGAGCGGGCTCTCGCCGCGAACCTTGAAGCCGACGCACCGTATCGGTAGGGGGCCGGGCACCGGGGCACAGACATGATCCAGACATTCGCCTTCTACCTCTTCGCCGTGATGGTGATCGCCTCGGGTGCGGTGACCATCCTGGCGCGTAATCCGGTGCATTCGGTGCTCTGGCTGATCCTTGCCTTCTTCAACGCGGCGGGGCTGATGGTGCTGGTCGGCGCCGAGTTCATCGCCATGCTGCTGGTGATCGTCTACGTCGGCGCGGTCGCGGTGCTGTTCCTGTTCGTGGTGATGATGCTCGACATCGACTTCGCCACTCTGCGTGCCGGCTTCGTCCGCAATTTCCCGCTGGGCTTCGCCATCGCTCTCGTCCTGCTGTGCGAGCTGGTCCTCGGGGTCGGCGCCTACCGCGTCGGCGCGCTGCAGCTGGGCACGCCCGACGGCACGGCCGCCACGGCTTTGGGCGCGAGCAACATCGAGGCGATCGGCGCGCTGCTCTATGGCCGCTACCTGTTCCTGTTCGAGGCCGCCGGCCTTATCCTGCTGGTGGCGATGATCGGCGCGATCGTGCTCACCCACCGCCAGCGCAGCGGCGTGCGCGGCCAGAACATCTCGCGCCAGATCGCCCGCCGGCCCGACGAGGCGACGGTCAACGTCCGGCCCGAAGTGGGCAAGGGGGTGTCGCTGTGAGCGCGCGCTTCCGTCATCCCGGCGAACGCCGGGATCGCTGGCCGCATCCAACCGGCCTTGCCCTCCAGCCTCCCGCGGTCCCGGGTCGAGCCCGGGACGACGAAGAACGGAGCGTCGCATGATCGGCATCGAACACTACGTCGTCGTCAGCTCGATCCTGTTCGTGCTCGGCGTGCTCGGCATCTTCCTCAACCGCAAGAACGTCATCGTCATCCTGATGGCGATCGAGCTGATCCTGCTTGCGGTGAACATCAATTTCGTCGCCTTCAGCGCCTTCCTGCACGACCTGACCGGCCAGATCTTCGCCATGTTCGTGCTGACCGTGGCAGCCGGCGAGGCGGCGATCGGGCTGGCGATCCTGGTCATCTACTTCCGCGGCCGCGGCACGATCGCGGTCGACGACGTCAACCGGATGAAGGGATAGAACCTTGGATCCGATCCTCTTCATCGTCTTCCTGCCCTTGCTGGCCGCCGTCGTCGGCGGGCTCGGCAATCGCCATCTCGGCAATGTGGCGGTCAAGTCGCTGACCACGGGCGCGCTCTTCGTCGCCTGCGCGCTGTCCTGGCCGATCTTCCTCGGCTTCCTCGGCGGCACGGCCGAAGCCCATGTCGTGCCGGTGCTGCACTGGGTGCAGTCGGGCACGCTGGCTTTCGACTGGGCGCTGCGGGTCGACACTCTGACCGCGGTCATGCTGGTGGTGATCACCACGGTCTCGGCGCTCGTCCACCTCTACTCCTGGGGCTACATGGAGGAGGATCCGGACCAGCCGCGCTTCTTCGCCTATCTCAGCCTGTTCACTTTCGCCATGCTGATGCTGGTGACCGCCGACAACCTCGTGCAGATGTTCTTCGGCTGGGAAGGGGTGGGGCTGGCGTCCTACCTGCTGATCGGCTTCTGGTTCAAGAAGCCCTCGGCCAATGCCGCGGCGATCAAGGCCTTCGTCGTCAACCGCGTCGGCGACCTCGGCTTCATGCTCGGCATCTTCGGGACCTTCCTGGTGTTCGGCACGGTGTCGATCCCGGCGATCCTCGAGGCCGCGCCGTCGATGGCGGGAACGACGATCGGCTTCCTCGGCGCCCGCTTCGACACGATGACCGTGCTCTGCATCCTGCTGTTCATCGGCGCGATGGGCAAGTCGGCGCAGCTCGGCCTCCACACCTGGCTGCCCGACGCGATGGAAGGCCCGACTCCGGTCTCGGCGCTGATCCATGCCGCGACGATGGTGACCGCCGGCGTCTTCATGGTCTGCCGCCTGTCGCCGATGTTCGAGACCAGCCCGACCGCGCTGGGCTTCGTCACCTTCATCGGCGCCGCCACCTGCTTCTTCGCCGCCACGGTCGGCACGACGCAGTGGGACATCAAGCGGGTGATCGCCTATTCGACCTGCTCGCAGCTCGGCTACATGTTCTTCGCGGCGGGCGTCGGCGCCTACGGCGCGGCGATGTTCCACCTGTTCACCCACGCCTTCTTCAAGGCGCTGCTGTTCCTCGGCGCGGGCTCGGTGATCCATGCGATGCACCACGAACAGGACATGCGTTTCTACGGCGCGCTGCGGAAAGAGATCCCGCTGACCTTCTGGGCGATGACCGCCGGGACGTTGGCGATCACCGGCGTCGGCATTGCCGGGACGCTGGGCTTCGCCGGCTTCTATTCGAAGGACGCGATCCTCGAGGCGGCTTTCGGCAGCGGCAAGGAGCTCGGCATGTTCGCCTTCTGGGCGGGCATCACCGCGGCCCTGATGACGAGCTTCTACAGCTGGCGGCTCGTCTTCCTGACCTTCTTCGGCAAGCCGCGCTGGGCGGGCTCGGAGCATATCCAGCACGCGGTGCATGATGCGCATGGCGCCGACGCGCACGACCACGGGCACAGCGACCATGGGCACGAGGGCAACGGCCACGCGACCGAGGGCACGGCCGGCTACCACCCGCACGAGAGCCCGCTGTCGATGCTGGTCCCGCTCGGCATTCTCGCGCTCGGCGCGGTCTTCGCGGGCTTCCTGTTCCATCACGAGTTCATCAGCGAAGGCGCCGGCGAATTCTGGAAGGGCAGCCTGGTGTTCAGCGAGCACCTGATCCACGCGATGCACGAAGTGCCGACCTGGGTGAAGTGGGCGCCGTTCACCGTCATGGCGATCGGCCTGCTGACCGCCTGGTACGCCTACCTGCGCAATCCCGGCTTCCCGGCGAAGTTCGTCGAGCAGTTCGGCGTGCTGCACAAGTTCGTGTTCAACAAGTGGTACTTCGACGAGCTGTACAACTTCCTGTTCGTCCGCCCGGCCTTCTGGATCGGCCGGCAGTTCTGGAAGATCGGCGACATCGGCATCATCGACCGCTTCGGCCCCAACGGCGCCGCATGGGTCGTGGCGCGCGGCTCGAGCTACGCGCAGAAAGTCCAGTCCGGCTATCTCTACAGCTATGCGCTGGTGATGCTGCTCGGCCTGGTGGGGGCAATTAGCTGGGTGATGGCGGGCTGACATGAACGGATTTCCCATCCTCACCCTGATGCTCGCAGTGCCGCTGGCGGCTGCGGTCGCCTGCCTGTTCGCCGAGGCCAGGGCCGCGCGGACGATCGCGCTGCTCGCCACCCTGGTCGACTTCGTCCTCGGCGTGCTGCTGTGGGTGAACTACGACATCGGCGGCGCGCAGTGGCAGTTCACCGAGCGGGTCGAGCTGTTCGCCGGCTTCTCCTACGCGCTCGGCATCGACGGCATCGCGCTGATGCTGATCATGCTGTCGGTCTTCCTCATGCCGATCTGCATCGGCGCGAGCTGGAACTCGATCGAGAAGCGGGTGGGCGAGTACATGGCTGCCTTCCTGCTGATGGAAACGCTGATGATCGGCGTCTTCGCGGCGCAGGACCTCTACCTGTTCTATATCTTCTTCGAAGCCGGCCTGATCCCGATGTACCTGATCATCGGCATCTGGGGCGGATCGGAGCGGATCTACGCCAGCTACAAGTTCTTCCTCTACACCCTGCTGGGATCGGTGCTGATGCTGATCGCCATGCTGTGGATGGCGAACGAGGCGGGTACGACCGACATCCCGACGCTGATGGCCTACGATTTCGATCCCAAGGTGCAGACCTGGCTGTGGCTGGCCTTCTTCGCCAGCTTCGCGGTGAAGATGCCGATGTGGCCGGTCCACACCTGGCTGCCCGACGCCCACGTCCAGGCGCCGACCGCCGGGTCGGTGATCCTGGCCGGCGTTCTGCTCAAGATGGGCGGCTACGGCTTCATCCGCTTCTCGCTGCCGATGTTCCCCGAAGCCTCGGCGCAGTTCGCCTGGCTGGTCTTCGGCCTGTCGATGGTCGCGGTGGTCTATACCTCGCTCGTCGCGCTGGTGCAGCACGACATGAAGAAGCTGATCGCCTATTCCTCGGTCGCGCACATGGCGATCGTCACGATCGGCCTGTTCGCCTTCAACCCGCAGGGGCTGGAAGGCTCGATGATCGTCATGCTGAGCCATGGCCTCGTCTCGGGCGCGCTGTTCCTCAGCGTCGGTGTGATCTACGACCGGCTGCACACGCGCGAGATCGACCGCTACGGCGGCCTGTCGATCAACATGCCCTATTACGCGCTGTTCTTCATGCTGTTCACCATGGCCTCGGTCGGCCTGCCCGGCACCAGCGGCTTCGTCGGCGAGTTCCTGAGCCTGGCCGGGATCTACCAGGTATCGAGTTGGGTGACGGCGGTCTGCACGACGGGCATCATCCTCGGTGCCGCCTATAGGCTCTACCTCTACCGCCGCGTCGCTTTCGGCGAGCAGAAGAACGCCGATGCCGCCGCCATGCCCGACCTGGACTGGCGCGAATGGGCGATGATGGCGCCGATCGCCGCGGCCGTGCTGTGGATGGGCATCTACCCGGAAAGCTTCCTCGCGCCGATGCGGCAGGACATCGCCGCGCTCGACGCACGTGTCGCCCGCGCCAAGCCGGCCGGCGATGCACAGATCAAGGCAGGCAAGCCGAAAGAGGCTGCCGCCGAGGCCCATACCGCGCATGAGGGGGCGCACTGATGGACTGGTCCCACTCGCTGCGCCTGATCGCGCCCGAAGAACTGCTGAGCATTTCCGGCCTCGTGCTGCTGCTCGTCGCCGCCTGGGCGGGCGACAAGGCGAGCCGCACGATCTCGGTGCTCTGCGTCGCCGCCCTGGTCGGTGCCGGGGTGCTGGTCGCTCCCGCGCTCTGCGCCGGGGCGATGGGGCCCGATACCGTGGCCTTCTCGGGCCAGTTCCGCGCCGACGCCTTCGCCAGCTTCGCCAAGCTGCTGATCTACGGCGCGGCCGCGGCCTCGCTGATGGTCGCTCCCGCATTCTTCGAGCGAGTCGGGGCGATGCGCGCCGAATACCCGCTGCTGATCCTGTTCGCGGCGCTCGGCGGCGGCATCATGGTCTCGGCGACCGACCTGCTCACGCTCTACATCGGCCTCGAGCTCAACTCGCTGGCGTCCTACGTGCTCGCCGCCTTCCTGCGCAGCGACGAGCGTTCGGCCGAGGCGGGCCTCAAGTATTTCGTGCTCGGCGCGCTGGCCAGCGGCATCCTGCTGTTCGGCATGAGCCTGACTTACGGCTTCACCGGCACGACCGCTTTCGCCGGCATCAGCGCCGCGCTGGACGGCGGCCTGACGATGGGCGCGACGTTCGGCATCGTCTTCGTGCTGGCTGGCCTGGCGTTCAAGATCGCCGCGGTTCCCTTCCACATGTGGACGCCCGACGTCTACGAAGGCTCGCCGACTCCGGTCACCACCTTCTTCGCCACGGCCCCCAAGGTCGCCGCACTGGCGCTGACCATGCGCGTCGCGCTCGACGCGTTCGGCGGCCAGGACGGCGCCTGGCGCCAGATCGTCGTATTCGCGGCACTCGCCTCGATCGTGGTCGGCGCGCTCGGCGCGATCGGCCAGCGCAACATCAAGCGGCTGATGGCCTATTCGTCGATCAACAATGTCGGCTTCATCCTGATCGGCCTGGCCTGCGCCACCGCTGAGGGCGCTTCGGCGATGCTGGTCTACCTGGCGATCTACGTGGCGATGACTCTCGGCGGCTTCGTCGCCATCCTGATGCTGCGCGACGCCGAGGGCCAGCCGGTAGAGGCGATCGCCGACCTGGCCGGCCTCTCGCGCACCCGGCCGATGCTGGCCGCGGGCCTGGCCATGGTCATGTTCAGCCTCGCGGGGATTCCGCCGCTGTTCGGCTTCTGGGGCAAGTTCGTCGTCTTCCAGGCAGCAGTCCAGGCCGGCCTCGTCCCGCTGGCCGCGATCGGTATCGCCGCCTCGGTGATCGGCGCTTTCTACTACCTGAAGATCGTCAAGGTGATGTATTTCGACGAGCCGGCTGACAAGGTCGCGGGCGGCAGCGACTGGGCGCATCGCTTCCTCCTGCTGGCGACCTCGCTGTTCATCTCTCCGCTCGGCTACCTGCTGACCAAGTGGCTGGGCAGCCTTGCCGACGCCGCTGCGGCGGCGCTGTTCGTCGCGGTTTGATCCACTTCGTCGCAGAAACCGGCTCGACCAGCGCCGACCTCGCCGCGCGGCTGCGCGCGGGCGAATTCGTCCCCGAAGGCGACTGGCTGGTGGCCGACCGCCAGACCGGAGGCCGCGGGCGGCAGGGCCGGGAATGGTACGACGGCGCCGGCAATTTCATGGGCTCGACGGTGGTGCAGGTGCGGTTCGGCGATCCCGATCCGGCGTCGCTGGCGCTGGTCGCGGGCCTGGCCCTGTGGGAGGCCGTCTCCGCCGTCCCGGCGAAGGCAGGTACCGCCGCACTCCCCCCGGGGGCCATGCTCAAATGGCCCAACGACCTCATGATCGGAACCGCCAAGCTCGCGGGCATCCTGCTCGAGCGGGTGGGCGAGGCGGTAGTCGTCGGCATCGGCGTCAACCTTGCCACGGCGCCTGCCTTGCCCGACCGCGAGACCGTGGCGCTGGGCGGAGTCGATCGCGATGTCTTCGCTGCCGAGCTCGCCCGCGCCTTCGATCTCGAGATCGAACGCTGGCGCAATTTCGGCATGGCGCCTATCGTCAGGCGCTGGCTGACCGTTGCCCATCCGCTCGGCACGCCGCTGATGGTCGGAGAACCGGGGGAGTCGCCGCTCAGCGGTACCTTCGCCGGCCTGACCGAAAGCGGCGCGCTGCAGCTTCGCCTGGCGGACGGCAGCACCAGAGTCATTCACGCCGGCGAAGTTCGCCTTGCCGGCCCGGACCGATAGGATCCATCGCATGCTTCTTGCCATCGACGCCGGCAATACCAACGTCGTCTTCGCCCTGTTCGACATGGAAGGGGGGCGCAAGCTCAAGGCGCGCTGGCGCATCGCCACCGATCCGCGTCGCACCGGCGACGAATATGCCGTCTGGCTGATGCAGCTTCTCGAGATCCGCGGCGTCCCGCGCGAGGCGGTGACGCAGATCATCGTCTCGACGGTCGTGCCGCGCGCGCTTCACAACATCGAGGTGCTGGCGACCAACTACTTCTTCGTCGAGCCGCTGGTCGTCGGCCGTCCGCCGGTCGACTTCGGCATCGACATCGACGTCGACCAGCCCAGCTCGCTCGGCGCCGACCGCGCGGTCAACGCCATCGCGGCGCATACCAAGTATCCGGGCGACCTCATCGTCGTCGATTTCGGCACCGCGACGACGCTCGACGTCATCGATTTCAACGGTGCCTACAAGGGCGGAATCATCGCGCCGGGCATCAATCTGTCGCTCGATGCGTTGGTCGGCAATACCGCCATGTTGCCTCGCATCGCCATTCGCGCTCCTGAAAGCGCCAGCGTCATCGGCCGCAATACCGAGGACCAGATGCTGATCGGCGTGTTCTGGGGCTATGTCGCAATGATGGAGGGTCTGATTTCCCGAATGCGCGCCGAAATCGGCCGGCCGGCCAAGGTCATCGCCACCGGGGGACTGGCCGTGCTGTTCGACGAGGCGACGGACATCTTCGATGCCGTCGACGGCGAACTGACGCTGGATGGCCTGGCCATTCTCGCGGAAAGGGCGGCTGCCAAGTGACTCCCGCAAAGGAACTGGTTTTCTGCGCGCTCGGCGGCTCGGGCGAGATCGGCATGAACGTCAATCTCTATGGCTGCAACGGCAAGTGGATCATGGTCGATCTCGGCATGACTTTCAGCGGCTCGGAATATCCGGGCGTCGAGCTGGTCTTTGCCGATCTCGAGTTCATCGAGGAACGCAAGCGCGACCTCCTGGCCGTGGTGCTGACTCATGCGCACGAGGACCACATCGGCGCCGTGCCCTATTTCGCGGCCGAACTCGGCGTGCCGCTCTATGCCACCCCGTTCACCGCCAAGCTGGTGAATGCGAAGCTGGAAGAGGCGGGAATTGCCGGACAGATCGACCTGAACGTCGTCGACGATCTCGACGATTTCGACATCGGCCCGTTCAACATCCGCTACGTTCCGCTCGCCCATTCGATTGCCGAAGGCAACGCCCTGGTCATCGACACGCTCTACGGCCGCATCTTCCACACCGGTGACTGGAAGCTCGACGACGAACCGCTGATCGGCCAGCCCACGACGGCCGAGGAACTCAGCGAGATCGGCGATGCTGGCGTTCTGGCGCTGGTCTGCGATTCGACCAACGTCTTCAATCCCGAGCCTTCGGGGTCCGAAGGCGCCGTCTATCGCGGCCTGCTGGAAGAGGTCTATCGCCACAAGGGCAAGCGCGTGGTCGTGACCACTTTCGCCTCCAACGTGGCGCGGCTGCAGACGCTGGGCGAGGTGGCGCGCGCCACCGGTCGGCGGCTGTGCGTCGCCGGGCGTTCGCTCGACAGGATCATCGCCACCGGCAAGGCCTGCGGCTATCTCGAGCATCTGCCGGAAGCCGTCGATTTCGACAAGGCGATGGACCTGCCGCGCGGGGAAGTGCTTGTCGTTGCCACCGGCGGCCAGGGAGAGCCCCGCGCGGCGCTTGCCCGCATCGCCGAGGGCACGCACCCGATCGCGCTCGAGGCCGGCGACGTCGTGCTCTTTTCCAGCCGGCAGATCCCCGGCAACGAGATCTCCATCGGTGTCATTCAGAACCGCCTTGCCGGGCGCGGCATTACCATCGTCACCGACCGCCAGAGCCCGATCCACGTTTCCGGCCACCCCGGCCGCCCGGAGCTGGAGGCGCTCTACGGCTGGCTGCGCCCGCAGGTCCTCGTGCCGGTCCACGGCGAGATGCGCCACATGAGCGAGCAGGCGCGCCTGGGGCGGGCCTGCGGCATCAAGCAGACGGTGGTGCAGAAGAACGGCGATCTCGTGCGCCTCGCTCCCGGGGCGCCCGGCAAGTTCGGTGAAGTGCGCGCGGGCCGGCTCGTCCTCGACGGCGACATCATCGCGCCCGCCGACGGCGAGGCGATGGCGATGCGCCGCCGCATAGCCCATAACGGCGTCGTCCTGGTGGCGGTCGGCGGCGGCGGCAGGATCGAAGTCGCGGCGATGGGCCTGCCGCTCGACGAAGACAACGACGCCTTCATCGCCGAGGCCCGCGAAGATGTCGCGACCGCGCTGGCCAAGCTGAAGGGGCAGGCGAGCCGCGATCCCGACGCCAGGATCGAAGCCGCTCGCCTCGCGGCCCGGCGCGCGGCGCAGCGCTGGTCGGGCAAGAAGCCGCAGGTCAAGGTCCTGCTGCTCGACTAGAACGGGTTCGACAGGGCAGGGGTCTCGCCATGCAGTTGACATCGATCATCGCCATCTATGCCCTGTTCTGGGTGTTGAGCGCCTTCCTCGTCCTGCCGTTCGGCGTGCGCACGCACGACGAGGCGGGGCTGGACAAGACGCCCGGCCAGGCGGACAGCGCCCCCGCGCACTTCCGACCGGGTCGCATCGCCTTGAAGGCCAGTATCCTCGCCGCCGTCCTGTTCGGCCTGTTCTATGCGAACTACGTCAACGGCTGGATCGAGCCCGACGATCTCAATTTCTTCGGCAAGCCGCCCAACGCCGACGGCACGAAGGGTTGATCCCGCCGGGCGGTCAGCGCCTCAGGCGCTCGATCGCCTGGGCCAGCGCGACATAGAGCTTGCCCATGTCCGACGACAGCAGCGTCACGCCCAGCGCATGGCCGTCCCGCGTCGACAAAACCTGCCGCAGGATCGCCTCGAAATCGTGGATATAGCGGCTGACGTGCTCGCGGAATTCCCGGTCATGCTCGAAGATCTGGGCGATCGCCTTGGCATCGCCGGCTTCGACGAGAGTGACCGCCCGGCGCGTGAAGATGCCGCGGTCGCCGCGCAGATAGGCTGCCCAGGCGGTATCGGCGACATCGGTCGAGAGCGCCTTGGCGATGTCGATGGCGTTGGAATTGAGCGATTCGGTGATCAGCGCGGCGCGGCGTGAGAAATCGTTGTCGACCTGCTCTTCCGCGCGTTCGCGAGTCTGCGCGACCCGGCGCTCGAGATGGCCGACCAGTTCGTTGACCTTGACCAGCTGGTCGCGGAGCTGGATCGCGGCGTCACGGCTGACGCGCGCGGCGTTGGCCGTGACCTCCTCGAGCTGGCCAGCGACCTGGCCGGCGGCGGCCTGCATGCCTTTCTCGATGGCTTCGGCGCCCTTGCCGCCCAGTTCCTCGGCCAGTTCGGCAACGGCTTCGGAGCCGGCCTTGTTGATCGTCTCGACCGCCTGGCCCGCAGAGGACAGCAGCCTTTCGATAGCCTGCGACAGTTCGCCGTTGGCCTGCTCGTAGAGGCGCGTGCTTTCGCTGCCGACTTCGGCCAGCGACCGGCGCAGTCCGGCCAGGACTTCGCCCTGGGCCGAGCTGCTCGATTCCAGCGTGACCTGCAAGGCGGCGATGTCGTCGGCGACGGCTCTCAGTTCGGACTGCGACGTCGCGATTAGCCCGGCAAGCGCTTCGCCGCGGTCGCCCGCCGATGCGATGGCGCCGCCCAGTGCGGCAACGCGCGTCTCGAAAGCGGCAAGCCGTTGCTCACCCTCGGCCAGCGCCTCGGGAAGTTCGACGCCGGTCTGCAGCTTGCTCGCCTGCAGGATCTCGAGCAGGCGCACGCCGGCGTCGGTGAGATCGGCAATCTCGCGGTCGGCCCCG
>CAUJJI010000016.1 GCA_963205265.1 Pseudomonadota bacterium
CAACAGGAAATTGAAGGCAGCTGAACGCCGCCTGCGTTTGGATCGGGAGAAATTCCCGCTCTTTGCCGAAGAGATCGGCGAAAGCCAGCCAACGCCAGAGGAATTGTTGGCCGCGCGGGCGCGATCATTCGTCACCAGCCAGCAAAACAGCCGGGACCGCGCAGCCCGGAACTGGTGGCAGGCGCGGGCGGAACTTCGCGCGATTCCAGACGTGATCCTGTTGCAAGATGACGGCACCGATCTGGTTGAACGCTTGTTCGACTAACCGGCGCCGGCATTGGCCCCCGGCATAGAGGGCCGCGCCCTCATACCGGGGCCCAGCCCGCTAATCGCGAGCGGGGGTTGATTTCTCATATTCCGTAGATTACGTAGAGTGAAGATTCTCAGTAAAAGAATTTTGCGGGCAGTTGTTATGTCTGGCTGTGGTGGCCGGATGCACTGACCAGGTAACGGTTGATGAGGGAATCATGGAACTACCAATCGAGAAGGTCACTTCCAGCGAAGTGTCGAAGCGCTTCGGCTTCTACTATGATGAGGCCATGACGCACGCGATCGCGGTCGAGCGCAACGGCGCCGCGCGCGTCGTGATGTTGCCAGCGTCCGAGTATGAACGCCTCGCGCGCCTCGACCACATCGCTGTTACGCCCGAGGAACTGAGTGATGAAGCTACCCGCAGCCTCCGGACCGCACAAGCGCGGCCCGAAGCAATCCGCCTCAACGAGCTCATGGACTGAGCCGCAACCCACCGATGTCATCAGCTATGTCTACCTCTGGCGTGCCGAGAAAGAGCGCGGGCTTGAGGATGGACGAAAGACAAGGCCTTGCCTTGTCTTGAGCACCTATAAGGCCCGGGGCCAGCTCCGGGTCATCACGGCACCCATCACGACGAGGAATTACGATTCCAGCTTCACGCTCCCGATCCCGCCCCGGGTGACAGCCCATCTCGGACTGGACGATCGTTCCCGGGTTGTGTGGAACGACCTCAACGAATTTGCATGGGTCGGTCCCGATGTCCGAGGCACAGTGGATGGCAGCCCCTTTATCGGGATCATGCCCGAAGCTCTGTGGCGCCGTGTCATCGACAATGTGATCAAACTCCGGATCGATCCCACCCATCGCTCGGAATAGCGAACCGAAAAGCAGTGCCACGGTCCAATGCCGCGCATTAGCGAAGGCCGGGGAGTAGAACGGCACCGCATAGCTCGATCGCGAATCCACGCTCAATGCTCCAGCGGCAACGGATCGATTCCGGCATCGCCCATCTGTTGGTCGGTCCATCAGGGGGCGGCGGAGGGGCGCGTGACCCATCGCACCGCCTCTAACACCGGTGCAAACACCAGCGCTTGCACCGGTGCCATCTCAGATTATCCGATCAATCCCGCAAGGCGCTCCCTAACGGAGGCGTACACCGGACGTGAGGTGTGGCGGACTTTGTCGCCCGGCGCGGACGCCATCGAACCACCGGCGCTGGCAGGCCATGGGGCGGGCCCGATCCTGTTGAAAGCAGCACTCCGTTGCTGCGCGAAATCTGCCGCGAGTAACTCTGGTATCGGGAAGCCTGCCCGGCCAGCTCTTCGCCAAGCGCGGATGATTGCGTGGTCCTTGCCGGAGCTTATCGGTCCCCTCGTGACGGGTTATCCCCGCTCCTGAGCAAAATTCGAAGGCGTTGCCGGCGTCAAGGCTGCGCGCCGCGCTAGCCGCCTCCCCCTGATCTATAATTGCCAGGAGACATTGCCCTTCGAGCAAGATCCCGGGAATATCGCCGCAGCGCGGGATATTCGCCGTGATGCAGCTCATATATAGCGGAAAGACCGGATGTTTGGAGGACTACCGGCCGGTCTCATCATCTTTCCCGGTACCGGCATCCCGCACAATCCCGCCGACAAGGCGAAGAAGCTAGGGATGCCGGTATGGGATTCCGGAAGCACCCGGTCTGACAGCTTGCGCGCCACCCCGTTCAGAACTTCGCTTCCACCGTTACGCCATAGGTTCTCGACTCGGCGAGATGGAAATAGTCGTACCCGAGAGCGGAGATATCGAGGCCGGACGTCGCATAGGTGCGATTGAATAGGTTTTTGCCCCAGATTTGCGCTTTATATTTGCCGTCGCCAAAGCTGTACGAGGCTTGGGCGTTGACGAGGGCATAGCCTGGCTGGGCAATCCGCTGCGTGTTGAACAGGTCGAAATATTGCTTCGTATTGTAGCTTGCGTTGATACCGAGTGAGAGCTCGTCCGCTCCTTTCTTCAGGATCGTGAGGTCAGCAGCGGCGTTCAGGCTCCAGGTTGGGGCATTGGGCAGCCGGTTGCCAGCAAGGTCGGCGCCGGAGATGTTCCCGCGCCTGATCTCGGTGTGAAGGTAGCCGGCCCCGCCGCGCAGCGTCAGTACATCAAGCGGGCGCACGACCAGCTCGAGCTCCGCGCCGTAGATCTGCGACTTGGGTATGTTGACCAACGGTTGAAGCACACCGATCAGGCTGAGCGCTTGCTGATTCTTGTAGTTGTACAGGAAAACGGCCCCGTTGAGCGTCAGCCGCCGGTCCAGAAACTGGGTCTTAGCCCCGATTTCGAAGGCGTCCACGGTTTCCGGTTTGGCGATCGTCAACTCGTCGGGCGCGAAGAAGGCTTGAGAATTGAACGAGCTTCCGCGATAGCCGCGGCTGTAGCTCGCATAGAGGAGATGGTCGGGACTGAGCTTGAGATCGACGCCGACCTTGCCCGTCACGCTACCCTTGCTGAACCGCAGTGCCGTCGTCGCGTCGAAATTTCCGGGGTCGCCCGGAATCGTGTTAGCGACAGGCACGCCGTCGATCCCAATTGCCTGCGCTTTAAAGTCGCTGAGACGGCCCCGGTCCCATGTGTAGCGAAGGCCGCCGCGCAGCGTAACCAACTCGCCAAGCTCATACGTGAGGTCGGCATAGAGAGCCTTGCTGCTCTTCTTCTGCGCGAACTGGTTACGATAGACGCACGCCGTGAAAAAATCGACGGCGCAGTCGTCGGCGTCGATGTTTCCGTCGCCATCGACATCGATATCGGTGAAGAATCGATATTCGGTGCTCGTGTCGAGTTTCTCGACATGGTAATAAGCGCCGAGAATGAAGTTCAGACCCGCACTAAAACTGCTTGCGATCCGCAGGTCCTGGGCGAACTGATGTCCTTTGGCCCGGATATCATTGTCGTTGACCTGGCGCGGGCTGCCCTCCGTGTCTTCGGGATTGTGGAGCTTGCCACGATCGTAGGAGGTGATCGATGTCAGGCGGATATCATTGGCCAGATCCCAATTGGCGGTCAGAGCTGCACTGTTCGTGCGATGACGACGGCGCCGCGCATAGCTTGTTTCGATTTCGCGGCGTGTCAGGCCGGTCCTAAAATAGCTTTCCATGCCGAAAAGCTCGTAGACGCCGGCACCGATGCCGTCGGCGAGCGGTCGACCATAAATGCCATAGTTGAACGGATTGTCGAGGCTGGTGGACAGCCGCAGAACAAGCTCAAGATCGGGGGTCGGCTTCGTCCTGATCGTCCCGCGGATGGCATAGTTCCGAACCTGATTGAGGTCGGGCTCGCCAGGCACGCGGTTCTTGAACCAGCCGTCGCGCCGCGCGAATGTGAAGGCCAGTCGGGCAGCCGTCGTATCGCCCAGCGCGACGTTGAGCGCTCCATTGGCATCCATTCGGTTGTAGTTTCCATAGCCTAGCGACAGATAACCCTCATTCTCGAACTGCGGCAGGCGGCTGATGAAATTGACCGCGCCGCCCGTCGTGTTCTTTCCGTACAGCGTTCCCTGGGGGCCACGCAGGACTTCCAGCCGCTCGAGATCGTAGAGACCGATCGGAATGAACGGGAAGCTGCCTTTGTAGACCTCGTCGAAATAGGTCGCGACCGGGCTTTGCTGATTGACGCTGAAATCGGACATCGACACGCCGCGAAGCGAGAAAATGGGTATATTCTCGCCGAGAGTGCTGGTTGCCTGCAGATTGGGAACATTCGCCGAAAGTTCCGCCGCCGACGAGACATGATTGCTTGCCAGTGTGTCGCCGCCAATCGCCGTGATCGAGGCTGGCACGGATTGAAGTCGCTGGCTTCTGCGCAGCGCCGTGACGACGATTTCATTCGCGTCGTTGCTCGCGGTGGGCTGATCGCTCTCGTCCTGCGCGGTCGCCGGTTCGTCAGCGGGCTGTGCCCCCGGCTGAGCGCTAGCCGATGAAACGACCAGCGCGCAGGCCGCGGCGGAGCCCATCCATATTAAACGGCTTAAAAACATAAAACTCTCCCATATATATAATATTTATAAATTTATTAGTCAGTTACTTTGTGTCCCCGAGCATTTTTGAGGCGTGGCGGGCGGCGATGATGCCCTGCTCGATGGCGCCATCGATGAAGCCGCGCCAGCCGTTGGCCCAGTCGGCGTTCGCGAAGAGCAGCCGGCCGGCCGGCGCCTGAAGCTCGGCGATCGCCGCCGACAGCTGGCCGGGGCGCGACACGCCCCAAGTCCCCTTGGAATAGGGATCGACGTTCCATTCATAACCATAAGCGGCCACGACCTTGGCGTCGGGGACGAAGGCGCGCACCGCCGCCTGCACTGCATTGGTGTCGTTCATGTCGAGCGCATCTGCGCTCGGGCCGAATGCGATCAAATGGGTCTTGCCATCCTCGGCGCCTTCCCACAGCAAGAAGTTGATCGGCGCGTCGTCGCCGGGCCCCCAGCCCGAGAAATTTGCATATTCGCCTTCAAGCAGGATATGGGTTTTGGTGCCCTGTCCGGCATGGCGCTGCCGCGACGTCGCGAGCTTAACGGGGCTGAGCGCGGGCTCGAACGCGATGTCGGCCAGGATATTGAGCGGCGCGGCGCAGATGACGGCGTCTGCTTTGAGGATTTCCCCGCCCTCGGTAACCACCTCGACCGACGTCGAGAACTGGCGGATCGCGGCGACGGGTGTCGATAGCCGCACGTCGGCCGCCGCATCGGCGGCAATGGCGTCAAGCAGGGTCTTGGTGCCGCCCGCGATGCGAAAGCGCCCCACCGCGTCATTCGTTACAGTCAGATTATACCCGGTCAGTGCGTACCAGCGCATCATGTCGATCCAGGATACTTCGCTTGCGGGTGCGTTGCCCCATGCAAGGATCATGGAATCGACGATTGGCCGCACATCGTCTGGCATCGGCGTCGCGTCGATTTTTTGCCGCAGCGAATAGGTGTCGGCCTTCATCCACGTGGCATCGGCAAGCGGCTCCGCAGGGCGCGGCATGATGGAATATCCGCCTTCGAAGAGATCAGAGACGGATTTCTCGAGCCGCGGCCATTGCTCGGCCGCAGTCGTTTCGTGGCGTCTACCCTGCTTGTCGAGATAGATGATCCGGTCGGCAACTGCGCCAGGCGTTTCGTCGAGCGCCACGCCGTAACGGCTGATCTCGGCCCAGACATGCGGCTGGAGCCAGTGGACCCAAGTCCCGCCGAAATCAACCTGGTGGCCGGCAAAGTCGGAGGTGAAGGTGCGCCCGCCCAGCCGATTGCGCGCTTCGAGAAGCGTCACGCGAACGCCGCATTCGCGCAGTTCGCGCGCGGCGGTAACGCCGCAAAATCCGCCACCCACCACGATCACATGACGCTGCGATCCAGGAACAGGGGGCGCGGCGCGCGCCGATGCACTCGCCGCACCGCCGAGCAGCATCGATGCGGCGGCAAGGCCCAAGACTCCCCGTCGCGTCGGCGGCTCGGAGACCTTCTCGTGCCCCGGCCCCGGCAATCCACTCTTGTCGTGCGTATCCATCGTCAGATTACTTTCTTGCTGGGCCGGAAGATGATGCGAGGAAAGCGATGATCGCCGCCCGGTCTTCCGCCTTCTTCAGGCCGGAGAAGGCCATTCTCGTGCCGGGCGCAAATTTCTGAGGCGCCGCCAGAAACGCGTCGAGGCGTTCGCGCGTCCATTTGCCGCCGAGCTTCCGCATGGCGGGGGAATAGTTGAAGCCGGCCGCTATGCCCGGTGCCCGCCCGACCACGCCCCGAAGTGTGGGGCCGGTCATGTTGCGATTGCTATCGACCGCGTGGCACGCTGCGCAGCGGGCATACAGGACCTTCGCGTCGGGCCGATTGGCGGGCGTAGCGCGGGCAGCATTCTCGTCGACTAGAGCGATGCAGCCCAGCAGCAGTGCCGCTATTGGCGCAATCGCCAGCAATCGATTTTCCCGGTCGCACCGGGGATTCGCATGTCTGAATCCGAAGATGGTCACCATTCTCTCCCCAATGACGACTCGCCAAAGCTTATTATTATACCGTCAACTGACGGTTTGCAATATCGGAGTTTTTCCATTGGATGCAGGTCAGGATTGGGGGATTACGCGTCAATGGCATCGATCTGGCATAGCCGTCATTTGACGGTTGATTATATGAAGCTTCTTTGCCAAGGTCCGCACGCATGAAGGTCGAAACCCTCGAATCTCGCACCAGCGACCAGCTGCCGGGCGAAATGGGCGTACAATGGTTGCTGGCAGACTTGCGCGCGCGACTGCCCTCGAGCCCGCGGAGAAAACCCGGCTCCAATTATGACAAGATATTGGTTGCAGCGCGCGATACGCTGAAAGACGTCGGATATGCGAGCTTTGCCCTCAGGGAAGTCGCGTCGCGGGCGCAGGTTCATTTGAAAACGCTGCAATATCATTTCAAGACAAAGGGAAGTCTGATCGAGGAGACGCTGAATTATTCACTCACTCGCCATTATTATGACTCCTATATTAGCCTGTTCAACTCGCTGCAGACGTCCAGTCATGAGGAACTGATCGAGGAAACGGTTCGATTCCTGGTGTTCGATGGAGCGCAAGGCGGCACATCCAGCTTCTTCTTCGACCTTTGGGCGATGGCGATGCGCGACGAAGACGCCAAGCTGGCGGTCGATCATTTTTACAGCCGCTACCGGCGCCTGATGGCGTGGCTGATATCCAATGCGAACCCCAAGATCGGCGGCCAAGCGGTGGAATTGCGGGCCGCGCTGATTATAGCCCAGATCGAGGGGCTGATGCTTTTCCTCAATCAGGACATGCCGAAACATGCCGAGCTTTCGAACCTCGCCGACGAGGCCGTTCGCGAGATCATGCGATGCATCCGGAGTCCGAAATGAGGATGGACGAGATATTATTGAAAGGACGGGAGCAGTGCCATGAAGCAGTACTTCAGATCATACCCATTACCGTGGCGTTCCTTCTACAAGGTACCGCTTGGAATGGCCGCCATCGTCTCCTTGGCCTGGCAGGGCGCGGGGGCCGCGGAGCCTGGAAAGGTCCTTCACCCCGTGGCTCTGAGCAAAGACGTTCTCGCCGGGAAGGGCCTAATCGATTTCGATCCATGGCCCAAAGCCATGCAGATCAAACCGATCAAGTCGCACCGGTCGATCAGCTGGTTTGTGGGTGAAACGCTGACATCGATCATTTATGAGGCCGACGATGGCCTGCTGACTTTCACCGATTTGCCCTATGAAGAACATGTCCGGATTTTGCATGGGCGCGCGATCTTGACGTCGGTTGACGGACACAGACAGATTTTCGATCCGGGCGACGATTTCATCGTGCCTAAGGGATGGAGCGGGACCTGGCAATTGAGCGGTCAGTATCGCGAAATCGCGACATTCGAGACGCGTTCTCTCGATGCCGCCATGCAGCGATGGTTCGGCAAATAGACCTCGTTGCAGGATGGAGCGCTTTGCCGTCGGCTGCCGTCCTCACGCAAATCGCTTGAGCAGGAGGGTGCCAGCCCGTCTTATCATCTTCCGGGGGCTGCCGACGCTTGCCATATTGCGGGCAAGGGGCGGCACCTCGGCGTGCCCGGGAGGCCATTTCGAACGCGGCGCGAGCCGAGTTTGCCCACCATGACATCGCCCTGCCGCAGCCGAGGAGGCGCTTGCCTGAGAGCGGGTGCAGAATCTCTAGGACGCCTGCTGCTGATCGAGAAGCTCGCTCACGATCGCTCGCCGACGTTAGCGGGCCATGGCGCCGCGGACATCGCTGCCCTTCCGAATGCTTGCAGGCGCCTCCTTTATTGGCTCATCGGCTCCGAGCGTGAACGTCCGCTACGCTTCTTTCGCGTTCGAAAGCAGGCGGTCTCCAAGCGGCCAATATTTCCCATAATCAGCATCATCACGTGTGGGTATTGGCCGCTTGCCCATCGCCGCAGGGGTAAGGCATTGACGCGATGCGTGGGTGCAGTCCCGACCGTGGCAACGCTGTTCTGGTTCCTCACTGAGTCATCGACCGCTGCTCGCTCCTGGCAATGAGCTTCGGGGCCGTGATGGCTATTTGCTCCCCAAAACGGAACATATCGAGAAGCTCGGGCCCTTTTGGGCTTGTTTCGCTCGATCGCCGCTCGGCGCGCATGCCGCCGGAATGGCAAGAAAACGGGAGATTTCCGGGGCACAGCCGGAAGAAAATTGGGTGTCGCCGAAGTGGGATATTGACATGCACACGGTATGCGGCGAGCCGCAATCCTGTTCGATCAGAAATGCCCGGAAAACTGCCTGTTTTGGCGTATGGCGTTCGTGGCACAGCGTATGACAATTGCGGCACGATGCTGTGGCACATACGTAGCACGCACCATAAAGCGTGGAAAACCGCGCTTACTGGTTGGCTGGATGTGCTCGAATGTATGACGCCAGAATTGCCCTGCGGCGGTTCGTTGACCCACGGCGCGGCCTGTTGTATCGTGGTTCGGCTTTCCGAAGGATCCGCTGACCGTCACCCATGGAGGGGCGGTTGGGTCATATTTCATTCAGAGTGCCGTTGGATTTGCAGGACGACTTAGCGTCCTTCTGCAAAGCCAATTCGGTGACCGCATCGGACGTGTGCCGGGACGCGCTTCGCGTCTATTTCGAGGTCAGATCCGGTAAAGCCTTCGATCCTCAGCGCATGGCGATCATCTGCGAATATACGCAGTTGGTTGCCGACGAGTGGGTCAAGAAGAACGCCCCCGATCGGCGCGAAGAACTTCTCGCAACCGTCGACGCACGGCTGGAGCGGCATCATGGCCGATAAGTCCACGCGCCCCAAACATCCGCGGGCCTGGTCGAGCCACGGCGAAGCCAATCGTAACTCCGGAAATTTCACCCGTGGTTCCCAGCTCATCGGGCACCAGTTCTCGATGTGGTGGCGCGGTGCTCGCGTCCCGCTGTTCATCTGGTTCGGGTTGCTTGCTGTATTTCTGTGGCTGAAACTGGCGCTGATACTCGACGACTATGAGTTTCAGATGCTCGGAACGAAGGCCCTCGCGGCGACATGGGACTTCATCGGCCTCGACGAGATGAAGCGCGCCAATGTGACGCTTCGCGACGGCAGCATCTATCAAACTTATATGGGATATGTTTCCTATATCCCCGACGTTCAAGTCGCATGGGCGAAGCTGCTGAACGCTGTGTTCGGAAGCTTCATTTTCTCCACTATAGGCGCCGCGGCCTTCGCCTGGTGGTTCATTCCCTGGGCGCAGGAGCGGGGCGAATCGATCCTTGCCGACCACCACGAACGCGGCGTTGAGATCGTCGAATATGACGTTCTTAAAATGATGCTCGATCGTCACAACCTGCATCAATTTCGGGAACGGGCGAAAGAAGAATGTCCGGATCTGACGCTCGCGCAGGTCGAAGCGCTTCCGCTCGCGCAGCGGAAAGCAGCGGGGGTTCTCCTCCCCTACAAGATTGCTACTTTGCCGTTCCCTTATGGGTTCGAACAAAGCCATGTCATGCTCACTGGTACGACAGGAACGGGGAAGACGACGCTCATCCGTCAGCTCGTGGCGCAGGCGATCGAACGGGGTGATCGATGCGTCCTGTTCGACCTTACCGGGCACTATATGTCTGCCTTCTACGACCCCGAGCGCGACTTTGTTTTGAACCTTAACGATGCACGCTGCGAGTCCTGGTCGCTGTTCAACGATTGCGAATCCCGCAGCGAGTTCGTGAACGCGGCGACGGCGCTTATTCCCGCAGACCATGGTTCGGATGGCGGCTTCTGGGAGAAGGCAGCACGTACCCTCTTTGTCGAGATGTGCGACAATCTGAAGAAGAAGGGGAAGGGCACGAACCGGTATCTTTCGGACGAATTGCTAAAGGCGAGCCTCAAGAAGATCTATGAGAGCTTGAAAGGCACTGTCGCCGATCCACTGATCTCCCCGGACGCTGCGAAAATGGCGCAATCGATCCGTGCCGTTCTGAACGCACACGCAGAAAGTATCCGGTTCTTGCCGGAGGATGGTGACCCATTCTCTATTAAGGACTGGATCAAGCGCGATGATGGCAAGGCGTCTATCCTCTTCATCACGGCGCAATATGTTCACCTGGATATGTCTAAATCGTTGCTCACATTGTGGATGAACATCGCGATCAATACGCTCATGACGCTGCGGCACTCCCGTCAGCTTCGGATGTGGTTCATTTTTGACGAACTCGCAGCACTGCACAAGCTGCCGGCGCTTGAGCGAGGTCTGCAGACGGCGCGCAGTTTCGGTGGAGCTTTTGTTTTGGGCCTTCATAACTTTGCGGGGCTCCGTATCCCCTATGGTGACGACGGCGCGCGAAACATCATCAGCCTCACCAACACGAAGATCATGTTGCGCACGACCGATCGCGATACCGCCGAGGAATGTTCGCGCCTGATCGGCTTCCGCAAGGTTCGCACGATGGACGAATCCTATAGCTATGGTGCCCATCAGACACGCGACGCCTCGACGATTTCGCCGACCACCAAAGAAGAGGCGTTGGTGATCGCCGATGACATCACCAGTCTGCCGAACCTTCATGCTTACATACGCTTCCCCGAGAAGTTTCCCGCGACGCTGGTGCCTTTCCCCTATGTCGGCTTTCCGCCGATCGCGGAGGGCTTCATTGAGGCGCCGACCCCGTCCGACTTCGTCCCACCCAATGGCGATGAGGATAAAGAGGAGGGCGAAGAAGGGGGCGGTCAGGACATAGCGAATGACCGTTCGGAACCGGGCGTCGAACCCGAAGCGGAGCGGGAAGACCGTCGCGAAATTTCAAAACTACAGGATGGGCTGGAGGTTCGAGCGCGCGACGTGCTCGACGTTGGGCGATCCCAGTTGGATGGGCGGGGCGCGGCGTTAGGCGAAACCGAGAAGGGCAACGGTAATCCGTCGCTCGCCAAGCGGTCAATCGATGATGACCCGCCCCCGAGCACTGCACCACGCAATACTTCTACGGGGGGTCGAGGTCAGCAAGATGCCCTCGCCAGCAAGGGGAATCATCGCACGCCGAAAATTCCAGTTGAGGAAAAGAGCGGCGAGTTGGCCCGGCGTGAAGCCCACATGGATTTTGGCGAGACCGAACACCGCCGCGCCGGCGGCGCTGAGCTCGGCTCCGATGGGATGGCACGTGGCAGCGACGATCTCGACATGGGCATGGATTGATGGAGGCAAAAATGAATATTCTGGACGCCAACCCCAACAAGCGCGGACTTCGTCATCCTGATGCCTATGGGGAACTGGCCTCCCATTTGGACATGGACGATCCTGAAGAGGGCGCACGGCGTATTGATTTCGAGATACTGCGCTTCGAACGAGCGATGGCGTTCCCGCGAAATCTCACACGTCTGGCTCTTCTGACAAGCGGTCTAACAATCGCGCTTGGTCTTGCCATGCTGTTCCTTCCCCTGGCGCTTGGCGATGAGTTGAAACGAACCGCGTTATTCTGGCTAGGGCAACCTCTTTGGACATCGGCGGTTCTCATCAGCTTGGGATCGGCGTCCGCGTGGTTTGCATTCGCCGATTTCGGGGGGCGACCAGGATCCGAACAATTCTTCGCGCCGCGTCTTCCCACAGCGCTTCAGAAGTGGCTCACCGATAATGGTCATACGTCTGGGTTGCGCTACTGGTCTGCCCTCTATTGGCCGCGTGCGAAACTTTGTGGGTACAGACGCGAGTGGTTCGGCTTCACCTTCTGGCGACGAGCGCCTCGGCTCCACCGGCGCGACTGCGCCTTTGCGGGCATCATCGACTTAGAGTGATCGGCCATGGGCGTCGCACCCTTTCACTGCGGCCGAAGGCTTCCGCTCGACCGAGCGCGAACAGCGTCTCGCGCACCAGGCCCTTCGGTTGGTTTGGTTCGCGCCCGAGACCACGCGCCTGAAATCTATACTCTGACCCAATATCCTCGCGCGGCAGCGACCGGCACCGTGGTGCGCGGCCTCGTATTTTCGCGCGGTGCGACATGACCGTTTCGATCGGACGCGTCCATTCGCCGGGCAAGGCTGCGGACTATTTCGCCAATGACAATTATTATACGGCCGAACAGTCGGAGGCCGCGTCGGTGTGGATGGGCGAAGGATCACGGGATCTCGGCCTGTCGGGAACGGTCGAAGCTTCGGTCTTCGAAAAAATCCTCGACGGCAAGCTGCCGGACGGGACGCAGGTAAACAATCCCGAGACCCGCGACTATGGCCGCGACTTCACCTTTTCAATGCCAAAGTCCGCGTCGCTCCTCGCGCTCGTCTCGGGCGACACCCGAATTTTGGCGGCGCACCTTCAGGCCGTGAAGGAAACCATGGCTTGGGCAGAAAAGAATCTCGCAGAAGCCCGCGTTCATGTCGGCGGCAAAGATGTTGCGGTCCGAACCGGCAATCTTGTCTACGCACTCTTTCAGCATGACACGAGCCGCGCCACCGATCCGCAAAGTCATATTCATGCCGTCATTGCCAACCTCACTCGCCTGCCCGAACGATTCCGCAAGCGCGACCGCGTCGATCCGAAAACGGGTGAGGTCATCAGCGATAACGGGTGGCGAGCCTGGCACAATGGCGCGATGTACCGAGCCAGCGCTACGCTCAGTTCGATGGCCAACGCGATCCTGCGCGAAAAGCTCGAAAGCTTGGGGTATAAAACCGAGCTTTCCGGCAAGCACGGAGCCTTCGAGATTCTGGGCCCGAATGGCGAGCGTATCAACAAAGAGGCGCTCGACGGCTTTTCCAAGCGCGGCAACGACATCAAGGCGAAGGCCGAGGCGCTCGGCGTTCATAGCCCCGAAG
The DNA here is from genome assembly GCA_963205265.1 of Pseudomonadota bacterium. Taxonomy (GTDB): domain Bacteria; phylum Pseudomonadota; class Alphaproteobacteria; order Sphingomonadales; family Sphingomonadaceae; genus Novosphingobium. Next base: position 13,006 of record CAUJJI010000016.1, read on the forward strand.
GGCGCCGGGCGATCACGCAGCGCACCCGCGACCCGAAAATGAACGCCGGCGATCGCACCGAACTCGCCGAACGGTGGCGGGCTGAAGCACGCGAATATCGCTATAATGGCGATCAAATCTACGCGATGGCCCTCGCCAAGTCGCAGGAGCGAACATCCCCGATCGAACGCGGGATACGCGCGGTCAACACCGCCGTCCGCGAAACGCGCGGTCGGTTGGTTGATTATCTGAAGCGTCCCGAAGATCCGTTGGTCGACTCCGGGCTCAGCAAGCTCACCCGAACGCCGCCGACGGCGCGCGCTCAATATGCGACCGCGAGCGCGATCCGTATCCTCAGCGAGCGGGAGGCGGTCTTCAGCAAGGCCGATGTCGTCAAAACGGCAATCGATCTCGGGGAGAAGGGTGTGACCCCCGATCGGGTTGAGCGTCGCATCGCCGAGCTGGTCGAAAAAGGTGAACTCGTTCCCGAAACGTCTCAGCGCCTCGACAAAGCGGTCGATATGGTCACCACCCGGGAAGCTATCGAACAGGAACGCCGGATTCTCAAGGCAATGGATATCGGGGCTGGCGAAGCTCGGCCGCTCATGCCCGCGGACGTGGCGAAGACCCGCATGCAGAAGCTCGCCGCGCCGCGCGAGCTGAACCACGAGCAGCTCGCGGCCGCAATCGAGATCGTTTCTTCGCTCGACCGCATCGTACTTGTGCAGGGGCGTGCCGGCGCCGGCAAATCGACCATGCTCCAGCCCGTCGCGAAAGCCGAGGCGATCGATGCCGCCGCAAGGGTGATCGGCGCCGAATACACCAAGGCTGTGCTGCTGACCGCCGATATGCGGGGTGACGCGCAGGCGCTCGCATTTCAGAACAAGATGGTCGCGGACCTCCGGACCGACACCGGCATGGAAGCGCGAACGGTCGATAGCTTCATCTACTCCAATGAGAGATTCTTGACAGGCGAAGCGTCGCCAGAAGCCTTCGCCGCACGGAAGGCGGACCTCGCCGGCACTTATTTGATCCTCGACGAAGCGTCGATGATTTCGAACGAACGGATGGACAAGCTCACGGCGATCGCCAACCTAATGGAAGTCGGCCGTCTCGCCATTATCGGCGACCGCAAGCAGCTCAACCCGATCGACGCCGGCAAGAGCTTTTCTGTCATGCAGGCCCGCGCGATTCATGACCAGCTCCCCGTGAGCGAGGTCAACATCAACATGCGTCAGAAGACCGAAGACATGCGTCTCGTTGCCGATCTTGCCGATGCGGGAAATGTGCGCGCGGCGATCTCCATCCTGGCCCCAGTACATTATTGGGACACAGATTCACGGTAGAAAATTGCGCAGCTTACCGCCCCGATGTTATGTCGGCTTTGGAGTGGTTTGGCGACCGTCCGCTCTGGAACTCAAGTGGATGGTTGCGGACAATCGCTAACTAGGATCGCCGCTCCTCTGTCTGACGAACCCAACACCGGGTCAACATGACGGGGCGAAAGCCGAGTTTGGCGTAAAGATGCCGTGCCTGCTCGCCAACCAGCGCGCCGAGGAATATGAAGTCGCAGCCCTGCGCCACCAACTGGCCCGAGAAATGCGCGATCAAGGCTGAGGCGATCCCGCGCTGCCGATAGGCCGGGAGCGTAAATAAATCCTCGATCATTCCGGCGCCTGATGGTGCGGCGGCGCAGGCCCCATAAGCAACGGGAATACCGCCAATACTTGCGAGGAGGAAACGATAAGGCCCATCCTTGGCCCGATACCCCGCGACGATTTCATCGGTTACCTTTGCAGAAAGGATCGCCCCACCCGTGCGTGCACCTTCCTCATGATCGCGGCGAACCAATGCCGCCAGCGCCCGCCAGTCCGCTTCGGTTTCGATCGGGGTGATGTCGCTTCCCGGCACGGCCTGAAGTTGACGGCTTAGAACCATCTGAATCACCGCCGGTTGTTCGGCATAGCCATCGAGTGCCAAACGGGCGGAGAAAGCTTCCGGCGTGAACGGGTCGGTATGGACGACGCGCCACGGCGTGTGCGCGAGGTGATCGTCCATGCTCGCGAGCAGCGCCGCGATTTCTTCAGGCTGCTCGGCCGTCACAGCGTCAGCATGGTTCGCGTCCCATACGGTCGGGTGAGCCAAATTCGTAACGATCCGCCCATAAGGGGTCGCAATGATGTCGTGACCCAGCCCTCGTTGCCAACGATAGGCTTCGATGAGCCTTCTCAACTCCATCGTTACCTCTCGCATATCGCGCGGTCAGCGACAGTGGCTAAATTTGGTCGCTTGCGGCCATTGCGACCCAGTGCGTTCATGCGGGAACCCGCCGCGCGGCAGCGACGATGCGGCTGATGGTTGGCTCGCTGACGCTGTAAAGACGCGCCATTTGCGCCGCCGTCTTTCGTCCCGAAAGGATGTTCTCGACGACATCGCTTCGTTGGGAGGGTGAAAGTTTTGGCCGCCGCCCACCGACCCGCCCTTCAGCACGGGCCTGATCGAGCCCCGCAGAGGTGCGCTCGCGTATCATGGCGCGCTCGAACTCGGCAAAGCTGCCAACCATCTGCATCATCATGCGGCCTGCCGGTGTCGTAGTGTCGATGTTTTCGGTGAGCGAGCGGAAGCCGCCACCCTCAGCTTCGATCCGATCAAGAATATGGAGCAGATCTTTGAGTGATCGGGATAGACGGTCCAGCTTCCAGACCGTTACCACATCACCGGCGCGGAGCTGGTCGATCATTCGGTGTAGCTCTGGCCGATCCCATCGTCCGCCACTGGCTGCTTCTTCGAAGATGCGTTCGCATCCAGCATCTTTGAGCGCACGACGCTGCAGCGCGGTACTCTGATCATCGCCTTTCGAGATGCGGGCATAGCCGATCTGCAATTGCGGAGCCTTTCATAAACGAACGTTTTCATTGCCGATTTTGGGCGAACAGAAATCTGCGCCATTGCGTCTTGCAATATCCTCTTTCAAAACGTCGGCAAATGGCAAGTAGTTTTTGAGGGGGTTTTGCGGTGCCCGCCCGTATTCCAATGACCGAGAAGCAGCGCGCTGCGCTGTTGGCACTGCCGGACACCGAAGAGGCTGTTGTCCAGCACCATAGTCTCGATGCCGCCGACCTTGCCGCCATTGCCGATGCGCGGACCCCAGAAACTCGGCTTGGCTATGCGCTCCAACTCTGTTGCCTGCGCTATCCCGGGCGTCACCTTCGCAAAGGCGAATTGCTCCCGGCGATCATGCTCGACCATATCGCCGAGCAAATTGGCGTTGAAGCTGATGTTATCGCGCAGTTCGCGCGCCGCGTTCAGACCAGGTACGAACAGCTCGCCGTTATCAAGCGGCGCTACAACTATTGCGACCTCACCCGCCCAGGGCGAGCTGAACTGGCAGCATGGCTTGCAGGGGAAGCCATTGGTCTTACCGACGGGAAGATCCTGATCGAGCGGCTGATCATCAGGATGCGCGAGCAGCGTATCATCATTCCAGGCGTTTCCGTAATCGAGCGCATGGCTGGTGAGGCGATGCACGCCGCCGATGTCAGTGTTACCAACGATGTTCATGTCCTGATCGACAACGAGCAGCGCGCGTTGCTCGAATCCCTGCTGTCCGAAAAGACCCATGCGCAGCAAAGCCGATTGAGCTGGTTGCGTGAACCCGCCTCCCGTGTCGGGGGGCGGAGCCTTCACGAAATTCTCGACAAGATCGATCTGCTGCGCTCCACTAAATACGCGGCGATCAAGGTGCCGGACAATTATCTTCCCCGACTGGCACAGATGGCGCGCGAGGGCGCGCGGCATACGGCCCAGGCGCTTCAGCAAATGGGCCCAGCGCGGCGGTTAACAACGCTGGTGGCGACACTTCGGGAGTTAGAAGCCACGCTGTCCGATGCCGCCATTTCGATGTTCAGTGCGCTTGTCGGTCGCGCCAATCTCAACGCGCGCAAACGGCTTGAAGAGACGATTGCAGTCGCCAACGATCAGGGTCGTTTGCGACTGACGCGCATCGCGGCAGTGCTCGAAGCGCTGACAAAAGCCGCGCGCAGCGGCGCTGATATTGGCACTGCCGTCGCTGCCATTGCCGATCTCGACGTCATTGATGCCGATGCCGCGCTCATCAGGCGGACCATCAGGCCGGGGCGTCCCGATGTCCTAGGCGAACTGTCGCCGGAATACCGCGTGTTCAAGCAGGTGGGCGACCGTTTCCTGGCGACATTTACGTTCAACGGCCGATCCGCAACGGGGACTCTACGGACCGCGATGAATGTGCTGATCGAGCTTGCCGGCGATTGGCGCAAAGCATTGCCCGCCGACATTCCATTCGGGCATATCGAGCTTCGCTGGCATCGGCACGTCATGAACGGTGGGAAGATCGACCGCACCTATTGGGAGCTGGCAACCTATTTCGGCGTGTCCAGCGCATTGGCGTCAGGCGATCTATGGGTGCCGACATCGCGCATCCATCGGTCGCTTGAGGATTTGCTGAGGCCGCGTGTGCCAGCCACCACGAAAACCCCTGTGCCGTTGCCGCGAATACCAAGGTTGAGCGCCGACGAATGGATCGCGCAGAAGTCGGCCCAACTCGATTCTGCACTTCTCGATACTGCGCATGGCCTATCGGGAAAGGCCCCGTTGCTGTTCACCGGCGATAAGCTCAGATTTCCAAAGGGACCGAGGACCGAAGTGCTTGAAAACGATCCCGCTAAGCTGCTTGCTGCGCGGACTTATAGCGCGCTGCCAACGATCCGGATCACCGATGTGCTGTCTCAGGTTGCCCAGTGGACGGGTTTCATCGATCATTTCGGGCATGTCTCATCGGGGCTGCCGCCCAGCGACGAACGGGCGTTTCTCGCGGCTCTGATTGCTGAATCCACCAATCTCGGCCTGACCCGCATGGCGGATATCTGCGGCGTCGCGTCCCGGCGAGCCCTGCTCCGGATGCAGACCTGGCACATGCGCGAGGACACCTTCCGTGCTGCGCTCGGGTGTCTGACCGATGCCATCCATGCCGAACCGATAGCGGCATGGTTTGGTGACGGGTGGCGCGCATCGGCCGACGGTCAGCATTTCTATCTTGGCGGCCCCGGTGAAGGTGGAGGGACCGTCAATGCACACTATGGCCGCGACCCCATCGTCAAAATCTACACGACGATTACTGATCGCTACGCACCCCTGCATCAGACCGTGATTGCCGGAACGGCAGGCGAGGCAATTCATGCGCTCGATGGCATCCTTGGCCACGAAAGCGGCGCAACGATAGAAGCGTTGCACACCGATGGCGGCGGAGTGTCCGACATCGTCTTTGCCGTCATGCACTTGCTCGGCCTCAATTTTGAACCGCGCATACCGCGCTTGTCGGATCGGCGGCTTTATGCGTTCGAGCCACGGGCGCGATACGGAAAGCTGGCACCGCTGTTCGGGCACCGCCTCGACGAAAATCTCATCCGCGCGCACTGGGACGACATCGGCCCGATGATCGAGGCCATGCACAACAAGGTCGTCACGCCGTCGCTGATCCTCAAAAAGCTTTCTGCGTTCCGTCAGCAAAACACGCTGGCAGCCGCACTGCGCGAAATCGGCCGTGTCGAGCGCACCTTGTTTACGCTTCGCTGGTTCGAGGATCCGGCGTTGCGCAAGCAGGTCACTGCCGAATTGAACAAGGGTGAGGCGCGAAACACTCTGGCCCGAGCCGTGGCTTTCCACCGCCTTGGTCGCTTTCGTGATCGCGGCCTGGAAAATCAGCAAACACGCGCTGCCGCGCTCAATCTTGTCACTGCGGCGATCATTCTGTTCAATTGCCGTTACCTGCATCGAGCCGTCGATGCGTTCAGAATACGCGGTATGGCCGACCATCGCGAGACGCTGAGTCAGCTTTCGCCTCTTGGGTGGGATCATATCAACCTGACTGGCGATTATGTGTGGTCGGACCCCGCAGCGTTCGATGTTGACGGCTTCCTGCCTCTCAAAATCAGCAAACCTTGACCGGATTACCAAACGCTACCGTGAATCTGTGTCCCGATAATGCACTGGAGCCATATGGGGTTGCTAAAGCGGAAGGCGAGGGTTTGGTAAAGCTTTGCGATGTCGTCGGGCGTCTGGCGTTCCGCAAATCGTAGCTGCAGCGCGCTTTGCATTTCGCCGGTGGCCGCGATCAGATCGGCGATATCCTCGTCCGTCCAGTTTGTTACACGGTAGGCTTCGCCGGCTGTCTGCAGGTAATGATGTACTGCCAGAGCGTCGAGGATATTGGTGGCGTAAGTCACTGTAATTTGATTGTGCTCCGCCATGCGATCTGGACGAATTAGCTGTCCTGGCTGCAGTCGAGCGGTGATAATTGCGTGACGATAGTCTAGAAACAGGGTGTCTCCGAGATGGCCAATGCTTTGCTCCAGCAGCTGATGGGCGGGCACTCGGTGTGTTTGCAGCGTCACTTGTCCTCATTTGCTGGCCGAACTTGACACGATCAGGAGCGGGCGGCAAGGCT
>CAUJJI010000017.1 GCA_963205265.1 Pseudomonadota bacterium
GGGCTGAACGTTCCATCGACGAGGCCAGCGGTCCCGGGTCGAGCCCGGGACGACGAATGATGCCCCCCTACCGTCATGCTGAACTTGTTTCAGCACCTATCGCGCCCCAGGCCCCGAAGCTCTGACAAGAATCGCAACGGCGCCGTTGTCCGTCCATGCAGGGCTCCGGCGGCTCGAGGAGAAATGGGCCCTGAAACAAGTTCAGGGTGACGAACGAGTTCAGGGTGACGAATGTCGGAACGTCCGGCCCAGATCACAGCGGTCCCGGGTCGAGCCCGGGACGACGGGGGATTGCGCTCACCGCGCATGCGCATTTCGGCGATTGACCGTTGAAAGCCGCGTGCTAGATGCCGCCCCACCGGGGCCCTGCAACCTCCCGGTCAAGCACGGCGCGTGCTCAAGTGTTGCTTCTTTGCCGGTTTCGACCGGCGGGAAGGAGCATGGTCCATGAATGCACGCATGCCGGTTTCCCTTCTCGCTTCCTGTCTCGCCATGGGTGCCGCTCCCGCACTCGCCGATACCCCCACGCTGCAGGCGGCGATCGGCGATCCCGACCACTTCACGCTCTCCGGAAACGTCCGCGCGCGGTACGAATGGCTTGACGGCCAGGCTCGCGCCGGCCTCAACCAGAGCGACGAGCAGTTCGCCGTCCGAACGATCGTCGCGGCGGAATATACGGCCGGGCGGTTCCGCATCGGCGGCGAGCTGTACGACAGCCGGGCCTATCTCGGGAAGGCCGGCAGTTCGATCAGCACGAGCGACGTCAATGCCCTCGAACTCGTCCAGGCCTATGTCGGCGCCGACCTTGGCGCGCCGCTGGGGCCGGGCAGCAAGGGCAGCCTACAGCTCGGACGCTTCACGCTTAACCTCGGCTCGCGGCGGCTGGTCGCCTCGGACGACTATCGCAACGCGACGAGCGGCTATACCGGACTCCGCCTCGACCTGAAGGGGCGCGACGGCACGGCGGGGACTTTCGTCTACACCCTGCCGCAGGTCCGCTTGCCCGACGACCTGCCCTCGCTGCTCGACAACGACGTGCACTGGGATAAGGAAAGCTTCGACCTGCGGCTGTGGGGCGGCGTGCTGGCGAAGCCCAAGGCGCTGGGCAAGGCCACGGCCGAGTTGAGCTTCTTTCGCCTGCAGGAGCGCGACAGCCCGTCGCGACCCACGCGCAACCGCGATCTCAGGACTGTCGCGGTGCGCGTCATTCGCGACCCCGAGGCCGGCAAGGTCGATTTTGAGATCGAGGGCGCCTACCAGTTCGGCAAGGTCAGGGCCTCGCTCGCTGCCAATGCTCCGCTGCTCGACGTCGGCGCGGGCTTCGTCCACGCCGATCTCGGCTACAGCTTCCCCGGCAAGGCCGGGCTGCGGCTCTCGCTCGAATACGACTACGTCTCGGGCGACGGACGGGGGGCGAAGTACCGGCGCTTCGACACGCTGTTCGGCATGCGCCGGGCCGACTTCGGGCCCGCCGGCATCTACAGCACCATCGGCCGCGCCAACATCAGCACGCCCGGCATCCGTGCCGAAATCGCGCCGTCGAAACGCTGGGACGCCTTCGCTTCCTACCGCGCCATGTGGCTGGCCAGCCGCAGCGACGCTTTCTCGACGACCGGCGTCCGCGATCCCGCGGGAGCCTCGGGCAGCTTCGCCGGTCACCAGGTCGAGGGGCGGGTGCGCTACTGGCTCGTGCCCCGGTTCCTGCGCGCGGAAGTCAACGCGCTGTGGCTGGCCAAGGGCCGCTTCCTGCAGGTTGCGCCGAATGCGCCGCCGACCGGCGATACCCGCTACCTCTCCACCGCACTGACCGTCTCGTTCTGAGCGCTGCTCGCCGGGCTGCGTCGGCGAGCAGCGCTGCGCGATCAGAACGAGAACTTGATCGTACCGCCCCAGGTCCGTTCATCGCCTGGGGTGCCGGCGATCAGACCAACGTTGCCGGGGGCGACTTGCAGCAGTTCGATGTACTTCGTGTCGAACGCGTTGCGCACCCAACCGAAGATATCGAAGCCATCGCCGCGGAAGCCGGCGCGGAAGTTGGTGAGCGCGTACCCTTCGACCTTGGTGTAGATCGACGGTGAGGCGTTGGAGTTCCAGTCCGACCGGTAGTTGCCGTCCACGCCGAAATAGGCCTGCCCGTCCTTGCCCAGCAGGTTGGCGGGGATATTGTATTCCGCGCCATAGGAGAAGGCGTACTTCGAGACGCCCGGCAGGCCCTGGCCCGAGATGTCGCACTGGCGTGGGCTCAGCGCGCCCGGAACGCCGGGCTGCGAATAGTCGGGAGTTGCAGTGGCCGACTGCAGCGTGCCGCCGGAAAGCTCGGGCGGGCAAGGCGCATTGGTGAACTTCACATACTTCGCATCGGTATAGGCCGCGTTGGCGTAGGCCGTGAAGCGGTCGCTGGCGCGGATCTTGAAATCGGCTTCGATACCGGCCGAACGAACCTTCTCAGCATTGGCGAGGTAGCCGCGCACCGTGCCGAACTGGCCGCCGTTCACTGTCGCCTGGAAATCCTTGATCTCGGTGTAGAACGCGCTGAGGTTGAAAGTCGCCCGGCGGTTCCAGAACTGCGTCTTGACGCCGATCTCGAAGTGATTGACCGATTCCGGCTTCACCGTGCTGGCCGACAGGTCGGGTACGTTGGCAGTGGTCAGCGGCAGGCCGTTCTGGTTGATGCCCAGCGTCTTGAAGCTCTTGGCATAGGTCGCATAGGCAAGAACGTCCGGTGCGAGCTTGTAGTTCACGTTCAGGTCGTAGCTGACGTTCCACTTCGATGCCGATGGCGAGGTTGTCTGCGGTTGATAGACTCCGCACTGCGCGGCCAGCACCGTACCGGATGCCGGAGCTGGGGTACAGCTGATCACCGCACCTGCGCCATTGGTGACCACGCGCTGGTAGAAGCCTTCCTTCTTGTCATAGTTCAGCCGCAGGCCCGGCTGGATCGTCAAGTTATCGGTGAGCTTGTAGCTGACCTGGCCATAAAGCGCTGCGCTGTCGCTCTTGAGGAACTGCGTGTTGTTCGCGGTCAGGCCAGAAAGCACGGTGGGATCGGCTGCGAGGGCACCGGTCAGGCTCCAGCGGCTGGCGTCGGAGCCTTGCCGTTCCAGTCCCTGCGTGTCGATCCGCTGCTTGAAGCCGAACAGGCCGACCACGAAGTCGAGCTTGTCGCCTTCGTAGTTGTAGCGGAATTCCTGGCTGTACTGGTCCTGCTGCGAGGGGTTGTTCGAAGCCGAAACAATCGACAGGCCGGAGAAGTCGCGGTCGTTCTGCGGCTTCCAGTCCCAGAAGCGCCAGGCGGTGATCGAGGTGAAAGTACCAGGACCGACAGTCCACTTCACCCGGGCCGAAGCGCCGCCGATGATGTTGCCGGCCTGCAGCGGTGCGTCGATGTCGGTCAGGCGATCGTAGAGGTTGCGGCTCGGCACTGCGTAGTTGCGCCCCGGCGTGGCCGCGTTGATCGCAGCGACAAGGGCGTCGTACTGCCGGCTCAGCGCGCGCTGGGTCGTTCCGACGCGAACGAACGAAGTGCCGCAGCAATAGGCATCCTGACGGCTGTAATCGCCCGACAGCGTTATGCTCAGGTCGTCGTTGGGCTTGAACAGCACCTGGCCGCGTACGCCAATATTGTCCTGTTCGTTGATCCAGCGCTTGGTCGTCACATTATAGATCGTGCCGCGCCGGCTGGTCGACGAGATCGCCAAGCGCGCCGCGACCGTGTCGGACAGTGGCCCGGAAATTGCCGCCTTCCCCTGCTTGTAGTCAAGGTTGCCGAGCGTGAGTTCGGCACGTCCTTCGAAATCGAAAGTCGGCTGGTTGCTGGTGATGTTGATCGCGCCGGCCGTCGTGTTCTTGCCGTAGAGCGTGCCTTGCGGGCCGCGCAGCACTTCGACCTGCTGGATGTCGAGGAAGTCGAACGTCGCGGCGGCGACGCGCGCGTTGTAGACGTCGTCGACGTAGATGCCGACGCCCTGCTCGAAGCCGTCGCTGGTGAGGCCGAAGGGCACGCCGAGCCCGCGGATGTTGACAGAGGTGTTGCGCGGGTTGGAAGTGTAGACCTGCAGCGTGGGCGCAAGCTGAGGCAGCTTGGTGACGTTGAAGTTACCCGTCGATTCAATCGAATCACCCCGGATCACCGAAATCGCCAGCGGGACGGCCTGCGCGGTCTCCTGCCGGCGGCGCGCGGTAACGATGATCACGTCACCCCGGCTCAGGTCGTCGTCTTCGCCCGGCTGTGCGGCGGCGGCGCTCTCCGCCGTGCCGGCCTCTTCGGCATGGGCGGGCAACGCGAACAGGGCTGCGCCGGCGGCACCGGCGAGCAGGAGCGAACGGGAACTCATGATCTTCCTCCTGAATGTGCGCAGCCAGGGATCCTCTGGGCTCGAGGTCGGCAGCGCGGATTTGTCTGTTTGGATTTGCGTGCGGGGGCTTCAGCCCGATCGGAGCCGCTTCTTCTCGGTGATGTCGATCTGCACGACGCGTCCCTCGTGCACGGTGAGGGAAACGTGGCCGAATTTCAGATCCGAGAGCGCCTCGCGGACGCTGGAGATGCTTTCTTCCAGCAGCCGCTGCGCTTCGTCGGTAAGCGACCTGGTGGGCGAGTTCATGGCTCGTGCTCCGAAAGTGGAGGGGAAATGCAATACCCCTTCATCTCTATCAATCCAGTTGGGATTAGCAAGTGGAAAAATCATGGAGCCGGATCAACTGCGCTATCTGTGGGGCGAGCGGATAGGGATGGTTCATATAAGGAACGGAAATATATATAAAATATCGAGCGGCCCGCAAGCGCGGCAGATGCGCCGCCGGGTCATGGCAACCGTGAACGATAACCCTATTGGATGAATAGGCTAATGAGGCCGTCGGCTCGGCTCGCTGCCCAGGGCCTCTCCCGCCTGCCTCGTCCCGGTGCTCCATCCGGACTCGCTTCCCGCTCTGGCAAGCGGCGCCGGGGCGATGTGTCGGGCGGTTCGTAACCGCCGTGTCATACGATTGTCACACAACAGCAGCATAGCGCCGCGGTCACAACCGAAGGCTGCCGCGAATGATGAGCCAATACAAAGTCCTGGGGGCCGCACTGGCCGCGACCTGCCTCACGCCGATGCCGGCCTTGGCGGAGACTTCGACCGAAGTCGCATCGGTCCAGGAACAGCTGCGCCTGGCGCAGCAGCAGATCGCCGAGCTGCAGGCCCAGCTCGACCGGCTTCAGGCCCAGGTCAACGCCCAGCAGGACAGCCAGGCCAGGACCGACGCGAATGCCAGTGCCGCGACCAGCACGGCCGAACAGGCGCTGGCCCTCGCCAAGTCGACGCAGCAGCAGGCCAGCCGGCCTGCGACCGTCCCGGACTCGCTGAAATGGGCCGCCGAGACTCGCCTGTCGGGCCGCATGTACTTCAATGTCAGCCACGTGTCGCACAAGGTCAACGGCAGCAAGACCGGCAATTCGGACAACGGCGGCGGTTATAACATCAAGCGCTTCTACCTTGGCGTCGACCACCGCTTCGACGACACCTTCTCGGCGAACCTGACGACCGACGTCAGTGCCATATCGGGGGTCGGCCAATCGCTCTACATCAAGAAGGCCTATCTCCAGGCAGCGCTGTCCCCTGCCTTCGTCGTCCAGGTCGGCTCGGCCGACCTGCCGTGGATTCCCTACGTCGAGAGCATTTACGGCTACCGGCATATCGAGCAGACCGTTTCGGATCGCACCAAGTTCGGCACCTCCGCCGACTGGGGCGTCCACGTGAAGGGCGAGCTGGCCGAGGGGCTGATCAACTATCAGCTGTCGGCGATCGACGGGGCGGGGTACCGCGATCCCCGTTTCAGCCACACGATCGATTTCGAAGGCAGGGTTTCCGCCAAGTTCAGCGACTTCCACGTTGCCGTGGGCGGTTACTACGGCAAGCTCGGCAGGAATGTGCAGGGCAGCGCTCCGTTGCGCAACTATCAGCGCATCAATGCCCTGGTGGCCTATCAGGGCAAGATCGCGAAGCTGCCCGTGACTCTCGGGGCCGAGTATTTTCATTCGAAGAACAAGGCATTCAATACGTCATCGCCGATCCTCTCGAGCTCTTCGCCGGATTCCGCGGACGGCTATTCGATCTTTGCCTCCGTCGCCCCGTTCGAAAAGTGGTCGGTCTTTGCCCGGCACGACGTCACCGATCCCAGCAACGAGCTGAATTCAGCGCTGCGGAATAGGTACTCGAACGTCGGAATTCAGTACACGCCGGCAAAGATAATCAACATGGCGCTGGTGTATAAGCGCGAGCGCGCGCACTCCGGGGCGTTCTCCACCAGCAGCCTGCAGAGCGGCGTAATCGGATGTTCCACGGTCGCGGTCCTGGTCTGCAGCGGGTCCGGCTCCTATGACGAATTCGGCCTTTATGGGCAGTTCCGGTTCTGATGCGGGTCCGCCTGGCTGGGGACGCCGGGCTGCGCCTGGGCCGCGCGCGCTGAGGGCGATTTCAAGGAGGGCGAGGCAGGAAGATCGCACGCACGCTGCCGTCGGCAAAATGCGCCCGCTTGTCCGGATATGCGCATGACGGGCATCATCACCTAGGCCGTCAGTCGTCGCTGATCGCGCATCAGAGGGATGCCCAGGATTCGCCACGCTTCGTTCTCGCTGCGCTTCGCAGTGCTCGCCCTTGCCGCGCCGACCGCCGCCCTGATGGCGCAGTCGGGCGCGACCGGCGCCGCCCAGCCTCTCACTCCGGCACGGGTCTATGCCGATCCCGACCTTTCCGGCCCGCGCGCCCGCGCGGTCAAGCTGGCGCCGGACGGTACGCTCGTCACCTGGCTCAGGGCCAAGGCCGACGACCAGCGCATGACCGACCTGTGGGCTGCCGATACGAAGGGCGGCGAGCCGCGGCTGCTGGTGGACGGCCGCAAGCTGATCCCGCAGGGGCGCGCGCTTTCCGAAGCCGAGATCGCTCGCCGCGAGCGACAGGGCATCCAAAGCCGCGGCGTGGTCGACTACGCCTGGGACGAGCAGGGCCGCTTCCTGCTGGTTCCGGTCGAAGGCGATCTCTGGCTGTGGTCGCGCGCCGACGGCAACCTGCGCCGGCTCACCGCCACGACTGCCGACAAGATCGACGCCAAGGTCAGTCCCAGGGGCTCCTACGTATCGTTCGTCCGCGACGACAACCTCTACCTGCAGCCCGTCGCCGGCGGCCCCGAGCGCGCGCTTACCGGCGACGGGTCCGAACTGCAGAGCTGGGCGACTGCAGAGTTCATCGCCCAGGAAGAACTCGATCGCGACACCGGCTACTGGTGGTCGCCCGACGAGCGCCGCATCGCGCTCGCCCATGTCGACACGCGCGGCGTCGACGTTGTCCCCCGGCCGGACATCGGCGCGGCCGGGGCGACGATCGTGTCGCAAGGAGCTGTCAGTCCAATACGAACCGTTCTCCACTGGTTAGACGACTCCTTCTCCGGCCGAGCCTCAGGTCGCAATCGACTGCCACTCGACCATTGCGGCCGAGCGGCGGGCTTTGAATGTTTGGCGGTCGACGAGATGGCGCTCTGAATTGAAATGATT
>CAUJJI010000018.1 GCA_963205265.1 Pseudomonadota bacterium
CCGAAGCGGTCCCACCAGGCGCCGATGAAACTGCGCCAGATCGCGCCCTCGCCATCGGCGGCAGCGAGCATCTCGTCGAGGTTGGCGAGAAACCCTTCGATCCCGGCGACCTCGAGGACGCCGCCCATGATGCGCGACCAGCTCTCGTAGCTCCCGATCATGCGCGCGCCCCGTGGCCTGCCGGCGGCCAGCCAGGCCCGGCACAGCGTAAGGCAGGCCGCGACGAGGCGCGGCCGGTTGGCGCGAACCCAGCTCATGAGATCGGGGTGGCGGAACCCCTCGCGCCGCCAGGGTTGATCCACACGAGCATCGAGCCGGATGCGCACGATGCGGCGCGCCATCTCGTTGGAGAATTCGGGATTGTTGCCGGTCGCGATCCAGACGCAGCGGATCGGCAATCGCGTCATCTCAGACGCCCCGAGAATGCGGTCCTCCCAGAAGGGCGCGGTGAGCGCTGCCGCAAGCGCCGAGGAGTCGAGCGTGTGACGCAGATTGTCGATGAGCACGATCGAGGGGATCTGGCGCAGCTTGGCGGTCAGCCGCTTGCGCCACTCTTCGTCGTCGCGGCCCTCGGTCATCACGGAGGCGCTGACGCCGGTGAGCACGGTCGCGATCGCGTCGACCATCAGGGTCGCGCCGGTGCCGGGTGTCGGCTTCTCGATCAGGTGGAGCGGCGTCGGCGCGTCGATCATGGCGCGAAGAAAGCCGAGCAGCATCAAGGCAACGGCATGCGCCCGCTCCGCGTGGCCGGTGAAGGGGAACTCGCCGAGCATGTCGTCGACGATGAGACTGCGCGCGGTCGCGATCTCCGCCGGCGACGGGCGCTCCGGCACCTGCGGCACGGCAAAGCCTGGTGTCGGCTGGTAGAGCAGCCGCGCATCGGGGTGGTAGCCGGGCTCGGTCAGGAGGGCGCCATTGCGGCCGAAGACCGGCGTGGTGACGATCCCCGCCAGGACCGGCAGGCCGGGATCGGGCGTCGCCAGCAGCGACTTGATGAGCGGCGTCGGCGGATGCGCGGGAACGAGATCGCCGTTTCGCGCCAGACGCCGCCAATCGGCGAGCTTGGCCAGCATGTGGCGCAGGCGCTCTTCCGTGACCGGCCTGGCCATGGGCAGGCCGTCATCGTCATGCACGGCCCATGTCGGCATGCCGCCGCTGCGAAAGAGCCAGGGCGTGTTGTTCGAGGCGAGCAGCAGGCCCCAACAGCGCGTGTGGGCGCGGGCGAGATCGCCCTCGTCGGCGCGCAGCTGCGGCAAGCGCCCCTGCGGCTCGACGAATCCGATCGGGCGGTTTCGGGCGCCATCCTGCGCATCGGCGGCATCCGCCACTGCACACGGCTCGGTCGCGTCGATGATCTGGCGGACTGCATCCCTGCCATCGCGCAACAGGACGTCGTTGAAGTCATCGCCTTCCGCTCGCGGCAGGGCGATGGCGACGCTGCGGCCTTCGGCGCGGAGACGTTGCGCCGCCGCTTCGGCTGCACGAAGACCCGCTCCCGACGCATCGTGGTCGGCGAGCAGAACGACACGCCGGGCATCCGGCGGCAGGACGACCTGTTCGAGATTGGTGGCCGAGAGCGTTGCCCATACCGCCATGCCCGGGCAGGCCGTCATCACGGCGAGCGCCGTCTCGATGCCTTCGCTGAGACCAAGAACAGCGTCGTCGCCGATCGGCGCCAGGCGCACGGCGCCGCCGCCGATCCGGCCCAGCATCTTCTTCGGTTTTTCGACCTCGGCTTTCGCCGCCCCATCCGGCCGCAGGTAGATGCGATGCAGAGCAACAACGCTGCCGACGCGGTCGCGAACCAGGCCGACGATGGCCGGGAAACCGGTCCTGGTATCCCAATGCGCGAGATCCGGATGGAACAGGAGGTCGGACGGTGGCGGAACCGTAAGTCCTCGTGCGCGCAGATAGGCCTCGCCCGGCGTGCCGGCGATCGGGAGGGCCCGCGAGAGGATGATCTCGATTTCTCGGGCAGGGTCTTTCTCCGGTTTCGTGGAAGCCGCCGGGGGTTCGCGACGCGCTGGCGCCGCGGCCGACCATCCGACCAGATCGGCGGCATATGCGAAGAGGTCGCGGCCCTTGAGGCCGGTCGCCTGTTCCAGCGTGCTCAGCGGCCCGCCGCCCTGGCCGCCGTCGAAGTCGATCCAGTCGCCGGCGTGCTCGCCTCTGAGCGTGATCACGCAGGAGCCGTTCTTTCGCGGCGCCGCGCCATTGATGTTGGCGAGACGCCATTCGTCCCCGTTGCGCCGGCCGTTTGGAAAGTGCTGCGGCACCCAGGCGCCGGTCCTGTCACGCAGGCCAGCCACGATGGCGTCGAGATCGTAATGGACCGCAGGCGTTCTGGCGGGTGCGATGTCGTTGAAGTCAATCAAGGATCACCAGCCCTTGCTCCGCGCGCGTGATGGCGGTGTAGAGCCAGCGGGCGCGGTCCTCGGCGGTCCGCCCGAGACCGTCGTCGTAGACGATCACGTTCTCCCACTGCGACCCTTGGGCCTTGTGGCAGGTGATGGCGTAGCCCCAGACGCTCTCGACAAGTCCCCGCATGTCGCGCCAATCGCGGCGCATGCGCTCGGCGTCGTAGGCGACGTGGTCGTCGAAATGCCCCTTGTAGAACCACTGGCGGCCGGGGACGCTCGTCCCGTCCTCCGTTCGCACCGACGCGCTGAACGCGAGCGGGCTTTCGTCGCGGATCTCCGATAGGTCGAGGAACATGCCGTTGACGAGACCAAGATCGTGCCGGTTCTTGAGGCAGATGATCTTCTCGCCGGCCCCTTGAGGGTAAGCGGATGGGAAACCGGCTGCCTGCTTCATGGCGGTGTTTAGGAAGAGGCGCGTCGCATTGCGGCCGCAGATCACCTGTCCGCCCTTGAGAAATTGATGCGGGCCGATGTCGGAGCGCCGCATCTTCCAGACGAAGTCGTCGTGCTCGCCGTAGGGAATGGGCATGCTCTGCCGTGCGAGCGTCGCGAGGCGGATGATCGCGCTGGTCTCGGCCTGGCGATGGATATCGGTCAGCATCACGTCGGGATCGGCGTCGGTGAAGGCGCCGTCGCCTTTGATCGGCGGCAACTGGCCGGGGTCGCCGAGCACCAGGATCGGCTTGCCGAAGGCGAGCAGATCGCTCGCCATTTCGGCGCCGACCATGGAGACCTCGTCGAGCACGATCAGGTCGGCGTCGCGGACCAGCGACTGCTCGTTCAGAATGAAACGGGGCTGATGGATGTCGGCGAGCCGGAGCTCGAGGCGGCGGATCTGGGTCTCGGCGAAGGAGCGCTCCGCCGGCCCCATGCTGCGCAGGCCTTTGCGCAGCGTCTCCAACTCGCGGGTAACACGCTCGATCTCCTCGGGCGTCGCCTCGGAGACCTTGTAGATCAGGCTGTGGATCGTCGATGCCGGCGTTCCCTTCCGGGTCATCACCAGGGCCGCCTTGCCGGTGAAGGCGGCATAGAGCACGCCGCCCGAGCCGCCCGTGCGATCCATCGGTTCGAGACCGAGCTCGCCGATCGCATGCCGGGTGATGGTGGTCTTGCCCGTTCCTGCGTAACCGAACAGGCGGAACACCTGCTGATCGCGCGTGCGGCGCCGAAACCAGTCCTCGATCGCGGCGATTGCCGCCGCCTGCTGCGGAGACGGGATGAAGCTCATCGCTCGCCCTCCCAGCAGCGCTCCGCATAGGCGCACATGCGGCAGAGATAGAAGTCCTGGGCTGCGGCGATCCGCGGTGGGAGTTCGCCGACTGCCGCAGCGCGCAGGATATCGACGGCCTTGTCGGACAGCGCCTGCGCGCAGGGCGGATCGAACGCGACCACTTCGTGGTGGAGCGCCTCGGTGTCCTTGTTAAGGGCCGTGACGAGGGCGGTCTCCAGCTCCAGGTAGCCCATGTAGAGCTGGACCTGCGCGAAGTAGACCGGCTTGGAGGCGCGCAAGCCACGCTTGACCAGGTCGTTCCAGGATTTGGCGTTCAGCGCCTTGTGCTCCCAGAGCACGGGCCAGCGCAGGCCGACATCGGGGCCGGCGACGATCACGCCGTCGATGTGGCCGCGCAGCTTGCCGCCCGCCGCCTCGAACCCGAATTGTCCGCCGTCCGCGCGTTCGGTGCGAAGGTCGAAGCCCGCGCTGCGCAGCCAGCGGATGGAGAGCGTCTCGAACTGGTGGCCGGCGTCGAAGATACGCAGGATCGCGCCATCGAAATCCCGTCCCTCATCCTTGGGCGTATGGGTCACCTCGTAGACGAGCTTGCGCACGCAGGGCTCGCCGATCCGGCTGCCCCCGAGATAGTCGCGCGGCGTCTGCCGACGATTGCGTGCCACCAGCGCCGCATCGATCAGGGCATTGATCCGATCGGACACGCTGATCGCGTGGCCGATGCGGCCATAGATGAAGCCGGAGCCGTGGTTGAGATCGACGATCATGAGCGCGACCTCGCCCGAGCCTTGGCGGCGGGGTGCTGGTCTCCGGTGCGCGAACGGCAGTAGTCGAGAAATCCCGGCGCGTTGAGATTCTCCCGTTGCGTGCCCCAGCGAAGATTGTCAGCGCGATTATTGGCTGCGTTCTCATCGAGGTGCATGACCACGGCGCCCTCAAAGGGCGGGCTGCCATGGAATGCCTCGGCTACCAGCCGGGCGACCTTGTAGGTGCGATCGCCAATCGTGACGATAAAACGACCATCGGCCTTGTTCCACACGCCGAATGTCGGCGTTCCGCCATAGGGACGCTGCCCACCACGTGGCATCGCGCCACGATATGGGACCAGCATGATACGTCCCTCATTGCTGGCGAGAACGCCAGGCAGTGACGGAATATCTCTCCAGATTTCTCCATTGGGCATGGCTATTCGTCGTCTCTAAAAGGGCAAAGGATCGTCGAGCGGATCGCGGGCGGCTGCCTGGCGCTGCATCGACTCCTGAAACCCGTCGACGCAGGCCTCGATGATGCGATCGATCTCTTCCGGCTTCCGGTCGTAGAACGGCGCCATCAGGTCGAGCTCGGTGAGCGTCTCGGCGAGAAACCGGCGCGCCTCCTTGATCGCTCGAGTCTCCATGTCGGTCTTGTCGATCATCCCGTTGTTCCTGTTGGCGAGCGCCGCGCCGACATCGAGGCAGCGCATCGAGCAGAAGCGGTGGTAAGGAAAGCGGCCCCAGCGCAGCTGGTGGACGTAGCCGAAGCCCCGCGCCTGACGTCCGCAGACGGCGCAGACGGCTACCCGAGCAAGAGCCGGGTCAGGTCCTCTGCGTCGTCCGGCTGATCCTTGATCCGGTGCGAGGCCAGGACGATGAACCGCGCGATCGCGTTCGCCGCCATGGCTTCCAGTTCGGGGAGCGTGAGAGCGGCGATGGGCTGGTGAAGCCTTCCGCGTCCTTCGAGCCATTGTCCCATCGCCTTCGCTGCCTCGCGCGTGACGTGCGCCTGCCACTCATCGGCCGTCATGACGGTCAGGTGTTGAGCCAGGCCGGGCCACTCGGGACCGGCGTCGCTGCAGGCGCGGCTGCCGGGGCCGTTGCCGGAGCCGTGCCCGGCTGTGCCGGCCGGCTCCAGGCTGGCGCAGCGTTCGCGGGCGGCGAAGCGGCGGGCTGCCCCCAGGCCGGGGCTGTGGTCGATGCGGGTGAGGCAGTCTTCGGCCGCGCACGGGTGCTGGGGCTCGGCGCCAGGACCTCGCCGTCCATCACCTTCCGCCATTCCGGCTCGCTCGGCAGAACTACGCGGTCGAGCTTGTTGCTGTCGCCGTAGCGCGGGTCGTCGCTGGGCTCAACCTTGATCTTGGCGACAAAGGTGATGCCGCTGAGGTCGGCCAGACCGCGCAGGATTCGCTTCGCCTTCGCCGCGTCGCTCATGTCCTGCGGATCGAGCCCGAGCGCGCTGTCGATCATCGCGCGGAAGCTCCCCTTCGAGATCTTCCAGCCTATCGAGACACCCTGCTCGTCGACCTTGCCGCCGGAGACGGTGAACATCTGCCAGAACTTGCGCCGGACGTGAGGGCCCTCGGCGACGGTGAACTCGGCATCCACCATCAGCACGTCGCTGCCGGGCGCGTTCGAGGCCTTGAGCAGCCCCCGGTCGATCTCGCTCTGGCCGTCTGTCCCGCCCGGCCGGATGGTCATGGTGACCTTGGCGAAGGTGCCGTCGGGGATCAGTTCGCCGCTCTTCTGCGGCTCGGCGTCGTTCATGTCGAAGCTCATGGCTCGTCATCCTTTCCGGGTTGAATTGATCTTGGAGAGCAGCGCGCCGAGATCGGGCGGCTCGGTGACATCGAGACGGCCGCTGCGATCCTTCGCCGGCAGGCCGAAGGGATTGCCGGCGCGGCAGACGAGGCGGCGTTCTTCGCCGCGCTCGGGCTCATGCCGCCAGCCGTCCCCGTCGCGCGCGAACAGGCTCATGGTGATGACCTGATCGACGATGCCGGGAAGCTCGCGGCCGGCCTTGCCGCCTTCCATCTGCGGCTGCCAGGTCGTGCGGTTGAACTCGTCGGTGACGCGTTCGAGGATGCCGACGAAGATCGCGGTCTTCGCCTGCGCGTGCTGCAGATGCTTGAGGAGACCGATGACCTCGCGCGCCAGCAGGCCGTAGGCGCCGCGCGTGTCGGGTTTGCCGGTCTTGTCGGAGAAAGCCTCGGGCCGGGTCTTCGCCCAGGCCATGGCCTGGCGCGTGAGATCGGTAATGCTGTCGACGAAGATGATGCGCTTGCCCGCGATCATCTGAACGAGATCCGGATAGCTCTCCCTGAGATGCTGGTAATGCGCCTCGGAGAAGAAGCCGCTCGGGTCGGCGGACGGATTGACCCCGCCGACGAGGCAGCCGATGTCGAGGGCGTCGGCGAAGGTGCGCACCGGGATGCTGTCGCCGGGCCAGTCCTGGACAGACTTCATGCCGGCCTCGAGGTCGATGCAAAGCGTCTCCGCCGGCGGCAGCGATTTCAGCAAGGACGTCTTGCCGACGCCGCTCGGACCGAAGATCGCCATGGTGGTCTTGGCGCCGGCCGCGGACAGCCGTTCGTCGGCGCTGACGATGCGCAGCGCCATCAGCGGCCTCCAGCGTCGCGTGACGCCATATCAAGAGCGCACTCGCTTCCGCGCGCGCCCGCTTGCCGGGCAAGACCATAGAGTTTGCGCAGAGCGTGCAGGCGGTCGCCGACCGCGCTGAACTCGGCTTCGACACCCAGCAAGGCGAAGGCGATATCGTCGAGCGTGGCGTCCTCGATCGGCTTGACGACCTGTTCGCGGCGGATTTCGCCGAGCACGGGAATGACGATGGTGTCGGGCAGCGCTTCGAGCGCGTAGTGGCGCTTGCGGATCTCGGTCAGGGCAGCAGAGCTGGTCATCGGGTATCCTCGGACTTGATGGTGAGACGGAAGGTCGGCTTGGCGGTCCGCACCGTGCGGGCGGCGGCGAAGGCCTCGCGGATAGCGGTGGGCCAGGCGGTGTATTTGCGCTCGGGGACCTTGAAGCCGATGTCGACGTAATCGGCCGGGTTCTCCCCGCTCGCACGGATCCGCTCGACGAGTGCGGCGAGCAGCGACTGGTCCCAGTCGACCTTCTTCGGGAGATCGGCCGCGACGACGACGGCGCTGTCCTCAAAACGAACGAGGCCAGTGTCCTTGCCCTCGGCCCGGCGCACCGTCGCTGCCGCGTCGGCGTAGCGAAGCGCGATCGCGCCTTCGAGCCACTCCTTGAGCCGCTTGGCGGCATCCAGGGCAGCGTCGGCGTCCTCCTGGAGCAGCGCCAGATGCTCCGCCGGAAGCTTGGCGATCTCGCCGACCGGCATGGTGCGGATGTCGTCGAGGCTGGGGCGGTTGTTGCGATCAGATGCCATCACGCCACCTCCGCCAGCAGGAGGGTGGACAGCGATACCGAGGCCTGCCTCGGCTTCGGGCGGGCGATGGCGAGATAGCTGTAATCGTCCGACCGGTGGCGACGCTGCACGAGATGGATCAGTCCGCGCTCGGCCGCCCACCAGGCGCGGCGCGCGACGCGGGCAAGTTCCGCCCGCTCCCGCTCGGCAAGGCGCGTGCCCTGCGGCATGGTGTCGAGCGCGAGGAATCCACGGTGATATTCGAGGATGTCGCCGGGTGCTGCCTGACCGACCCAGCCGCAGAGATCGATCTCGGTGAGCGGCTTCCGGACAGCGGGGAATCTGGATGCAATGACGTTCATGATGGGCTCCTACTCACGCGCTCGCCGAACCGTCTCACGCGGCCCGGACGCCGATCGCCGTCAGGGCAAGGCGGATGTCCTTGACGCGGCGGTAGAGGCTGCTGCGGGCGCCATGGCCGCTCGCCGCAAGGCGATCGACAGTGGTGCGGGAAAGGGCTGCACAGAGAGCGCCGTCGGCGGGTTCGAGCGAGCCAAGACCGCGCTCAACATCGAGACGTTCCTCGGCGGCGGCGAATGCATCGACGGGCTGGCCGAAGAGTGCTGACAGCCCGTCGGCTTCGGCGATGAGGTCGCCGCGGGTCAGCCCGTCGCTCTCGGGAATGACCTCATCGAGCGAGATCCGCGTCGCGCCATACATCCGGCGCTCCCGCTTCACCTTGTTGGCGATGCGCGTCGCCCTGTTGGTGAGGATGGCGCCGGCAAAGGCGCCGAGCGTGCCGCGATC
>CAUJJI010000019.1 GCA_963205265.1 Pseudomonadota bacterium
TGCCACCTCCCCCTATGGGGGAGGATCTTTAAGTACCTCCCCGGAACGGGGAGGGTCTGGGGGGAACTCGGCTCAGCACTCCGGCCCCTACTGCCGCGCGATCCGCTAGCTCACCAGGTCGCGCTTGCGGGCGAACCACAAGGTGTGGGTATCGGCGTCGTAGTCGTGTCCGTCGCTGACGCAGACTTCGTCGACTTCGAAGCCGGCGCCGTGCAGCCTGGCGGTGAAGCCGTCGTCGGCTTCCGCCGACCAGACGCCGAGGATTCCGTCGACCTTCAGCGCTTCCCACAGCAGGTCGAGGCCGTGGCTCGAATAGAGATGGTCGTTCGACTGGCGAGTCAGGCCCTCGGGGCCGTTGTCGACATCGAGCAGGATCGCGTCGTAGCCGGCGTTTGCGGCATCGATCAGCGTGGCGACATCCTGCCCGACGAGCACGACGCGCTTGTCGTCCAGGCAGTCGGCAGTCAGCTTCCGCATCGGTCCGCGCGCCCATTCGATGACTTCGGGCACCAGCTCGGCCACGGTCAGGCAGGCGTCGGGTCCCAGTACGGCAAGGGCGGCGCGCAGGGTGAAGCCCATGCCGTAGCCGCCGATCAGCCATTCCTGCGCGGTCCGCGATCCCAGCCGCGTGCTGGCCATCGTCGCCAGCGCAGCTTCGGAAGCGCTGACGCGCGAGCTCATCAGTTCGTTGCCGTCGAGGACGATCGTGAACTCGTCGCCCGAGCGCACGAGCCGAAGCTCCACCCCGCCGGGCACGCGTGCCCGGCCGATGCATTCGTGGTCTTCGAGCGGCAGCTCCTCGTCTGCCGCATTCGCGCTGGATGAAACCACCGAGCCCCTCCGTCGAGTAAGCGGGAGCACGTGCGTCTCTCAGCCATGGGCGCCTACGATCGCCAAGCCCACGATCCGCCTTCCATAGCGACGCGCGCGGCGGCTGGTAAGCCCGGATCGGCAAGCGTGCGGGCAAGGCATGAACCTTGCCCGCACGTGCCGGTTTTATACTTATTGAGAATTTGCAACTTTTCCTGGCGGCCCGTCGCCTTTAGGTCAGCGACAAACTTCATTTACCCCGAAGTTGAAACTGAGCCTCGCCGGGAAGTCCCGAGCGAGGCTTTTTTCTTAGATTGAGAAAAACCAACTTTTCCGATGGCACGATAGGACATAGCTATTGGAGCTGCATTGGCGGGGACATTACCACCAGTGCGATATGCCAAACTATCCCCGCTTCGGCGGGGCCTTTTCCCCCTCAATCGACTTGCCCATCCGCAGCAGCCGGCGCCGGTAACCCTCGGAGGGCGGCGGCCGCGTCTCGGGAACCGTGGGCACGGGCTGGCCGCGGCGGAGCAGCTCTTCTTCCAGACGCCGCATCAATTGCGCCCGCGTGTCGGGCGTCGGGTGCCAGAGCTGCGCCATGTCCTGAGTCATCGGAAAGATCGGAAGCGTGCGCTCGACGGCAAGGTGGCGCCGGGCGCCGTGGCCGGAGATCCGCCCCAGGAACGTCTCGATGCCGCCGAACGTCAGGCATGCCGGGCCGCTCAAGGGCCAGGCGATGCCCCCCGGCACGTCGAGCAGGAAGCCGTCCTCCACCAGTTCGACCTGGCGCAGGCCGGCAGGCAGCGGGAAACCCGCGGCGGTGCATACGGAGACGTGGCCCCTCGCCCCCCTCGCCAGCGCCTGCCCGGCGAGATCGCGCCAGGCCGGCATGTCCCATTTCGCGGCGGCGCTGACCTTGCCGGGCGGTGCCGGATCGGACGGCCGGTAGCTCGTGCCGGGCGGCGCTTCCCAGCGCTGCGGCAGCCCGTCCATGTCGGCGGGCCGGTCCCACCAGAGCATCTGCACCGGCGTGATCTCGACGATGATCCGCGTCCAGTACCAAACGGCCTGCCGGGCCAGTTCCCAGGGCGGATCGTAGGGCAGGGTATAGCAGGCCTCGGCGACGTAGCGGTTCACGTTGTCCTGCAGGTCTGCATCGCGCACGGCCGCCATGCCGGCGATGGAAACCACCGGCTCGTCCGGCCCCCCTTCGAGATAGAGCCCGACTCGCGGGTTGCGCCGCGCCCGCTCCGCCTTGGCCGGATAGGACAGGCCAGTGGCGAGGTTGAAGCTGCGCAGGTCCTCGCTCGGGAAATAGAGCACCGGCGTGTCGATCGGCATCCCGGCCGCGCTGACCGTGGCATACTGGGCAATCGATCCGGACCGCAGGAACGTTCGGACGTGGTCGGGCAGTTCGTCTCCGGGAGTCATCGCCGGGCTACTCCCCGCCGGCCAGGTAGCGGGCGACATTGCCGTGGAAGTTCCACACGCCGATCTCCCGGCGCCCCACCGGCAGAGTCGTGCCCGCGGGCAGCGCCCGCAGCCCGGCATGGCTTTCCTCGGCCACCGAATAGTCCTCGTTCACCAGCGCCGCCCGTGCCGTCTCGTAGGCGCGGTCGACCTCGGCGCGATGTTCGGCCGAGCCCAGGCCGTCGATCGCGCAATAGGAGAGCTTCGAGACGAAGTGATCGGCCGAGGAGGGGAATATCCGGTGGACGTTGATGGTCAGGCCGCTGCGGCTGGTCGAGCCCACCGAGACGATCGTGTTGGGGAAGAGGAAGTACTGCAGCGGGATGGTGTCGGGCGTCCAGTCGCTCTCGGCCCGTGCCGGCCAGTCGGCGATGTCGAGCGGGGCGAAAGTGTAGCGGTGATGGGGCCCGAAGGTGTCGAACACGCAGACCGGCGAGAACAGGCCCTTGAAGGTCTCGCGGTGCAATGCGTTCAGGTGATAGGTCTCGAAGAAGGTGTCGAGGCCGTACTTCCAGTTGGCGGCGACGCTGAGGCTGTCGGCGTGGACGATCTCGGCCGAGGCGATGCCGATGGCCTCGAGGTCGGGCCCCAGCCCTGCCAGATGGCCGTCGAGATCGAGTTCGCCCAAGGGATCGGCCAGGACGAAGACGAGCCCGTGGCGTTCCTCTGCCGGACAGGCGACGAGATGCTTGTTCCGGTCGATCTCGCCGCAGAACTGCGCTTCCTCGGGCACCCCGATGCAGGCGCCGTGCGCGTCGAACGTCCAGCCGTGGAAGCGGCAGGTGAAGCGGCTGGCCCGGCCCGCGGCCTCGCGCACCACCCGCGCGCCCCGGTGCGGGCAGACGTTGAGGAAGGCCCGCACCTGTCCGTCCTTTCCGCGGGTGAGCAGGATCGGTGGCCCGGCATCGTCGAACAGGCGAAAGCTGCCGGCCCCGGGCAGTTCCGCCGACAGGCAGGCGACGAGCGGCATGCGGCGGAAGAACCGCTGGCGCTCGGCCTCGAACCGGGCGGGGTCGCGGTAGAACGACACGTCCTCGTGCAGGACTGCGGGGGAGAGCGCGGTCTGCCCGGTGCGGACGTTGCGCACGAGGTTGTGCGCCAGGTCCTGCCGCAGCCTGGTCAGCGGGGCCACGGCTTCCGCCAGCGCCCCGGCGGCCTGGTGCCTGTCCATGACGCCCGCCGCCCTAGTCTTCACGCGCCATGGCGCGGGCGATGTTGCGATGGAAGTTCTGGACGCCGACTTCGTGCCGACCCAGCAGGAACTTGCGCCCTGGTGGCAGCTCGCTCAGCCCGCCCCAGCTTTCTCCGGTCACGGCATAGTCTTCGTCCTGGGCCGCGCCCTTGATCCGCTCGAAGTTGGCTTCCATCTCGGCCCGGTGCTCGGCCGACTTGACGCCCGAGAGCGCGTACATGCGGACATTGGCGTACATCTCGCCGACCGCGGTCGGGAACAGGCGATGAGTGGTGAAGCTCGAGCCGTTGGCGCTGACCGAGCCTACCGCGATGATCGTGTTGGGGAACAGGAAATAGGTGATCGGCATGGCATCCACCGGCCACTCGGCCTCGGGCCGGCCGATCCACTTGTGCAGGCCCTTGTGCGGGAAAGTGAAGCGGTAATGCGGTCCGAACATGTCGAGCAGGAACAGGTTGGATTCGAAGACATTGGCGAACGTGTCGCGATGCAGCGTCGGCAGGTGGTAGCTTTCCAGGTAGGTATCCATGGCGAACTTCCAGTTGGAGCTGCTCTGGAACTTCTGCTCCATGACCGGCTCGGCCCCGGCGAAGTTCAGGCGCTCCATCTCTGCGCCGAAGGCGCCGAGATGCCGGTCGAGGTCCATGGTCCCGCCGGGATCGGGCAGGACGAAGACCATCCCGTGACGTTCTTCCGCCGGGCAGGCCACCAGCCCCTCGCCGCCGGCCGGCGCCTTGCCGCAGAAATAGGATTCCGACGGGATGCCGACGGTCTTGCCCGCCGTGTCGTAGGTCCAGCCGTGGTAGCGGCAGGTGAAGCGCCGGGCCGTGCCGCAAGCCTCGCGTACCACCCTGCCGCCGCGGTGCACGCAGACGTTGAGGAAGGCGCGGACCTTGCCGTCGACGCCGCGGGTGACGACGATCGGGGCGCCCGTATCCTCGAACAGCCGAAAGCTGCCCGGCTCGACGAGATCGCAGGACAGGCAGACGAGCAGCGGGGTTTCGCGAAACAGGCGGCGACGTTCCTGCGCGAAGTAGTCGGGATCGAAATAGACGGCGGGGTCGATCTGCATGACGTCGGGCGCGAGATCGGTCGTCCCCGCTCCGGCATGGTCGAGGACCTTGCGGAACAGGTCCACGCGCAGCGCCCGCATCGACCGGGCGCCTTCCGCCGTTTCCGGCTTTGCCGTCGCCGTGTCCGACATCAGACGGTCCGCTCCAGCACCTTGTACCGCCCCTTGTCGTCGTGCTCGAAGCGGCCGAGGCCGTAATCGCCCCTGATCGTGGTGCGGTAGATGCTGCGGGGATGCGGCGGCGTGCAACCGGTCACGCGGTGGAGGACCCGCCAGTTGTCCCAGATCAGCATGTCGGTGGGGCGCCAGTCGTGGACATAGGCGCCGGCTTCGCAGAGGCGGATGATCTCGCCCGCGACCTCTTGCAGCAGCGCGTCGCCGGCGGCGTTCTCCTGCCCCTCGATGCCTTCCGCCATCCACGGCGACAGGTGCAGAACCTTCTCGCCGCCCGGCCTCGTCCAGACGGCGGGATGGATGGCGCGGGGATAGGACTTCGCCTGCTCGAGGATTTCGCCCTGCTTCGGATCGACCTGAAGGACTCTGAAGTTGTCCGGCCGGCCGAAGCGGATATGGTCGGGCTGCATGTCGAGCGAGTAGATGATCGAGCACCCCTCGATCCGCGCCAGCAACTCGCGCGGAAAGCGATCGTAGAGCGCGATCCCGTCCATGAAGCAGGTCTGGCCGCCGTTGGGCGTGCCTTCGACGACGCGCAGCACGCCCGCGCGGTTCAGCTCGTTGTTGTAGCAGTGGTCGAAATGCCAGGGCAGCCAGCTCGAATAGGGCTTGCCGTCGATCTCGACGATATCGGCGTAGGAGGGATCGCTGGTAATCTTGATCGCGCCCGGCATGAAATCCGGATCGACCAGGTCGACGGCTTGGACCGGATGATCCTTCAGTTCGCCGAAGACCCGGCTCAGGGCCACTTGCAGGCGGTTGCAGGGCTCGACGTCCGCGAAGACGATGAGGCCGTGCTCGTCGAAAGCCTGGACCAGGCGGGCACGCACGGCCGGGTCTTCCAGGGCCGCCTCGTCCACACCCAGGATGCGGACGCCGAACGCCAGCTTATCGCTCAACCGCGTGATGGTGATCATGATCCCGATACTCCCAGTCGGCCGGCGCCCTCATCTCCGCGAGAAACTGCCGCGAAGCGATCATCCGCCATTCTCCGGGACAATCAAGGCGAATCGAGCGCCACCCCCGAAACGCGCGGGGCGATCGCGCTTCAGCCGGGACGGGGGACCGCCACTTCGATCGCCTTGTGCGCGCTTTCGACGATCGCCGGCGTCCGGGCCACGACTTCCCCGTCGATCGAGATCTTCAGCCTCGGCCGCGTCTCGAGCAGGAGCCGGCTTCCCCGGAACTCGGTGGTCGTCGCATTGCGCCCCGGCAGCCTGAGGAAATTGGAGAACCAGTTCCAGGCCAGCGGCAAGAGGCTGTTGCCGGTCACGGCCTGGACGACGATCTCGCCGTTGTCGATGGCTTCGTCCTCGATGTGCTCGACGCCGCCGTGGAAGCGGCCGTTGAAGATGCGGACCTCGGTCGCCCATAGCGTGGTGCGCCGGCTCTCCACTTCGACCGAGAGCCTGAACGGCTTGAACTGCAGCAGGCACCAGATCGCCCACAGCAGATAGCCGAGCCGGCCGGCATAGCGCTTCAGGTCGTGGGGCACCGTTTCGCCGATCAGCGGCGAAACCCCTAGGGCCGCGGCATTGACGAAGTAGTCGCCGTTGATGACGCCGAGATCGAGCCGAAGCCGCCTGCCCTCGGCGATGGTGCGGACTGCGCCGTCGAGGTCGAGAGGTATGCCCAGCGTCCGGGCGAAGCTGTTCGCCGTTCCCAGGGGCAGGAGCGCGAAGACGCAGTCGTGCCCGATGAACGCGTCGATCGCCGTAGACAGCGACCCGTCGCCGCCACCGACGATGACCATCGGCACTCCGCTGGCGACGGCCCGGCGTACGGTCGGGAGGAACGTCTCCGCGTCGTCGACCGCATGAACGGCGGCGAGAGCGACGCCGGCCTCGGTCAACTTGCGCCGCGCTTCGTGGAACTGGTCCTCGCCTCGCCGCGACTGGGTGTTGACGACGAGCGCGGCTTCGCGGGGTAAGGTTGTGTCCACCTGACGGCAATGATCGAAGCGGGAAATGGCTGCACTGCGTCGTGCCGGCCCGTCGCCCTCACCAGGGCCACGGGTCGCCCGGGCATGCCTTGGCAGGCCGGGTCCGTGCGGTATAACCGGCGTCGCGAACAGAGGACGGGAGTGGCAATGGACGCGGATCTGTCGGAAAGCCTCGATCATTTCTACCGCGGCGAAAGCGACGACCCCTATTGGACGGACAGTTCGTGGTTTTCCTGGTCGATTCCGGAAAGGGACATCTGCGGCCTGGTCTGGACCCATTTCCGGCCCAACATGAACTGCCTTTGCGGGGGGCCCGCGATGTGGGACCTGTCGGGCGAGCAGGTCTGGGAATTCCCCTTCTTCGATTTCCAGACGATGCGCCTGCTGCCCGAGGGGCGGTACGGCATCGACTACGACAAGTACGATTTCACCACGCCCTGGTCGCTGTCGGTCAAGATGATCGAGCCGATGCGGACCTACCGCATCGCCTACGATCGCCTGGGCTTCCGCCTGGAGCTGGAGTTCAACGCGATCGCGCCGCCGAACATCATGGACCAGCCGAGCAGCGAGCAGCTCAAGAGCGCGTTCAGGACCCATTTCGAGCAGCCCGGCCGCATTCACGGCTTCGTCGAGCTCGACGGCGAGCGCATGGCCGTCGATACCTTCTCGATCCGCGACGGCGGCCACGGCCCGCGGTTCATGGAAATGGGGCCGCCGGGCGGCTATGCGTGGTCGACGGCCGACGAAAGGACCGGGTTCCACGTCCTCGCGCCCCATTCGGGCGGATCGCATCAGTCCGACGTGATCGGCGGCTACATCCTGCGCGACGGGGTCATGTCTCCGACGGCCGGCGGCTTCCGACGCGTCGTCGAGCGCAAGGGCGCGCGGCCCGAAGTGGTCGAGGTGCGGATCCGCGACGAACTGGGCCGCGAGCTGCACGCCATCGGCCGCGCGCAGGTTCCGGCCAAGTTCATGCTGTTCCCGGACCGCGGGCAATGGTGGACCCTGTTCCGCTGGGACTACGACGGCCATGTCGGCGCCACCGGCGAGGACCAGGAGTATTACGGCATCCACGAATTCCGCAAATGGCACCGCGCGGGGCCGGACGGCTGGACCCGGCGGTGACGGCGGCAACCGGCAAGGTCCTGGTCGTCACCGGATCGACCGGCGCGGGCAAGACCACCACCTGCACCCTGCTCGTCGACCGCCTCGAGGGCCTCTGGCTGCACTTCGGCATCGACTTCATGCTGGGCAAGGTCATGCCGCGCAAGTTCATCGACGGCGGCCGCTGCTCGCAGCAGGGCGTCCACGGCGCGCCCGACGATCCCGGGAATCCGGACGGCCCCTGGCATCTCGACATGGGCGTGCACGGCATGCCGGTGATCCGCAGCTTCCATCGCATGGCAGCGGCGGCGGTCCGCAGCGGGCAGAACCTGGTGATCGACCACATCGCCACCGTCGACCCGCCGATCCTGCAGGACTGCGTCGAAGTCTTCGCCGGCCTGCCGGTATTCTTCGTCGCGCTCAAGCCGCCGCCCGAAGTCAGCACGAGGCGGCTCGACGAGCGGCTCGAGACCATCGTCGCGACGCTGGGGCGCGAGCATGCGGTGCGCAACAGCGAGGCGAAAAAGCGCGTCGCGGCATCGCTGTACGAGCGGATCTTCGCCCATGACGTCTTCGACCTCGTCATCGATACCGAGCGGCATGGGCCGGACGAAGTGACGAGCCTGATCATGGCGAAGATGGGTGCCTGCGAAGGGACTGCCTTTCCCCGCCTGCGCCGCGAATTCGGCGCCGCCCGAGCCTGACGGCACCGGCATCGCTCCCGATCCCGCCGGGCCCCGGCTTCCGGACTGTATCAAATTCGGCCATGTCGCCAATCACAAGCCATGTTGCGCTTGCGAATGGGCGGGGCTGCGATATCATCCCGGTTCAGGGCGGACCGCACTCTTGCCTGCTGCCGGGGAGTCGCATCGTGGGGGAAGTCGAGGAGACGCAGATCGTCACGCGCGCGCGGCTGATGGATCTGATCCCGGGCGATCGCCTCCATTGCCTCGAGCTCGCGATCGGCGACGACATCGAACGGCGCCATGTCGTCTCTCCGCTGGGGCTGAAGATCGGGCGCACTGCCCCGGCCGACATCGTCATCGCCGATTCCGAGATCTCGCGCTCGCACTGCATGGTCACGCTGAAGGACGGCGAACTCTACGTGACCGACCTCAATTCGACCAACGGGACATTCGTCGACGGCGTCCGGGTGACGGGCGCCGCACCCTTGCCCGTCGGCTCGGTCCTCCAGGTCGGCAAGCGCAGCCTCAAGCACGAATGGCGGACGAGAGCGGAATTCGAACAGTCCGAAGGCGAGGAGCGCGACCTGCAGCGCGCGGCTTCCTATGTCCGCGCCCTGCTCCCCGCGCCGCGCCACGAAGGGCCGATCCGGGCCGACTGGGTCTACAAGCCTTCCGCCAAGCTGGGCGGCGACGCCTTCGGCTACGGGCAGCTCTGCGAGCATCGCTACATCTGCTACCTGATCGACGTGGCCGGGCACGGAGCCGGCGCGGCGATGCATGCGGTGGCGATCGCCAACCAGCTGCGCCAGAAGTCGTTGCCGAACACCGACATGGCCCGGCCCGAACTGGTGCTGAGCACGCTCAACGAGCTGTTCCAGATGGACGACCACGACGGCCTCTATTTCACCATCTGGTACGGCGTCTACGATGCCCGCACGCGCCGCCTGGACTATGCCTCCGGCGGCCATCACGCCGCCTACCTGGTTCCGCCCGAGCGCGAGAGCGCGATCCCCATGCGGACGCGCAACGTCGTCATCGGCGCGATGCCGGCGATGAACTTCACCCAGGCTTCGCTGACGGTCCCGGCCGGCGCGGCCTGCTACCTGTTCAGCGACGGCGTCTTCGAAATCGTCGACCGGGACGGCCAGCAATGGGCGATCGAGGATTTCGTCGCGCAGATCCTCCAGCCGCCCGCGGCCGGCAGCAGCGAACCGCAGCGCCTGTTCGACGCCGTCAGCGAGGCCGCGGGATCGAGCCGGTTCGAAGATGATTTCTCGCTGGTCGTGTTCAACTTCGACTGAGATTCACAGGGGGCCTATGTCAGTTGTCATCACCGATCTTTCCGGGGTTACCAAGGCCGAGCTGGCGGGAAGGCTCGACACGTCCAACGTCAACCGGGTCGAATCCTCGTTCCTGGCCGGGATCGTGCCCAAGGGTCAGCACACCGTGGTCGACCTGTCGCAGGTGACCTTCATCGCCTCGCTCGGCATCCGCATGCTGCTGAGCGCCGCCCGCGTGCTGAGCCGGCAGGGAGCCCGCCTCGTCATGTACGGGGCCTCGCCCGGGATCATGGAGATCATCGAGACGACGGCCCTGTCCGACATCATCCCGGTTCTTCCCAGCGAGGCGGCCGCCATCGCCGCCGTGAGTGGCTGATCCCGCCGTCGTGCCGTCGACAGCCGCGAGCGGTGCGGACGGGTTTCTCCGCAATCTCCCCGTGGATCTTGCGTCCATCGAGGAAGCGCGGCAGGGGCTGGCCGCCTATCTCCTTCCCTTCCAGCTGGGCGAGCGGGTCATGAACCGCATCGAGGTCGTGCTGGAGGAGCTCGTCAGCAATGTCGTGCGCCACGCCAGCGCGGTGGACGAGCTGTCGATCGCGGCCGAGTGCCTGGACGATGGAGTGCACCTCACTATCGCGGACAACGGCACCGCCTTCGATCCGCTCGGTGCCGCCGCTCCGACGCCGTTCTCGACGCTCGAGGAGGCGGAGCTGGGAGGCCTGGGGATCCTGCTGGTAAAGCGGCTGACCCGGTCGCTGGACTACGAACGGATCGGCGGGGTCAACCGGATTCGCGCAGTGGTCGCGACCCAATAGGGCGCGGCGAAGCCGAACCGCGCAGCCGTTACTTGGCCGCGCTGCTGGAGCGAGACAGCAGGACGAGCAGATAGCGCCGCGTCTGCTCGGCCTGCGAAACCAGCCGCTCGGCCTCCCGGTCGCTTTTCACGTTGCGCATCGAGCTCGTCAGCGTCCCCAGGTAGGTCAGGTATCCCTGCGCGCTCGTCACGTTCTGCTGCAGCATCCGGGCATTCTGGCGCTCCTTGTCGCTGGCGGCCGAGCTTGCCCGGGCGGAACGGCCCATGGCGATGACCTGGTTGGCGATGCCGCGGCACTCGGTGACGATCGCGGCCAGTTCGCGCGCCTTCGCCGATGCCCGCGCGCCGGATTCCTCCGCAGCCGGGGTAGTCGCGCCGGCCTGCGCTCCGTCAGCGCCGGTCTCCGCCGCTTCGGGGGTCTTGTCGGACGGCGCCATGATCTTCGCCCGATACTGGTAGGAAGCGAAGCTGCGCCAGTCGGCAAGCGCCTGGCGGGCACCGGCGACGGCGCGGACCGGATCGGCGATCCCCGCCAGCGCCGCCGCTTGCGCGGCCAGCGCGCTGCGCGCCTGCACCAGGCGGGCCTGGGTCCGCTGCCGCTCCACGCCTTCGCCCGCCGCGGCGCCGCTGCGGCGAGGATCTGCCCAGGGGTGCTGGGCGGCCAGCGACAAAGACCGCCGCTCGACATCGGCCTTGAGATCGCCGGCGAAGCCGGCGGCCGCCTGGACGACGAGGCTCGCGATCTCCGGACCGCCCTGCCCCGTCTCGCTCAGGCCCGCCTCGCTCAGGCCCGCCAGCCGGCTTCCGGCCGCGGCCAGGCGCTCCACCGCGGCTGCCGGAGCATTGGCCTTGCGCGCCTCTGCCGCCAAGGACTGCAGGGCCCCGGTCATGGCGCCGGCGCCTGCGGAAGCCGCGGGGATGCCGCTCGGCAAGGCGTCGCCGGCGATCGCCCCGCCCGATGCGTCCGGAGCGGCCGCGGAACCCTGTTCCATCGACCCGGAGCCCCACAGGAACCAGGCGCCACCGCCGGCGACGGCGGCAAGAAGCACGGCGGCGCCCGCCAGGACCAGCGGACTTGTCGATCCGCTCCGCACCGGCACCGATGCCGCGGGCTGCGCCTCCTCGGCGGCGGCGGGTGCGATCACCGGATCGGCTTCGCCGGAAAGCTTGGTCCCGCTAGCAGTGATGTTGCCGGGACCCTTGAACTGCGCGTCGCCCACTTCCTCTGGAACGCCGGTGTCGATCCTGTCGATGCGATCGAAGCCGGGCGGTGGCGGCGCGACGGGGACGATCTTGTGCGTGAGCGTATCGAAGGCCACGAAGCGCGTCGCCTCGTCGTCGACATCCTCGTCGGCCTCGGCAGCGGGATTCTCGTCGGGCGCCTTGAGAAGCGTCAGCCAGTCGGAAATCGACTGCGGCCGCTCGCTCGGCCGGATGGTCATGGCTGCATCGACCGCCTGCAGGAACTTGCGGCTGTAGCCCGGGCATTCGCGATCGGCGAGCGGACCGCCGAGGCCGCCGTGCAGGCGCTCCAGGACTTCGGGCGGCTTTTCGCCGGTGATGCATTCGAACAGGACCACGCCCAGAGCATAGACATCGGTCCAGGGGCCCTGGTCGTAAGTTTTCACGTACTGCTCGATCGCGGCATAGGGCGGGGTGTGGAAAGTGACCTTGGTGCTGGTCGCTTCGGCGGATTCGAAGCGAGCGGACCCGAAGTCGATCAGCACCGGCCGGCCGTCCGCATTGACGAGGATGTTGGCGGGCTTGATGTCGCGGTGGAGCACGCCCACGCGATGCGCCCGCTCCAGCCCCTCGGCGATCGGCTGCAGCAGGGCGAGGAGGCTCGCCTCGTTGAAGCGCCTGCCCTCCTTCAGCAGCTTCGACAGCGACGTGCCGTCTTCGAAGTCCATGACCATGTAGGCCGTGCCATGGATCTCGAACAGGCTGCGGACACTGACGATGTTGGGGTGGCGGCTGGGCGTGGACAGGTTCCACAGCAGCTTGGCTTCCTCGACGAACTTCTTGAGGCCGAGGGCGTGGACTTCTTCCGCTTCGGAATCGATCGGGACGACGGTGTCGCCTTCCTTGCGGTCGCTTATCGCGCTGGGGAAGTATTCCTTTATCGCGACGAGTTCGTCGAAATAGATGCCCCGTCCCTTGTAGACGATGCCGAACCCGCCGACTCCCAGGACCTCCTCGAGACGCCATTCCCGAAGCACGGTTCCCGGCGGAAGGGCCTTGTTACTATAGGCCTTGCTCATGCTGCCCCCAGAGCAACGCGCATGCTGCGCTGCAACAAGCACTCGCATAATCCCCGGCGGTTTGCTAGCCTTGCGTGCGCACGACGGTAATCGAGAAAGTCCGGCGGATGGAATTCAACTGCTCGATCAGGACCGACGTCGGGCACAAGCGAAAACTCAATGAAGATTCGCTACTTAGCCTTCCCGAGCACGGCGTCTGGGCCGTCGCTGACGGGATGGGCGGGCACGATTCCGGCGAAGTCGCCAGCGCCCTGGTGATCGAAGCCGTGGCGAATGCCGCCAGGACCGAGGGGTTCGACGCGCGAATCGCCAGGGTCACGGGCGCGCTCGAAGCGGCAAACGATTCGCTGATCGCGATCGGCCGGGCCCAGGACCAGAAGCGGACGATGGGCAGCACCGTGGTGGCCCTGCTGCTGGAGGAAGGGCGCTATTGCTGCCTCTGGGTGGGCGACAGCCGCGCCTACCTGATCCGGCACGCCGAGGTCGAGCAGCTGACCAGGGACCACAGCCTGGTCCAGGACCTCGTCGACGCCGGCATGCTCGCCGCCGAAGAGGCGGAGAACCACCCCGACGCCAATGTCCTGACCCGGGCGGTCGGCGCTTCCTCTCGGTTCAGGGTGGACAGGGTGTCCGGCACGCCGGAGCCCGGCGACATCTTCCTGCTGGCCAGCGACGGGCTGACCCGGCTGGTGAGCAAGGACGAGATCCTGGCGGAACTGTCCGGCCGGTCGCTGGAAGCGGCGGCCGACGCCCTGCTGCAGCTCACCCTCGGGCGCGGGGCACCCGACAACGTGTCGTTCGCCCTGGTCGCAGTCCCCTGAACCTCTGCCGCCGCCTCAGCGAATCAGCGAGGATATGAAAGTCGAGCCGACGTTGGTGCAGTCGAAGGCGTGCAGGCCGAATTCCTCGGCCAGCATCTCGAAAGTGGCGATCCCGCGCACCGAGTTGCCCTTGCGGTCGAGACGGGGCGAGTAGGTCCCGATCCCGAGCTGGCGATTGATGACGCCGACGATGCCGCCGCCGACGCCGCTCTTGGCCGGGATGCCAACGTCGTAGGCCCAATGGCCGGCATAGTCGTACATGCCGCAGGTGAACATGACCGACAGCGTCCTGCGCACCGAGGTCAGTTCGAAGGCGATCGACTTCTCCAGCGGGTTCTGCCCCATGTTGGCGAAAGTCGCGCCCATGCGCGCGAGGTCGACGGCCGTGACGCTGATCGAGCATTGCTTGAAGTAGAGGTCGAGCGCCTTGTCGGGCGATCCGGCCAGGGCACCGTTGGCAAGCAGGAGATGGGCGATGGCGCGATTGCGATGCCCGGTCTCGAATTCCGAGGCATAGACCTTCTCGTCGACGGTGAGCCTGCGCCCGGCGGCGATCGAGAAGCGGTTGAGCAGGAAATCGAAGGCGTCGTTGCCCAGGTATTCGCAGAGCAGGCCGGAGATGGCGATCGCCCCGGCATTGACCATCGGATTGAACGGGCGGTTCGTGTCCGGATCGAACACTATGGCGTTGAACGGATCGCCGCTCGGCTCGACGCCGACTCGCCCCGACACCCGTTGGGGGCCGGCGATCTCGAGAGCGAGGCAGAAAGCAAAGGCCTTCGACACCGACTGGATCGTGAACGGCACTTCGACATCGCCGACGGCATAGAGCTTGCCGTTCGCCGTTGCGATGGCGACGCCGAAATGGTCGGGATCGGCCCGGCTCAGCTCCGGGATATAGTCGGCGACGACGCCGTCGCCGTTGTCCTTGTGCTGGTTCCAGGCACGCTGCAGGGCGTGGTACAGCTCGTTGTCGGGTTCAACTGTCTGGTTGCTGGCTTCCATCCCGTTTTCCGCTTCCCCAAGCAATGCCCGATCGGCTAGTCAGGCAACCATATTTCATTGTGCAGTGCAATAGAGCTTGGACGGACCCCCGGCCGCGCTCCCGTTCCGCCTGCGACGGATCGCTCGGCGTCAGCGCTTGCCTTGCCAGAAGGGCGGCACGACATGGCCGCGCCTTACCGCGAGAATCAGCAGCACCACGCCCGTCGTCGTGCAGAGCAGGAAAGCGATCAGCGAGGATTCCAGTCCGAAACTGCCGCCCGTCAGGACGACGGGTCCGTCGATGGTGTTCCTGAACAGTCCGGGGTCGCTGTCGCCGCCGGACACGATGCCCGAGAAGATGCCCGACTGCGTGTAGTTCCAGCCCATGTGGAAGCCGATGCTGAGCCACAGGCGGCGGGTCACCATGTAGGCGGCGGCAAGCAGCAGTCCCGCTTCGATGCTGATGAAGACGGCGCCCATGACCGTGCCTTCGGGATTGAGCAGGTGCATGAAGCCGAACACGAAGGACGATACCAGCAGCGAGATCCAGCTGCCCAGCGCCTCTTCGACGATGCGGAAAAGCGCGCCTCGGAACACCAGCTCCTCGAATATGCCGGTACTCACTGCCATCGGCACGGCCGGCAGCATGTAGTGCCAGGGATTCAGCCCATCGATCCGGTAGATGCCCAGCACCATCAGGATTAGGACGCAAGCGGTGTAAAGGCCGATGCCGATCAGCAAGCCGGTGCCGAATTCCCGGCCCATGCGCGGCAAGGCCAGCTCGCTTACCGGCCGCCTTTCGACGAAGCGCACGAAGAGATAGTAGATCGCGAAAGCCAGCGCCCCCATCGCCAGAACCACAGCCAGCGACAGCAAGGGCGTGTCCGCGAACTCCAACTTCAGCGTGTTGACCACCGCCATGAGCCAGAAAAGCATCCCGCCGAGGACGATGAGCCGGACGAGCGGGAATTGCGCGATCCGCAAGAGGACGGACTCGTTCGGCAGGGATTCGATCATGTCAGGGTCTCCCGCGGGTTTCGGCCATGTTGCAGCCGACAGGGAGCCGGGAGTCGAGCGTTCGCGGCAGGCTCGAGCCCGCCCATAGCGTCGACGCCGCAATCGGCGCGGAAATCCGATAGATTCCGAAAGCCCCTTCCACCGACTGGCCCCCTGTCGTCAGCTGGATTGCCGAATTGCTATCATGGCCTTTCATTCAACTCAAACCGAACCGGTACGCCGCATGCTCGCGGGGGAACCGAGGCCGCAGGCAACCGACCGGGAAATGCGGGGAGTTCCGACCCTTATCCGTTCGCAGCGGAACGGGCGGGCCCGGGGATTTTTAGGCGATTGCGCTGGCCCCGGATAAATGCAAGCTTGTTAACCTTCGGATCGACGCCTGGAATCGGGTAGATCCCGGGCTGGGGGCAGCACGTCGTGACAGGATTTCTCGCTCGGATAGGTTCATTCGCTCGCGCAGCCGGCTCGCCCGCATCGGCGAGCTTGCTCCTGCTGCTGGCGAGCTGTTCGGCGGACGGTCCCGACGCGAACGGCACTTCGCCATCCGACAGCTCCCAGGGCTCTGGTACGGCCGCCACGGAAGCAGCGACGGGCGGCCCGCCGCAGGCGTCCGTCGCAGCCGCGGACGGCGGCGATGAGGCCTCAGGCGCCGATGAGACCGTGAGCCCGCCGCCGGTGCGCTATTCCTGCGAGAACGGCACGGCGGTGATCGCGCAATATGTCGAAAGCCATACCGGCGAGCAGCACGTCAATCTCGAGATCGCCGGGCGCGAGATCGGCCTGGCGCAGGTGCGGTCCGCTTCGGGCGCGAAGTACGAGACCGATGCGGGCCTGACGCCCGGCAGGAAGCTCGCGTGGTGGACCAAGGGCGACGGCGCGATGCTTATCGAGTCGGATTCCGGGGACACCGATGGATCGACCGAAGCCATGGTGAACTGCCAGCAAGTCGCGCCTGCGCAATAGGGGACCGAAAATGGGGTGCAGCAAGCAGGGAGTAGCGGCCGTACTGGCCGGGCTGACGCTGGCGATTGCCGGCTGCCAGAAGGCGACGCCGGAGCCGGAAGCGGCAGCCGGCGCCGTAGCGACCGAGGCAGCGAAAGCCGCTCCGGTCGAAAGGGTGGGCGACGAGCTCAAGCCCGGACCGCACGACAAGATCCTGACGATCGCCAGCAGCGATCCGTCGGTTGCGGTGACGGGAGTCTTCCTGGACGGCAGGCCGCTGGCTTCGGCCGGGCTGGGGACCGGCACTGCGCGCGTCCTGCTGGTGGCCGATCCCGAGGAAGGCAACGGCACGCCTTGCACCAGCGAGGGGCTGGAAGTGCGGCTGGCCAATGCGATCGTCCTGCGCCCGCTCGCCAACTTCTGCAACGCCGGCTACAAGCTGCAGGTTTCCGCCGCAAAGGCCGCCCTGCCCAGTCCGCCCCCCTCCGCGCCCGAGGATTTCTTGTGGGAAGTCGACGGCCGCGGCAGCGACAAGATGCTGTACTTCGGCATTCCCCAGACCGACGCCACCGCATTCCTCGCCACCTGCCGCAAGGGCGAGACGCGCGCCCAGGCGAAGTTCTTCATGGAGGCGAGCCGCAGTCCCAGCCTCGATCTCTACGGACCGGACCGGCTGCTGCGCTACGGCCTGGTGCGGACGTCGTCGGGTTCGAGCGAGGAGGCGCCGACCAACGAAGTCGACCTGAGCATCGACGACCAGTTCTGGACGATGCTGGAGCGCGGCAACCAGCTGACCTACCGCATCGACAAGGGCGACTTCCTCTCGCTGGATACGCGCGCCGGAACAGCCAAGATCGCCGAATTCATCGCCTGGTGTCGCGGAGACTAGCCCGGCCAGAGATTTAGCCGGACGGACGCCAAAGCGTCTGCTGGAAGGGGTAATCGAATGAAACTGAAAGCGCGCTTCCTGTTGGCTGTCGCCATTTCGACCGGCCTTGCGACGATCGGGCCGGACCGGGTGGCGGTGGCGCAAGGCGCCTCGCCGGCTCCGGCGCAGAGCGACATCCTCAAGACCTACAGCGCCGCCGATCAGAATGCGATGGCCAAGCTGCCTCTCGCCAATATCCGCGGGATCAGCGGCAGCAACGTCTCGGCAGCCGTGCCCAAGGGGGCCACGGTGCGGCGGATCAGGATCTTCGGCGCGCCGGACATCACGGGATTCCAGCTGGTCTACGAAAGCGGCGGGGAGCTGTTCGAAACCGAAGTCGCCGGCACGGCGGGACCGGCGGTGGCCGAACTGGCGCTGGTCGGAGAGGACCGGGTCACCGCGATCTCGGCAACGTCGAGCGACACCGCGCTGCGGTCGGTCGCGATCGAGACCGAAAGCGGAAAGACGCTGCAGGCCGGAACCCCGGACGGCGCCAAGCAAGTCCGCTACGACCTGCCCGAAGAGTTCCTGGGCCTTATCGGCGTGTCGACCGACAGGATCGCCTCGCTCGGCGCCCTGGCGACCGCGCGGGCACCGATGGCGCGGATCTATCTCGAGCAACTGGGCAACGACGGCCAGCCGACCTACAAGTCCGATCAGAAGCTCGGCTATGGGGCCGGCGACAAGATCGTCCGCAGCGGATCGGCCGGCACGATCAGCGGCGCGGAGCAGACGGCGATGATCCCCAAGGGCGCCGAGATCGCCCGGGTGATCGTCTATGGCGACCAGACGATCAACGGACTGGCGCTCGGCTATCGCAGCCCCGGCTCGGAACAGATCCTGCCGACGGCGACGCTGGGACAGGCCAGGGGCAAGCGGCGGGTGCTGAACTTCGCGCCGGGCGAGACGCTTGAATATGTCGTCGTCGCCTGGACCGATGCCGGCATCCACGGCCTCCTGCTGGAAAAGAACGGCAAGGCCCAGGTCACCTACGGCAACTGGGAGAAGACCAACGGCCCCGGTTTCCACGCCCAGGGCTTCGGCGCCGGCGCGGGCGAGACCGCCGGCTTCATCGGCTTCAGCGGCACCTCCGGGGCGATGCTGAATTCGCTCGCGGCCGTGCGCCTGCCGCAGGCGGCCGAAACCGCCTCGGCGGCGGCCGTCCCGGCGAAGGCGGCGCTGAGCTGCAGCGAGGTCGCGGCCCAGGCCACGGCGAAGTCGGCCGGCGGCAGCGACGCCAAGAACGTCATCCTGGCCAGGGCCAAAGGTCTCGTGCTGGAACGCCAGTTCGCCGCGATCCAGCTCGACGATCAGCAGGCGGCCGCGGCGGAACAGAAGTTCGGGCGCAGCATCGACGCCTGCCGCCTGACGCTCGACGGACTGTGGAGGACCAACGAACCGATCGTCATCAATGCCAACATCGTCAGCCTGCCGGGCAACATGACGCAGACCGAGGGCGACATGATCGACCACGGCAACTACACCGATCACGAATACATTGTGATCGCCAACTCGAACGATCCGGACAACCAGATCGCCTACATGGACGGGCTGGGCGACGGCCGGAAGGTATTCCTGAACAGCACCGACGGCGTCTCGCTCGCCGACCTGATCAGGGGCAAGGTCCCCGGCCGGAAGACTTTCCAGGGCGGCGGCATGACTCTGGTGGTCAATCTCGCGCCCAGCAGCAAGCGGATCGAGATCCGCGTCACGAAGGGCGGCAGGACACAGCAGTTCTACCGTCCGACGCTGCGGCCCAACGACCAGGCCGTGGGGATCACCGACACGTTCGTCATCAGCCAGTCGCTGGACAACCTTCCGGCAGCCCAGCGCGGCTACGACATCACCCGCGATTCCCCCTTCTTCATCAACAACAACCTCGGCCGGATGCAGCCGATCTTCCGGGTGCCCGGCGAACTGGCCTACGAGCTTACCGAAAAGCAGGCCGTGCCGGTGGGCCTGTGGTACATCCCCGACGGGCTGTCGGGCATGATTTCTACCGACACGCTGATCATGACCGAGACCGACTACCAGAAGTCGGTGACCAACGCCTACGGCGCCTCGCTCGGCTACGGCAAGACACCGAACGAGCAGGAATCGCAGATGGGCAAGAAGCCGATCTCGGCCTCGATCGCCGTCGACTATGTCAAGGGCCAGACGCAGGGCATGCGCGACGGTTCGGTCTCGAGCATGGCCATGGCGATCGCCCGCACGAAGAAATATGCCGTCGTCGTCAATCACGCCTTCAGCGAGCTCGAGCCGAACTTCATCGACGACCTCTACACGGCGGCGGCCTACAACGACTTCGGCACCTTCATCCAGCGCTACGGCACGCATTATGCCTATGCCGTCACCTATGGCTCCGCGGCGCGCTCGCAGGAGACCTTCGACCAGCGGGCGACCGCCGACTGGGCTTCCGAGAACGAGAGCCTGAGCGTCAAGGTGACCGGCGAGTACAAGGGCGTCTCCGGCAGCGCCAGCTACTCGCGCAATGTCGACGAATCGAACAGCAGCAAGGTCGAGAGCTCGGTCAGGACGTCGAGACTGCTTTCGACCTGCACCGGCGGCGCGAGCAGCACCGCGCAGCAGGGCGAAAAGGACTGCCCGATCCTCCTCGACCTGCGGCCGATCTACGACCTCGTCAGTCCGATGTACTTCGCCGGCTCCGAGGATTGGGTCTACCAGGTCAAGCCGAAGCTGCGGGCTGCGGTCGAAGCCTATCTCGCGAGCAAGGTCGATCGCATCGACGACCAGGCGAAGACCGAGCTGTGGCAGGTCGCGATGCCGCAGGTCCGTTGCACCGACGTCGGCACCGAAGCCTTCAACACGGCTTCGCTCAGGGGTTCGGTGACTTTCGACATCAGCACGCCGCTCGGCCCCGACAACGAAGGCAAGGCGAGGAAGCCGCTGGTCCGCACCGGCACCGGGCTCAACAAGCCCGAGGGCAAGCTCGACGTGCCCTGCGACGGCAAATGGGTCAACCTGGCGGGGAACAAGCCGGTGGTCGTCGCCGGCACCGCGGCGCAACTCGGGCGGACGACCGTCACCGGCTGGATCAACTGGCTGGTCGAGGTCGACGGCGGCACGCTGGTCGATCCCGACGACGACCTCGTCGCCCAGAGCGCGGACACGGCCCTGGTCCTTTCCGCGGTCGCTTTCAAGGGAACGTCCGATTCCGAAATCGGCGCCACCGTCTCCCATGTCCAGCAGCTGTGGAACGGCAAGGACAAAGGCGATCCGGTGCTCGACATCCAATATACCTTCAAGCGCATCCGCTAGGCCGCGGTCGCAAGACAACGCCCGAGGAAAGGACCCAACCCATGTCACGCTTTCTCCTGACGGTCGGCACCGGCATCGCGCTGCTCGCCGCCGCTCCGGCGCTGGCCGCCGGCTACACGCCGGACCTCGCCGAGTTCTCGGGCGCCGACAGCCTCGCTTTCCCGCCCGACGGCAGCCTCGACCTTGCCGGCGGCGGAACCATCGAGTTCTGGGTGCAGCCCGACTGGCGCGAGGATCCCGGCTTCGACCCCGCCATCGTCTCCAACATCGGCAAGCAGGGCCCGTCCTACATGATCGTCATGCTGGGTTCGCGCAAAGGCATCGGCGTCATGGCCGGCGACCGCTTCGAGACGCTGCCGTTCGATTTCACCGACGGCAAGCTGCACTACGTGGCGATTTCCGACTTCGGCGAAAACAACCTGCTGGTGATGGTCGACAACAAGGTGGTCGGATCGATGCCCATCGGCTTCCGCAGCCTGCCGTCCAGCGGTTTCTTCATCGGCAGCGCGGACGGCACGGAAAATCAGTTCAAGGGCGCCATCGCCGGCATGCGCATCTGGGATCTGCCGGTCGATCCGGACGACCTGGCGATCTACGCGATGCAGCCGCTCGTCGATGCGGACGGCGCGCCGCACCCCGACATCTCCGCACTGGTCGGCGTGAGCGACTTCCGCAAGCGCACATTCAGCCTGATCGAGCCCGATCCGATCGGCGAGGACGATTCCGACGAAACTCTCACTGCCGCTGCCGCGCCGGGCGACGCTGCGGCTCCGCGTCCCGAACCGCAATCCTGAACTGGAGCAAGCCATGAAGAATGTTCTGCTGCCCGCACTGGCGCTGGCCGTGGCGACGAGCCTTGCGGCACCGGCTGCCTTCGCACAGGACGGCCCCTACGTGCCGTCCCAGGATACCAAGGCC
This sequence comes from Pseudomonadota bacterium, assembly GCA_963205265.1. Lineage (GTDB taxonomy): Bacteria > Pseudomonadota > Alphaproteobacteria > Sphingomonadales > Sphingomonadaceae > Novosphingobium. The sequence continues at coordinate 21,698 of CAUJJI010000019.1, forward strand.
AACCAGAAGCGGCTGAAGGCCCAAAGCGTCGCCAATGCGCTGAAAAGCGCCAAGGCCGCGCTGAAGGCGAAGAAGGCGGCACGCGACGCGCTGGCCGAAGCGGTCGCGGCCCGCAAGCGGTCCAAGGCGCCGATCGGAAGCGCGGAATATGCCAATCTCGCCGACCGCGAGACGGCTGCCAAGGCGGCGGTCGACAATGCGGTCGACCTGCGCAGGAAGCTGAAGCGAGCGCTGGCGACAAGGCGGAACGAGACGCTGAGCCAGTTCCTGACGCGCAAGGACGCCGATTTCGCGCGGGAATGGAATCGCTCGCGCGCCGCCGCCGCGGGACTGGCCGCCAACCTGCCCTCGATACCGGGCAATATCGACGCTCGCCAGCCCCGCGCCGCCGTCCCCGCCGGGGGCGTGGCCGCTGCACCGGCGCAGGCGGCGCCGCGCTTCAACCGGGCGCCGCTCGTCTATCAGCAGCTGCCGCCCGAGCGGATCCAGAACTATGCCCAGCTGCCTCCCGAGCCTTCGGGGCAGGGCCAGCGGCAGGACTATACCGGGAAGCTGCCGGCACCCCGGGCCACTCCGATCTACGACAGCGTCCCTCCTATCGGTGGCCAGGGCGCCCAGGGTGCACAGGGGCAGAATACGCCGGCGGCGGCGCCGCTGCCGCCGCCTTTCGTCCCGCCGGCAGCAGCCGGGAACGTCAACTACGGCCTGCTGCCGAACGCGCAAGCGGCAGCCGTGCAGCGCCTGAAATTCAACAACGTCCAGCCCGCGCTGCGCGCCGCCATAACCCGCGCCGAGCAGGCCAATCCGAGCGGCGCACCCACGGCTTACGAAAGGAACCAACGTTGATGACGAAGCAGATCGCACTCGCCGCAGCCGGCGCCGCCCTGGCTCTGGCGAGCCTGGCGCTCGGCAGCCCGGGCCATGCCCAGCAGACCGTCAGCAAGCCGCTTACGCCCGAGCAGCAGCAGGTCAAGGATGCCCTCGCGGTACAGCGCGCGGCGACTTCGGTCAGCGGCGGGGACTCGGTGTTCAAATATGCCCCGGGCTTCCGCTGGGTCGAACTGGTCGACGGCAAGCAGGTGCGTTCCTATCGCGAAGATTCGCGCAACTTCACGTACACCGCCATCTACCTGATCGAGGAAAGCACGAGCAATCGGGTGAAGCTCGATTTCTATGCCAAGCGGATCAACTACAACCCGAGCGGAAAGTTCTTCGTGCCGATCGCCTCCACCGGCAGCGAGGTCGACGCCTCGAACGTCACCTATGTCGGCTTTTCCACGGGCTCGCTGAGGTTGCGCCCGAACAAGACCTGGATCGAGACCGGCAAGGGCGCGGGCGCGAAGAGCTTCGCCTTTTTCGAAGAAGCGCGCGACTGCTGCAACGTCTACATGGTCGACCCGACGCGGTCGATGCGGCTCGAGGTGAACATGGTCAGCAAGACGATCTACTATTCGGTCCCGGGCATGCCGAAGCCGCAGCCGCTGTACGCGATCGACACGGCTCTGGCGGTTCAGTTCTTCAGCCGGGCGATCATCGATTGACCGGACAGGGGGCCTGGGGGCGCAGGCAGGGCTGACGGCAAGCAGGGGCGCGCCGCGGCACATCTTGGCAAGTTGCGCGTTACCGCTTCATGCTTTCCGCCGATGACCAGACGACAGCCGCCGAGAGCGCGCGGCAATTCCGCGCCAAGATCGAGAACAGCGACTTCCCCTGCGTCGGGGCGAAATCCGCGCTGGCGCGGGGAGCGCTGTCGATCGTGCACGCGCGCAGCATCGCATCGGCCTGGAACGACCTGCAGATCCACCGCGCCCTGCTCGACTGGTCGGAACGATGGCGCGACGACCCCGAAGGCCTGCGCAGCCTGGTGATACTCTTCGCAGGACCGCTCGACCTCGACGAGGCGCAGTTCGAAGCGGCGATGTGGGAGCGGCTGCAATCGCTCGCCGACAAGGACCACTGGCTCGGCCAGGGGTTCGACCGGACAGTCAGCCCCGATCCCGACGACCCGCATTTCTCGCTCAGCTTCGGGGGCGAGGCCTATTTCGCGGTCGGGCTCCATCCCAACGCCTCGCGGCCGGCGCGGCGCTTTCCGCGGCCGGCGATCGTGTTCAACCTCCATTCCCAGTTCGAGCGGCTGCGCGAGGAAGGCCGGTTCGAACGGATGCGCGACCGGATCATGGCGCGCGACACGGCCCTGGCGGGAACGCCCAATCCGATGCTGGCGGACCACGGCAAGGCAAGCTCTGCCCGCCAGTACAGCGGCCGCGCCGTCGATCCGGACTGGGCCTGCCCGTTCCGCGATCCGCGCGCGTGAGCGAGACCCAGCGCATCGCGCCGCGCACCGGCGTGGCTTTCGAACTGCCCAAGGGCGCCACGCTGACGGTCTTCGATCCCGAAGGCTCGCAGGTCGCCGACCTGCTGGCCTATGCCGCCGCAGACCTGCGCGAGGTGATCTCCAACGGGCGGACATTCGACTACGAGGAGACGCTGGCGCTGACCACGGGCAACCGGCTGTGGTCGAACCGGTCGAACCCGATGCTGACCATCGTTGCGGACACCGTCGGCCGGCACGATTTCCTGCTGACCCCCTGCAGCGAAGCGACGTTCCGCCATTTCTATCCGGACCGGCCGGTGCACCGCGGCTGCTTCGGCAACCTCGCCGAAGCGCTGAGTCCGTGGGGCCTGGCCGAAGACGACATTCCCACCGCCTTCAACCTGTTCATGAACGTCCCGATCGACGGCGCGACGGGTCGCATCGCAGTGCTGCCGCCGATCAGCCGGCCGGGCGACTACATCGCGCTGAAAGCAGAAATGGACTGCGTGATCGGGCTGACCGCCTGCTCTGCCTATGCGTCGAACGGCGGCAGCTTCAAGCCGATCGCATACCGGATCGCATGACCGCCGCGCCGGTGCCCGTGCTCGCGGCAGGTTCGGCCGATTCCGGCTGGGCGGCCCGGCGCGTGCTGCTGACCTACCTGTGGCGCACGGGCGCTTGCCCAACCTCGCCGCCGCGCCGCGCTTCACCGAGATGGTCCAGCGCCGCAAGCTGTTCGACCGCGACCCCCGGCAGACCGCGCTGCTGGACAAGCTCGCCGCCAAGCGGGCGGCGGCAAGGCTGCTCGGGCCCGAATGGACCACGCCGACTCTCTGGCAAGGCTTCGTCCTCCCAGAGCGGCCGCCCTTCGCGCTGCCGGCCATCGTGAAGGCGCGGCACGGCTGCAACCAGTACGAAGTCCTGCGCGACGAGCCGCCGCCGCGGCGTTGGGCGCTGCTGCGCGAGCGTGCTGCACGCTGGATGGCGGGGCCTTACGGCAAGTGGCTCGACGAATGGGCCTACGAAGGGGTTCCGCGCGGCCTCATCGCCGAGCCGCTGCTCGGCACGGGACCCGGCCTGCCGGTGGACTACAAGATCTACGTCTTCGGCGGCGAGGCGACTCACGTCCAGGTCCACCTCGGCCGTGGCGTCGATCATCGCTGGGTCCTGCACGACCGCGCCTTTCGTCCGCTGGTCGACGACGGCCGGCAATTGCCGCGCCCCCGATCGCTCGGCGACATGCTCGCGGCTGCCGAGATCCTGGCCCAGGGACAGGCCTTCATAAGGATCGACTTCTACGAAATCGACGGCGCCCCGCGCTTCGGGGAGTTCTGCCTCTACCCGGGATCGGGCCTCGATCGCTTTGCCGCCGACTGGATCGATTTCGAGCTGGGAAGCCTGTGGCACAGCGCCGCCCAGATCCGCGCCAGCAATTCCTCCGTATCGAAGGGCTTCGAGACATGGTCGTCGGCCCCGCCGCGGGCAAAAGATTCCGTATAGCTCGTGGCGGCAGCCTCGCCCCGCCGGCGATCGCTGCCGGCCTGGCGGTGCCCGCTAGGGGTCGGGTCTCTGCGCCGCCAGGTCGAGCAAGGCCTTCGCGTCTCCCGGCAGCAGGAAGCGATCGCGCGCGAGCTGCTCTGCCGCCGCGGCATAAGCCTGCCTGCGATCGCCGGCGGACGGGTAGAGTTCGTCGAGCGCGGGCCTGCGGTCTCCCTGCGCGCGCGCAGCAGCATCCCTGGCGAAAGGCACGTACCCCCCGAAGATCATGCAGAGGTCGCCCGGCGCGAAGCCCTCCTTCCTGAGATTCCAGCTCAGGTAGGTGCCGCCCGGCGCGGCGATCTCGGGCATGCGCAGGCCGGGCAGTTCATTTCCGTCCTTGCCGATCGCCGGGACGAACACCGGCCAGGCCGGCTTGCCGGCCGGCGGGATCGGCAGGTTGACGACCCGGGCCCAGGGTTCGAACGGCGCGACCAGGCTGTCGACCGGTACGATCTCGCGTGCTGCAAGGCTCGGCCAGCGGCTCGGCGGCGGGTCGGCGCGGCCGGTGGTCCAATCGGCCATGGCGACCAGCAGCGCGCGCAGGACCGGCACGTAGTTCATCGCATTGGCCGGATAGGTGCAGAACGGCATCGTCATGGTCGGCGCGTGCGCGCCGCCGGCAATGGCATAGGCGCGCACCTCTTCGGGAAGGGCGACGTCGCCACCGGTCCCGCCGGTGCCGACCAGCGAAGCGCCTGCCTGCCAGAATTCGGCGCCGGTATCGACGTGGAACAGGCGCGGACAGGTTCCGTTGGCCTTGCAGCGTGCCAGGATGCCGTCGCTGCTGCCGGTCACCGGGTCGGTCAGCGTCGCATAGGTGAAGGGGAAGTCGAAGCCGGGGACATCGTGGTCCTCGTGCTGCCGCGAGAAGCGGCCCGGCTCGGCAAAGCGGAAGTTGGTGAAGGTGCGCCGTCCGCCCGCGATGAAGGGGATCATGCCGTCGAACACGCGCCTGCCCGAGGTGTCGCGGTTGAAGCCTTGCCACAGGAAGTCGCGAAGGTAGCGGCCCGACTGCGATCCTCCGATGGCGATGGTCGCCGCGAAAAGGCTGTCGCCGGGCTCGGCCCCGGCAGCAGCTGCGGCGGGTGCCCCGGCCATGTCGGCCAGCGGGTTGCCGGCGTGCGGGCGGCGCAGCCAGGCGACAAGGTCGCGAGTCGCAGCGAAGCCGAGGCCCATGACGACAGGGTCCCGCGCGACATATTCGAAGCGGTAGATGGCGCCGGCGTCCATGTCCGCCGGGCGCCGGATCCTGACGTGCCTGGCATCGACAAAAGTCCAGTCGGCGGCGGCGAGGAGGCGCCTGGGTTCGCCGGTGCGCTGCTGGACGGTGAGCTTCGCTGTCGGCTGGTCGAGGCCGACGGCGGGATAGGGCAGGACCATCGTGTCGCCGGTCGGCGCATCGAAGATGGTCTCGGTCGCGACCGTGCCGGTCACCGGCGCACCGTCGGGCTGGCGAGCGGTGGGAAAACGAGCGGCGATCAGGCGGGGCCTGGGCATTCCCGGCGGCAGCATCGCCGGCAGGGCGACGTCGCTCTGCCAGCCGCTCCAGACGATGGTATAGCCCTGGCGCATCAGGAAGCCGTCGCCTTCGGCGATCGGGTCGCCCATGGCGAAGCCTCCCTGGTTCAGCATGCCGATCAGGCTGATGCCGCGATTGACCACATCGTAGACCATGACGCGGCGCGCACGGGCCGCCTCGGCCGGACGCAGGATGACGACGTCGACATCGTATTCGACCATGCCGTCGGCAGCGCGCGGAGCGAGAGCGAGGTCGACGATTGCGCTATTGGCAGGGTCCTTGGGATCGATGCGCATATGGGCGACGGCGAGGATGCGCTCGTAGTGGCCATGTTCGCCGAAGCTGCGCCCGGCGTAGGCCGGATCGCGCGCGGTGATCTCGAGCCTGATTTCGCTGTCCCGCGCCTGGACGGCGCCGGGCACGGCAGCAGCGAGCAGCGAAAGCAATCCTATGCCGGCCTTGCGCATGTCCTTCTCCCTTCCTCTGCCTGTCGCCTCGACTGGAGCGACCTCTTAGCGACAACCGCAACCTCGTTCAGTCCAGGATCAGCGGCAGGTCGTCGAAGCCGAAAGTCCGGCCGGTGTGATAACGAGGCGTAACCCCGGGCTTGATGCGGATATCAGCGAAGGTCGTGAGCAATTCTTCCAGCACGATCCGCATCTCTCGCTTGGCAAGGTGCAGCCCGACGCAGTTGTGCGTGCCGGTGCCGAAAGCGATGTGCCGCGGCTTGCGGTCGATGTCGACGACATGCGGGTTCGCGTGGACTGCCGGATCGCGGTTCGCCAGCATGATCGGCAGGTTGACCTCGTCGCCCTTTTTCATCGGCACGCCGTGGAACACGAAGTCCCTGGCGACCTGGCGATGAGTGACGACCACCGAGAAGGCGCGGCAGAACTCCTCGATCGCCTGCGGCAGCAGCGACAGGTCCGCACGCAGCCGGGCCTGCAGATCGGGAGTGGTGGCGATGTGGTGCACGATCCAGCCGATGGTCGAATAGACCGTGTCCAGCCCGCCGACGTAAAGCACGTAGAACATGCCCATCAGCTCGTAATAGTCGATCGGCCGTCCCTCGATCTCGGCGGTAACCATGCCGCGCAGGAAATCGTTGGTCGGGTTGGCCTGCTGCGCAGCCATATGCTGCTTGAGATAGGCGTAGATCGCCCGCGCCGCGGCCACCCGCTTCATCGGATCGGGGGCGCGCATCAGCTCGTCCTGCCAGCCGATGAAATCGTCCAGCCGGTCGCGCGGCATGCCCATCAGGTCGAGGAAGACATAGGACGGAAACGGCACCGCGAACTCATCGACGAATTCGCATTCGCCGCGATCCTTGAACCCGGCGATCAGTTCCCGGCAGCACAGGCGGACGGGCTCGTCGAAGTGACTGACCGCCTTGGGCGTGAAGAAGGGATTGAGCACGCGGCGATAGTGGTGATGCCGTGGCGGATCGATCTCGATCGGATTGAGCCGGACCGGTTCGCCGAGCATGTCGGCGATCATGCCGGGGCGTTCCGAGGAGAAATGCTCCCAGTCGATGAAGGCCTCGGTGATCACGTCGTTTCGCGTCAGGACCCAGCCGGGACGTCCGAAGTTGGCTTCGGTCATCCACACCACGGGCGGTTCCCGGTGCAACTGGGCGACGGCCCGCCAGGGGTCGTCGCCGCGAGCGGTCAACACGTCGAAATCGACCTCGCGGACGAGTTCCGGCGGAACGGTTGCGGGAATGCGCTCGGCAGTGGCGAAGGGGGCGCTCATTAGGTCTCTCCCGGAACTGCAGGCAAGGGTACCTGCGACGGCGCCCGCCGGCTTTCGTCGCCGGCGCATGGCGCGCGGCGCACATCTTCGGACGTCGGCAGGTTGCTGGCTGGTCCCCGAGGCATGACGACTTTTCAGCCCCTCGCATCCGCTTTGCAACTGCTCTTTTGCAAGTCCGCGAATGGCCGGTCACTGTCGGCGCGAGCCGTGCAGCGCTTCTTCCGAGGTACCGGAAAAAGCGCGCGCTTGCGCTGGATGTTGGATATCTTCCTGCAAGGCTGGTTGGCCTGGAATACTGCGGACGCGAATCAATGACCGGGAGAGAAACCATGCTCGAGGCAGCAGCCATCATCGCCGAGGCCGAGGCGGCAGCGGGGATTGCCGACGGCGACGCGGGCGTGGCCGGCAATCTTGCCCGCCTGGTCGACGAGATCCATGCCACCTTCCCGCTGTCGCCTGCCGGCGAGGCACGGATTCGCGCCATGCTGCTGACGGACGCGACCAACCGGCTGCAAAGCCTCAAATGGGTGCGAGACTGCCCCGAGATCGCCGAGGAGCCGATCACGGCGCCGGTATTCCTGATGGGCCTGCCGCGCTCGGGCACCACCTATTTCCAGTATCTCTTCGACCGCGATCCGCGCTTCCGCCTGATCCGCACGTGGGAATCGACCATGCCTTCGCCGCCGCCCGGCCACGATCCGGCCTCGGTGGAGCGCCGCCGGGCCGCATGGCGCGAGATCCAGCAGGCGCGCCCGCATTTCGAGGGCTTCGAGGCCCTCCACCTCTACGACGAGGACGGCTCTGACGAATGCCATGCCTTCCTGCAGCAAAGCTGGGGAGCGGCGGGGCTGCACAATCTCTACCGAGTGCCGGGCTATTTCGACTGGCTGCTGGACGGCCTCGATCTCGTCCAGACCTACCGCGTCCACAAGCGCCAGCTGCAGTGCCTGCAATCGCGGAGGGAGCGAAAGCCGTGGGCGCTCAAGTATCCGAACCATGTCATCGCCATGAACGAGATCCTGGCGGTCCATCCCGACGCGCGCTTCGTCATGACGCACCGCGACCCGGCGCAAGTGGTGGGCTCGATCGCGAAGATGACCTGGAACCTGCGCAGCATGTGTGCGGCGACGACGCCGGACATGCACGAGGTCGGGCGCGACATGCTGCACTTCATCCGGCGCCACGTCGATCGCATCATGGACTTCGATGCCGGGCCGCACGGGCACAGGGTCGTCCATGTCGACTACTACGCGCTGGTCGCCGACCCGGTCGGCCAGATGCGCCGGATCCATGCAGGCCTGGGCATCGATACGCCCGACGCAGTGGCAGCCGCGGTCGCCGACTGGCACGCCGCCAACCCGAAGAACGCACGCGGCCGGAACGACTATTCGCTCGACCAGTACGGCCTCGAGATCGCCGCCGTGCGCGAGCAGTTCGCGCCCTATGCCGATCGTTTCGCCATTCCCACCGAGGCCGAGGGGCTTGCCCGGACGGGCGCGCAGGCATGATCAGCTGATTGGACCTTGACAATATGAACCATATTGGTTATATGCCCCCTGACTCGCGCAATTCGCGTCGCGAGGCTCACCGTGCCCTCGCAAGCGACTGGACCCCATGACCCCAATTTCCGCATTCCATCGCGCTGCCGGCCCGGCCCTAGGTGCCCGCAAGGGCAAACTGGTCGTACGCCTCGACGGCTTGCGCCGCATACATCAGGCTCGGCCCGGCGCCCATGTACAGCGCCAGTCCCATCACCTCCATGACTTCGTCCCGCGTCGCGCCATGCTTCACGGCCGCTTGCGAATGGAAGGCGACGCAGCCGTCGCAGCGGATGGCCACCGATATGGCGAGCGCGATCAGTTCCTTGGTCTTCGTGTCGAGGACGCCGCCCTCGGTTGCCGCCCTGGCCATGGCCGAGAAGGCCTTGGTCACTTCGGGCGAGCCGAGGCGCACCTCCTTGATCGCGCCCGACAGCTCGCTCGCCATCGCTTTCCAGTCCTTGTGCATTGCCGTACTCCTATGCGTCCGCTCTGCGCTCAGGCCTGGAAAGCCATCCAGTTGCGATAGAGCATGTACCCCGCCACAACGACGATCAGCGCGGCGAAGACGGTATTGAGGCGCCCCTTGGCCGCCGCCAGCTTGCGGGCTGCAGCGGCACCGAGCACCGAGCCGACCATGCCTCCGGCGATGAAGCTGGCAGCCAGCGGCCAGTCGAGCAGATCGGAAGCCGCATAGTTCGCCGCTGTGGTCAGCCCGAACGCGGCCACGGCAATCAGCGAGGTCCCGACGGCGCGGTAGATCGGCATCGAGGTCGAGGCGACGAGCGCGGGGACGATCAGGAAGCCGCCGCCAATGCCGAAAAAGCCGGACAGCATCCCGGTGGCGATGCCGAAGAGGATGACCTTGGGCAGGTTGTCGCGGTTGCACTGCACCCCCTCGATGCCGGCTTCGCCGCGGCCGCGATAGATCGCGAAAGCCACGACCAGCATGAGCAGGGCAAACAGGAACAGCAGCTTCTCGCCGTCGAAGGCCTTGCCGAGTGTCGAGCCGCCCAACGCGCCGGCGACGCCGGCCAGCGCAAAGGACGCGCCGCAGCGCCAGTTGACGTTCTTCTCGCGGGCATGATTGAACAAGCCGGCCAGCGCGTTGGCGGCGACGGCCAGCGCGCTCGTGCCGATGGCCAGGTGCGGACTCTTGACGCCGACGACATAGACCATCAGCGGAACCGCCAGGATCGAACCCCCGCCGCCGACCAGGCCCAGGGTAAAGCCGATCAGCACGCCGCTCAGCCCACCCAGGACATATTGAAGCTCGCTGAACATCCCTGCCCTTGCGCCTAGAGGAGATTCAGCGGCAGCTTGAGGTAGCTGACCCCGTTTGCCTCGGGCTCGGGCAGGTGCCCTGCGCGGATGTTGACCTGGATCGACGGCAGGATCAGCCGCGGCATGCCGAGAGTCTTGTCGCGCGCCTCGCGCATGGCGACGAATTCGTCTTCGCCGATGCCTTCACGGACATGGACGTTTTCGGCCCGCTCTGCCCCGATGGTCGTTTCCCAGACGAAGTCGTCGCGGCCCGGTGCCTTGTAGTCGTGGCAGAGGAAGACGCGAGTCTCGTCGGGCAGCTGCATCAGGCGGCGGATGGAGCGGTAGAGGGTTCGGGCATCGCCCCCCGGGAAGTCGGCACGGGCAGAGCCGTAGTCGGGCATGAACAGGGTGTCGCCGACGAAGACTGCATCGCCGATCACATAGGCAATACAGGCCGGCGTATGTCCGGGCACATGCAGCGCGATCGCACTGAGACTGCCGACTTCGAAAGTCTCGCCGTCATCCATCAGGCGGTCGAACTGCGAACCGTCGCGGGCGAAGCTCGCCGGCTCGTTGAACACGCGGGCGAAGACGTCCTGCACCGCCACGATCGCGCGCCCGATGACCAGAGTACCGCCGAGGTGCTCCCGGAGGTACGGCGCATCCGATAGATGATCGGCATGGGCATGGGTCTCGAGCAGCCAGTCCACGGTCAGTCCCTGCGCTTGCACGTAGGCAATGACGGCATCGGCCGAAGCGTGGCGGGTGCGGCCTGCCGCCTGGTCGAAATCGAGCACGGAATCGATGATCGCGGCGCGGCGCGTGACCGGGTCATGGACCACATGCGTCGCCGTGAAAGTGGGTTCGTCGAAGAAGGTGCGGATCACCGGGCGGCCGGAGGCAGTGGCTCGCGCGGCGGCGATCCGGGTCTTCGCGGCTTGGATGGCACGATCGGTCATGGGGCGATGTTCCCGGTCAAGGCGTTGAGCCGCCAGGCCGCTACGGTCCGCATGCCGTCGGCTTGCAGCAGCGCCGCTTCCGCCTCGATGGCTTCGCGCTCGGCATCGAGCACGGCCAGAGTCGGCTTGGCGCCGACCTGTGCCTCGAGCCGCGTGCCGCGCAGGGCCTCGGCCGCGGCGTCGCTGCGCAGCTGCGATGCTTCGGTCATGCGCCGCGCGGTGATCAGCCCCTGCCAGGCGTCGATGACCATGCCGTCGAGCGCCTGTTCGGCCTGCCGCAGCCTGGCTTCGCTGGCGTCCAGGTCGGCGTCCGCCGCCCGGGTCTGAGCCGCGACACGCCCCCCGGCCCACAGCGTCCAACGCCCCCGCAGGCCCACGGCGACGGAATCCGCCTTGTACCCCGGGAAGAACTGGTCGCGCACGTGCGCTGCCTCGGCAAAGGCGCCGACTGTCGGCAAGCCTTCGGCCCTGGCAGAACGAACGCCCGCCCGCGCGACGTCGACAGCCGCCTTTGCCTGGCGCAAGGCGGGGTTGGCGGTCCGCGCCATGTCGAGCGCCTGATCGAGCGTCGGCGGCACGAGCGGCAATTCCGGCAAGGGCGCCAGGTCGCCCGCGGGCTTGCCGGTCAGCCTCTGGTAGGCGGCCTCGGCCGAAGCGCGGCGCCCCTGCGCCTGGGCGAGGCCGGCGTCGGCCTCTGCCTTGCGGGCACGGGCCTGCGCCAGTTCCGAGCTGGCGATCTCGCCGGCGCGAAAGCGCAGGCCCGCCTGCCGCTCGGTCTCGACCAGTTCCGTGACGAGCTGGCCGTAGCGCGCCTCGAGCTTTCGCGAAGTCAGGACCTCGGTGTAGGTGCCGACGGCAAGGACGATGGTCTGCAGCCGTGCCTGCTCGGCCCCGAAGCGCGCCATATCGGCACCACCTTGGGCCTGGTCGATCGCGGATGCGATGCGGCCCCCGGCATAGAGCGGCATTTCCGCGATCGCCTGCAGCGCGAGCGGGGACACGTCGTCGGCGGTCAGGCCGAAGAAGCCGCCGTTGTCGATCCGCCCGACCCCGTAGGAGCCTTCCGCCCGCAGCAGCGGATTGCCTTCGGCGCGGGCACGGTCGAGGCGCGCATCGGCTGCCGCCTTGCCGGCCGATGCCTCTGCCAGCGCCGGGGCGCTCGCCAGGGCATCGGCGACGGCAGCGGCGAGATCCTGCGCCAAAGCGGGCGAGGCGGCGGTGAGGCAGGGCAGCATGGCCAGGGACAGGATCGCGCGGTGCATGTCAGGCTCGAATCACTTGAAGGCGTTGCCGGGCCTGACACCCATTTTCCTGAAGATCGTTGCGGCAGGGCAAAAGCCCGTGAAGCTCGCCTGGAACATGTTCGCGCCGGCAAAGGCGGTGAGCCAGAGGAATCCCGGATGGACCCAGTGAGCCAGGGCCAGGCTGGCCAGAACCACAATACCGGCAAAGCGGAAGACCGCAGCATCGAGCGTCATGGCTATTCTCCTTATCTGAAACGCAGCTTGCGGATGCCGAGGGCGTGCATCGCGAGCTTCTCGTAGAAGGGTTCGCTGGTCCCGCGCCGCACCTTGTGCAGGAAGTACTTCTCGAAGCCGATCTTCGCGAGGTGCACCCATTTGCCGCTCGATGACCAGTTGAGATTGCGCGGGGGGATCTGCGGCTGGGCGACGAAGGCCACGCCGCCGTCGCCGAAGTCGGCAAGGCACACGGCATTCCAGGTCGCTTCCTCGACCGGCTCCTTGCCTTCGAGTTCCAGCTTGAGGTTCGCGGCGATCGCCGTGACCATCGATTCGATCATGAACCCGGTCTTGGGCACGCCGACGGGGACGGGCGTGGGCCCGACCGGCGGGATCGCGACGCAGACCCCGAGCGAATAGACGTTCTTGAAAACGGGATTCCGCTGGTGCTTGTCGGCAAGGATGAAGCCGCGCGGATTGGTCAGTCCTTCGATGCCGTGGACCGCCGGGATGCCGCGGAACGCGGGCAGGATCATGGAAAAGCCGAACGGCAGGTCGCGGGTTGCCTTCACCGATCCGTCGTCGGCAATCTCCTCGACATGGATCGTGCCTTCCTCGACCTTGGCGATCCGGGCATTGGTGATCCACTTGATGTGGCGATTGCGCAGTTCGCTCTCGAGCAGGGTCTTGGTGTCGCCTACCCCGTCCAGGCCGAGGTGACCGATATAGGGCTCGGGCGTGACATAGGTCATCGGTACCCGGTCGCGGATCTTGCGGCGCTTGAGCTCGGTATCGAGGATCAACGCGAATTCGTATGCCGGGCCGTAGCATGAGGCGCCCTGCGCGGCGCCGACGACGATCGGCTTGGGGTCCTTGCAGAACCTGTCGAAGGCATCGGCGGCACGATCGGCATGGTCGGTGCGGCAGATCGACTGGGTGAAGCCTGCCGGTCCCAGCCCCTCGACTTCGTCGAACGCCAGGTCGGGCCCCGTCGCGATCACGAGATAGTCGTAGGCGAGCGACGTGCCGTCGTTGAGCTCGACCCGGTTCTCCTGGGGGTGGACACGCCTTGCTCCGGCCGCGGTGAAGCCGATGCCCTTCCTCTGCATGATCGGCGGCAGGTGGACCCTGATGGCTTCGGGCTCGCGCCAGCGGACGGCGACCCAGGGGTTGCTGGGCACGAACCAGTAGTCCTCCTGGTCGTTGACGACCGTGACCTCGGCCTTGCCCTTGACCGCGGCGCGGATTTCGTAGGCGGCAATCGTTCCTCCAAGGCCCGCGCCGAGGATTATGATCTGGGGCAATGACATATCGGCTCTCCCGCAATGCAGTCCCCTGGCTCAGTTCCAGGGGATTCTGTCGAAATGCACGCTGACGTCCTGTATCGGCATTGACTTATATAAGGCATTTGCGATATGAGCAAGGGGTAAAGTTTGCACAGGGCCGCTCGACCGCGGCCACCCGACGAAAGGACGAGCAGATGGTTTTTGGGCTGGGCAAGGGCAAGGCGGGTTCCGGGCATCCCGAGCTGACCGTGCAGGAACTCGATGCGATGCTGCGCAGCGGCACGGCCGCCGTCGTCGACGTCCGCGAGGCGGACGAATTCGCGGCCGGTCACATTCCCGGTGCGATCAACATGCCGCTGTCGACGTTCCAGCCATCGGCCCTGCCCGACACGCCCGGCAAGAAGCTGGTGCTGGCCTGCCTGGGCGGCAAGCGCTCGGCGATGGCGCTCGACAAGTGCGGCATGGCAGAGGCTGCGGTCGATACGCATCTCGCCGGCGGCTTCGGGGCCTGGCAATCGGCCGGCCTGCCGGTCGAACGATAAGACGCATTCTGCAGGGGAGACGACGATGCGGGGATACCTCTTGGCCTTGACTGCCCTCGGCACGGCAGTGCTCGGTCTTCCGCTGGCCGGGTGCGGCAAGGGCGCGGAGACGGCGCAGACCGCCAAGGCGCCCGCAGGCCCCCGCCTTGTCCTAGCCGCGAGCGACACGGTGAACTGGCAGGACGTCAGCGCCGAGATCGCCACGGTCGATCAGGCCCAGGTTCTCGCGCGCATTCCCGGCATATTGACCACGATCACGGTCAAGGAAGGCGACATGGTGGCCAAGGGCCAGGTCATCGGCCGCATCGTCGACAGCCAGCTCGGCTATCAGGCGGGAGCCTATGCCGCCCAGGTCGCCGCCGCCCAGGCCCAGGCTGCGCAAGCCCAGGGCGAACTGTCGCGCGTTCGCTTCCTTTACCAGAACGGGGTCTACGCCAAGGCGCGCCTCGAACAGGCGGAAGCTGCGGCGGCCGCCGCCAATGCCCAGATCCGCGCAGCCCAGGCCCAGCAGGCTGCAGTCGGCGCCGTCGCAGGACAAGGCGCCGTCACCGCGCCTGCCAGCGGCCGCGTGCTCCGCGCCGATGTCCCCGCCGGTTCGCCGGTCGCCCCCGGAATGGCGATTGCGGTGATCACCGCAGGCCCGACGATCGTCCGCCTCGAAATGCCTGAATCTCTCGCCGACAAGGTCCACGCCGGATCGCGGGTTACCGCCGGCGGCATCGGCAGCGGTTCGGGCCTGGGGAGAGTGATCAAGCTTTATCCGTCGGTCACGGCCGGACAGGTGACGGCCGATGTCGAGATGCCCGGCATCGACAATCGCCTGATCGGGCGCCGTGTCGCAGCAAAGGTCGAGACCGGCTCGCGCAAGGCCATGCTGGTGCCGGCCGGCTATGTGACGAATCGCTACGGCATCGATTACCTGACGGTCCTCGCCAAGGACGGCTCGGCAGCCCAGGTGCCAGTCCAGACGGCCGCTTCGGCCGAGCCGGGCAAGGTCGAGATCCTGTCGGGCGCCGCCGCCGGCGACACGCTGATCGGGATTGCCAAGTGAACCTGGGCATATCGGGCAAGCTCACCCGGGCGACGATCATGTCGCCCCTGACGCCGCTGTTCCTGCTCGCTGCGATCCTCGTCGGCCTGCTGGCGACGATCACGATCCCGCGCGAGGAAGAGCCGCAGATCAAGGTGCCGATGGTCGACATCATGGTCCAGGCACCGGGCCTTGCGGCAAGCGAGGCAGTCGAGCTCGTCGGCAAGCCGCTGGAAACCATCGTCAAGAGCGTCGACGGCGTCGAGCACGTCTACACCCAGGCGCAGGACAACGGCGCCCTGGTCACCGCCCGCTTCCTAGTCGGGTCCGACCCCGAAGACGCAGCCATCCGCATCAACGAGAAGATCGAGGCCAACAAGGACCGGATACCGGTCGGCATCCCGCCGCCGCAAGTGACGGTGCGCGGCATCAACGACGTCCCCATCGTGGTCCTGACTCTGGCCCCCAAGCCGGGCGCGGCAGGCCTGTGGAACGACCAGGCGCTTGCCGAGCTGGCGGGCAAGCTCAGGACCGAGCTCGCCAAGGTCGACGACGTCGGCCTCACCTTCGTCGCCGGCGGCCGACACATGGCGCTTCGCGTGGTGCCCGACCCCGCCAAGCTCGCGCTCTACCGGGTGCCGCTGGGCAACCTGATCGAAGCCGTGAGCCAGGCCAATCGTGCGTTCCCGGCCGGAACCGTACGCGAGGGCGGGCAGGCGGCGCTGGTCGTCGCCGGCCGGACGCTGCGCGATGCGCAGGAGCTTTCCAGCCTGACCGTGCGCTCGGCCGGCGGCGCGCCGGTACTCTTGTCGGATGTCGCGAAGGTCGAGCAGGCGCCGACGCAGAACCAGGCCCGGGCATGGCGCTGGGCGAAGGACGAGCGATCGGCCTGGACCACGAGCCCGGCGGTCAGCCTCGCCATCGCCAAGCGCGCCGGGGCCAATGCCGTCACCGTTTCGGAAAGCGTCGTCGAGCGAGTGGACCGGCTGAGGAACACGCTGATCCCCGCCGGCGTCGAAGTCTCGGTCACGCGCAATTACGGCGAGAGCGCCAACGAGAAAGCCAACGAGCTCATCTTCCACCTCGCGCTGGCGACAGTCTCGATCGTCGTCCTGATCGGTTTCGCCATCGGCTGGCGCGAGGCGGGCGTCACCGCGATCGTCATCCCGACCACGATCATGCTGACGATGTTCGCTTCGAACGTCATGGGCTTCACCATCAACCGGGTCAGCCTGTTCGCGCTGATCTTCTCGATCGGCATCCTCGTCGACGACGCCATCGTGATGATCGAGAACATCGCCCGCCACTGGGCGATGAACGACGGCCGCAGCCGGATCGATGGTGCGGTCGATGCCGTGGCCGAAGTCGGCAACCCGACGATCATCGCAACGCTGACCGTGGTCGCCGCGCTGCTGCCGATGCTGTTCGTCTCGGGGCTGATGGGCCCCTACATGGCGCCGATCCCGATCAATGCATCGGCGGCGATGATCTTCTCGTTCTTCGTCGCCGTGATCATCGCGCCATGGCTGATGGTCCGCTTTGCCCGGAAGACCCTTGAGCATGGGCATGACGAGCACGGCGGCAAGCTCGGCAGTCTCTACCGGCACTATGCGAGCAAGGTCATCGCCACGCCGCAAAGCGCCAGGCGCTTCCTGATCGTCGTCGGCGTCGCGACGCTGCTCGCCTGCTCGATGTTCTATTTCAAGGCGGTGACGGTCAAGCTGCTGCCGTTCGACAACAAGAGCGAAGTCCAGCTGGTCGCCGACCTGCCCGAAGGCACCAGCCTCGAGACGACATCGCGCGTGCTCGAGCAGGCTGCCTCCGTCGCGCGGACCGTCCCCGAAGTCACTTCGATGCAAGCCTATGCGGGGACATCGGCTCCGTTCAACTTCAACGGGCTCGTCCGTCACTATTTCCTGCGCAATGCGCCGGAAATGGGGGACCTGATGATCACCCTGCTGCCCAAGGGCGATCGCTCGCGCTCCAGCCACGAGGTCGCGGTGGACCTTCGCGACAAGCTGAAGGCGATCCCCCTGCCCGCCGGCGGCTCGCTGAAAGTCGTCGAAACCCCGCCGGGGCCGCCGGTGCTGGCCACGCTGCTCGCCGAGATCTACGGGCCGGACGAGGCGACCCGCCGGAAAACCGCTGCGCAAGTCGAGGCGATCTTCAGGTCGGTGCCCTACATCGTCGACGTCGACAACAGTTTCGGGCAGCCCCGCCCGACCCTGATGCTGATCCCCGACCGGGCGAAACTGGACCATTACGGTCTGTCCGAACGCCAGCTGTTCGACAGCATCGCTGCGCTGCTTGGCGGCCAGGTGGTCGGCTATGCTCCGCGCGGCAACGGCCGCGATCCCTTGCCGATTGAGATCGCACTCGACCAGTCGCAGCGCAGCTGGTCGGCATCGCTGGCCGCCACTCCGGTCGCCGCGACGCCCACCGGGCAGCTGATTCCCCTGGGCGAACTGGTGACGGCACGCTTGGAGCCGGGCGGACAGGCCATCTTCCGCCGGGATGGCCGCGGTGCGACCATGGTGACGGCCGAGCTCGCCGGTCGTTATGAAGCGCCGATCTACGGCATGCTCGCAGTCGACGAGGCCATCGACAACTTCGACTGGAAGGCCCACGGGCTGGAAAAGCCGGAAATCATCCTCCACGGCCAACCCGAGGACGAGAGCAAGCCCTCGGTGCTGTGGGACGGCGAATGGGAAATCACCTGGGTCACGTTCCGCGACATGGGCGGCGCCTTCATGGTGGCGCTGCTGGGCATATACGTGCTCGTCGTCGGCCAGTTCCGCAGCTTCACCATACCCCTGGTGATCCTCACCCCGATCCCGCTCACGCTGGTCGGGATCGTGCTCGGCCATATGCTGTTCCGCGCGCCGTTCACGGCGACCTCGATGATCGGCTTCATCGCTCTGGCCGGGATCATCGTCCGGAACTCGATCCTGCTGGTCGATTTCATCCGGCACACCCGCAGCGCCGACAAGAGCCTGCGCGAGACCTTGCTGGAGGCAGGAATGATCCGGTTCAAGCCCATCGTGCTTACCGCTGCGGCCGCGATGATCGGCGCGGCGGTGATCCTGACCGACCCGATCTTCCAGGGCCTCGCGATCTCGCTGCTGTTCGGACTCGCCTCCTCGACCTTGCTCACCGTGCTCGTTATCCCGGCAATCTACATAGTCCTGCGCGACGATGGTCGCCCCCTACCGGAACCCGAAGAATGAAGCCGACCGATCTTTCCGAACTCAAGGCCAACGCCACGATCATGGCGGGACGCCTCAAGCTGATGAGCCACCCCGAACGCTTGCTCATGCTGTGCCGGATGGATGAAGGCGAGGTCTCGGTGAGCGAACTCGTGGAACTGGCCGGACTCTCGCAGTCCTCCGTTTCGCAGCACCTGGCCATGCTGCGCGAGGAAGGCGTCGTGAGCATCCGGGGAGAAGCGCAGACGCGCTTCTACAGCCTCAAGGACCCCATAGTGCGCGGCGTCATCCATGCCCTGTGCGAACTGTGCAACGAGGCCGGCCAATGATATCCGACCGCCACGGGATCGAGCCATGAAAGCAAACGAACCTGTCTTGGTCGTCTGTCCGGCGTGCTCGACCGCCAATCGCGTCCCGCGCGACAAGCTCGCGGCAGGGGGCAAATGCGGTCGCTGTGGCTCGGCGCTGTTCGCGGGTAGTCCCGTGGCGCTCGGGTCCGCCAATTTCGAGGCGCACCTCAACAAGAGCGGAATACCGCTGCTGGTGGATTTCTGGGCATCGTGGTGTGGCCCCTGCCGCCTGATGGCACCCGCCTTCGAAGCCGCCGCCTCGCAGCTCGAGCCCCTCGTCCGCCTGGGGAAGCTCGATACCGAGGCCGAGCAGGCCATCGCGTCACGCTTCGCCATCCGTTCGATCCCGACGATGATCCTGTTCGCCGACGGCAGGGAGCTCGCCCGGCAGTCCGGGGCCATGCCGGCAAGCGCGATCGTGTCGTGGGCCCGGCAGGCACTGACCGGGCGATAGCCGCTTGGACCGGCGCTGCCCTCCGGACGGGCTTCCCCGGTACGGAGACAATGCCCATGGACCACGGCTCGATCGCGAGCAGGAAGCGGCATGACCGACACATGTTCGACAGGCCGCAGCGGCCGATGGGACCTCGGAGGTGGATCATGAGCAGAGGCGAGCCGTTCAGCGACCGGCGCGAAGCCGGTGCGGCGCTGGTACAGCCGATCAAGGCGCTTGCTCTGGTCGACCCGGTCGTACTGGCTCTGCCCCGCGGGGGCGTCCCGGTCGGGTTCGAGATCGCGCAGGCGCTTCGCGCCCCGCTCGATATTCTGCTGGTGCGCAAGATCGGTGCGCCGGGCCACGAGGAATTCGGCATCGGCGCGCTCGTCGACGGCGCATCACCGCAAGTGGTGATCGACGAGGCCGCGGCCCGCCAGGCCGGAGCCAGCCAGGCCTATATCGATCGGGAAGTCGCGCGCCAGCTGGCCGAGATCGAGCGTCGCCGCACCGCCTACTGCTCCGCCCCGCCCATTCCTCTCCAGGGCCGGACCGTCATCGTGGTCGACGACGGAATTGCCACGGGAGGCACGGTTCTCGCCGCGCTGAAGGCCCTGGCAAGAATCGCTCCCCGTCGCGTCGTCCTTGCCGTGCCGCTGGCACCGCGAGACGTGCTCCTCACGCTCGGAAAGTTCTGCGACGACATCGTCTGCCTTTCGTCACCCGACCCGTTCTTCGCGGTCGGGGCGCATTACCGCGACTTCTCGCAAACCGAAGACGAGGAGGTCATCCGCCTTCTCGCCCAGGCTCGGGACTGGACCTAGGCCCGACGGCCCCCAGGGATCGCCAGGCCTGCAGCGCGCAAGCAAGGTCCTCGGCCCGGGCTCTCACCGCTGCGGCTCGCGAGTGCGCCGACGCCCTGGCCGCTGCGATCGCGACCGCCGCGGCGGTGAAGCCCGCAGCCCTCGTTACGGTAGGGTTGCGCCAGGGCCCCCTGCGGTTTCCGCAGCGAGATCCACCAGTTCATCGACGAACAGCGCCATCAGCGCCACCTGCGATTTGACGCCTGCCTTGGCATATACGCGGGCAAGCTGGGCGCGGACCGTTCCCGCCGCGGCGTTCCTCAATCCAGCGATCTCCGCAACGTCGCAGCCCTTCAGGGCAAACAGCGCAACGTCGGCTTCGGCCGTCGTCAGCTGCCATTCCGCAAAGCGAAGCCGTATCAGATCGGTCATTGCCCCGCGTGCGGTGGCGACGGCGGCTTCGTCCTGACGGGCGCGATGAATCAGCCAGCGGATCTGCACCGCCCCGAACAGCACGCTGATCAGCAGGCCAAGCGCCGCCAGCCCCTCGACCGCAAGGTGAGGCCCCCAGTTGTCGTCGCGAACATCACCGGCAAAATCGAGGAGGAAGAAGATCGTGACGAAAAGCAGCAGGACCACGACGACGGTCATCGCCGCGGCCCTGCGCTCCAGCATCCGTTGGCGGTCAATCATGGTCCCGGTCTATCGGCGCCCAGGCAGCATCGCCACGACAATATGGCGTCCGCTACGGCGGGATTCGAAAACAACCCCGGCAAGGTGCAGCAGGATCAGGACGTAGAGAAGGTTGACCGCCGCTTCATGGACTTCGCCCAGCAGTCCTTCCTCGCCTTCATGTTCATCGCTCTCGTCACCGGCTTCGTCCTGCCCGTGGTCGGAGACATGGGCCTCGACGGCGCTCCGCTGCTCTGCGTTCACGCCATCCGACTTCGGGATACCCGCCATGGCGATGCCGCTGGCGATGATCACGGCCAGCGTCGCCCAGATCGCATAGGCCATGAGCGCGCCCAGGGGATTGTGCGACAGATGCTGCGTGAGCCGGCCGGCCGAGATGTCCCGGACATGTGCGGCTGCCCGTGCCGGGCTTGGCGGAAAGGCGCTGAAGCGGGCCTCACGCGGTCCGATGAAGCCCCAGAGAAGGCGAAGTGCCAGCACCGCCGCCAGCCCGTATCCCACCCAGACATGCAGTGGCGATCCTTCCTCGGAGATCAGCCCGTTGACCAGCACCGCACCGACGATCGTCCAGTGCGTCAGCCTGACAAGCGGATCCCATTTGCGGGGGCGGGTTTCAATCTCTTCCATGACCATGCTCCTGTAACCGGGTCGCGAGTGGACATGGACCGCCCCGATGTGCGCGGCCATTGCGGCTCGGCTTATGAAGCGGCGAATAAGCGGATGCTTACGCAGATCAGCTTGAGGAAGCGGGCGACCGGCGACAGTTCGCGCCGATCGCCGACACGAAGAGCGGCGCCAGCCCGGCCGGCAGATCGTGCCCCATCCCGTCCACTTCCAGCAGCCAGGCACCGCGCAGGCTTTGGGCAATGTCGCGCCCGCATTCGACCGGCAGCAGCGGATCGTCGACGCCGTGAACCACCAGGGCCGGGACCGACAGGGCCTTGAGCTGCTCGCGCCGATCGGCCGCGCCGCGCGTGGCGGCGAGCTGGCGCGCGGCGCCGGCGGGATTGTAGGACCGGTCTGCCGCCGCTGCGGCGAAGGCGCGGAGCTCGCTCTCGTCGGTCGGATAGAGGGGGCTGCCGAGCACCCGGTTGAGCGCCACCTGATGGCCGAGGTACGCCTCGCGGTCCCCGGCCGGATCGGGCGCCGCGCGCGATAGCATCGCCATCGCCTCGGGCCGCGAGGGCGGCATGTTGGGATTGCCGCTGTGCGACATGAAGATGTTCAGTGAAAGGACTCTGGCGGCATGCTCGATCGCCAGGGTCTGGGCCACCATGCCGCCCAGCGACACGCCGAGCACGTGCGCCGCCCGGATGCCCAGCGCGTCGAGCAACCCTGCCGTGTCGGCCGCCATGTCGGAAAGCCCATAGGCCAGGTCCGGCTCGCGTCCCGCCGCCCGCGCGGCAACGACGGCCGCGATGTCGGGGATCGGCGCGGCAGACATGTGGGTCGACAGCCCGACGTCGCGGTTGTCGAAGCGCAGCAGGCGAAATCCCGCCGCTTCCAACATACGGCAAAGCTCGCCCGGCCAGCGGACCAGCTGCGCGCCGACGCCATGGATCATCAGCAGCACCGGGCCGCCTTCCGGTCCGGAAAGCTCGTATTCGATCTCGATGCCGTTGCTCGATGCACGGGCCATCGCCGCTACCTCGGTCGCTCGATGAAGTGATCCCAGTCCGGCACTGCCAACTGCTCCTGCAGTTCGGACAGCGTGCTCGGATCCAGCGTCGGCGTGCCGGTCTTGTCGAGGTACCAGCTCTGGCAGCCACCCGAACCCCACACCGATTGCCGCGCCCGCTCGCGCACCTCGTCGAGCCACTGTCGGGCGGGTTCTTCGCGCGGGGACAGCAGTATGCCGGCCTGGACGATACGCTCGATCAGCTGGGCTACGTAACCGACCTGCACTTCGACGATGCCGACGACGGACGCGGTTCCGCCGGGCGAATAGGGGCCGTTGATCATCAGGAAGTTCGGCATGCGGGGAACGGCGATCGAGCGATAGGACAGCGGCAACTCGCGCCAGACCTCGTCCAGCGTCGTACCGTCCTCGCCGGTGACCTGCATCGGCCGGACATAGGCATGCGCGTCGAAGCCGGTGGCGAGCGCCAGCACGTCGAGCTCGTGCAGCGTGCCGTCCTTGGTCAGCACTCCCTGCGGCACGACGCGATCGATCGGATCGACGACCACTTCGACGCCGGGGTGCTGGATCGCCTCGTAGAAGCCGTCGGAGAAGACCAGCCGCTTGCAGCCGACGGCGTAATCCGGAGTCAGCTTGTCGCGCAGCTGCGGATCACGGATCGCGGCCAGCGCGTCGAGGCACACCTGGTCTCGGGCGCGGCGGCCTTCTTCCGAACTCGTCGCCGCCTTGCCGCGCGCCTCGGTCTCGCGGCGAAGCTGGCGATAGTAGCTTTCCCAATTCCGCCGCGAGAGTGCCCAGGCGAGCCGCTTCCACCAGGGATTGGGCGTATCCTTGACCGGGAATACCCACTGCGCCGTGCGCTGGAAGACCGTGAGCCGGGCAACCTTGCCCGCCAGAGCGGTGACGATCTGGGTGGCGGTCGATCCCGTGCCGATCACCCCGACGCGCTTGCCGGCCAGCGGCACCGAATGGTCCCAGCGCGCCGTGTGGAAGCTGGCGCCGGCGAAACTTTCCAGCCCGGCGATGTCGGGCACCACCGGGTGATGCAACCGGCCGGTCGCAGCGATGACGATGTCGGCCGCATATGTCCCGCCGCCCCTGGTCGTCAGAACCCACCGGCCGGCTTCCAGCACGGCAGAGGTCACTTCGCAGCCGTAGGCGATGTGCGGCAGCACACCGTACCGCCGCGCGACGCGGTGGTAATAGTCGCGGATGTCCGCGCCCTTGCCATAGCGGGTGCGCCACCAGGGATTGCGCGCGAAGGAATAGGAATAGAGGTGCGCGGCGACGTCGCAGCCGACCCCGGGGTAGGTGTTGTCGCGCCAGGTTCCGCCCATCTCGGCGGCCTTTTCCAGGATCGTGAAATTGCGGTAGCCGGATTCCAGCAGCTTGATCGCCATCAGCACGCCGGAAATGCCGGCGCCGATGATGACGAAGCGCGTATCCTTGCCTTGCCCTGCGGTGCCCTGCCGTGGTGTCACGCAATCCCTTCCCGTCCCGGCGCACCCTGCGCGCCCCGCACCAGTCGGCCTGGCAAGGCGCCGGTCGCCTGGCCGCCCCGATAGGTGATCTCGCCGGAAACGATCGTCGCCTCATAGCCCTCAGCCGCCTGCATCAGGCGGCGCCCGCCGGCCGGCAGGTCGTAGATCGGACGCGGTGCGTGGAGGCGCAAGCCGGCGAGGTCGATCACGTTGACGTCGGCTTTCATGCCGACCGCGATCCGACCCCGGTCATGGAGCCCGACCGCGCAGGCGGTGTCGCTGGCGAGCATGCGGATGGCGCGCGGCAGGGTGATCCGCTTCGCCGGGTCGGGATGGCCCACCCAATGCGTCAGCAGGTAGGTCGGCAGCGAAGCGTCGCAGATCATGCCGTAGTGGGCGCCGCCGTCGCCAAGACCCAGCAGCACGTCGGGATGCTTCAGGAACACTTCTCCGGCCCCTTCGAACCTCTCGCCGATGCGGTTCGCCGAAGGGCGGTAGAGCACCGCACGCCCATCGTTCTCGAGCAGGGCGTCGTAAATGACTTCCAGCGGGTCGAGCCCGGCGCGGCGGGCCCGCGCGGCGATGCTGTCGGCGGCGTCGGGGTGATAGTTGGGCGGGTCGCCGAGCGGGAAAAGCCACTCGGTATCGTCGACGACCGACTTGAAGAAGGCGTGGGGGTCTTCACTGCGCTCGGCCAGCAGACGGCGGCGCAGTCCGGGATCGCGCATGGCGGCCACCTTTTCGGCTAGCGGCAGGCCGGCCAGGGCTGCGAAGCCGGGGTGGAACACGAAGGGATGAAGCGACAGGTCGAGGCCGATCAGGATGCCGACCGGCCGCGGCATGACCTGCGCCTTGATCGCGAGGCCATCGGCCCTGGCCGCGGCTATGCCGTCGAGGATAACCCGCCAGCGGTCGCTGCCGTTGGCCGGCTGGGTCAGCGTGAAGGACAGCGGCCGCCCCGATGTCGCGGCCAGGCGGCGCAGCAGCGCCACCGTGTCCTCGCCCGAAATCCGGTCGTCCCCCAGCATCTCGAAGACGCCGGTGCCGGCGTCGCGCAGTCCCTCCGCCATCGCCAGAAGCTCGGCTTCCTCCGAGAAGATCGTCGGCACGTTGCGGCCGTCGCGGTAGCGGTGAGCGAGGTGGCGCGTAGTGCTGACCCCGATCGCGCCCGCGCGCAGCGCCTCGGCGGTGAGCGCCCGCATCTGCGCCAGGTCCTCTGCGGTCGGCGGCTCGCAATCGGCACCGCGCTGGCCCATCACGTAGACACGCAGCGGGTTGTGCGGCAGCTGCGCAGCGAAATCGATATCGGCACGGCGCGCCCCGATCGCATCGAGATAGTCGGGAAAGCTTTCCCAGTTCCAGGGAAGTCCCTCGCTCATCACCGCTTCGGGAATGTCCTCGACGCCCTCCATCATGCGGATCATCAGCTCGCGCTGCCCGGGCCTTGCCGGCGCGAAGCCGACGCCGCAATTGCCCATGATCACGCTGGTCACGCCGTGGCCGGACGACGGAGCCAGCCGGTTCTCCCAGGTGATCTGCCCGTCGTAATGCGTGTGGATGTCGACGAAGCCGGGGGTCACGATCCGGCCCTCGGCCGCGATCTCCTCCCGGCCGCGCCCGCCGACCTTGCCGACCGCCGCGATGGTCCGGCCCCGGATGGCGACATCACCGTCGAACGCTTCGCCGCCGCTGCCGTCGACGATGGTGCCGCCGCGGATGACCAGGTCGAATTGGGGATCGGTCACTATGGCCTCCCGCCTCGTCAGACGTCGAAATCGGCGTCGGGGCCGTCGAGGCCCAGCCGCCGGCCGAGCGCATAGTCGCCGGCGATCGTCGTGCGCTCCATCACCCGCGTCTGGTCGATCGGCACGCCGGTCGCGCAGTGCAGCGTGCGCCAATTGTCCCAGAGCACCATGTCGTCCGCCTGCCAGCGGTGGAAATAGGAGAATTCCGCGTCGGTGCAGATCGCGACGAGCTCGCGCAGCAGCATGTCGCCGGCGGCGGTCCCGTCCTCGTAGACGCCGATCGCGAACGCGGGCGATATGTTCAGCACTTTGCGGCCGGTTTCCGCCTGGGTGTACACCATGGGGTGGATGACGCGGGGGTAGCTGAATTTTCGCCGCTGGATCTGCGTTCCCGATGCCGCCATGCGCAGCAGCTGCGCCGGGCCCGCGCCGGCGAAGCCTTGCAGGCTCATGTCGACATCGACATGGTAGACCACATGGAGCCCCTCGATCCTGTCCCGCAGCTGCGCGGGCAAGCGCTCATAGGCAGCGATCCGGTCGATGAAGCCGGTCTCGCCGCCGCTGGCCGGCAGCTGCACGGGCCGCAGGATGCCGCCGCGGTTGATCCGGTGCGTGTAGATGAGGTCGCTGTGCCATGGCAGCCAGCCGCCGCGCAGCTCGCCGCCGACGTCGTAGTAGCTGCCGTCCCCGGGATAGAACTTGATCTTGACGAGGTCGGGAAAGCCTTCCTGCCGGCTTTCCGGGAACGGATGCGCCTCGAGCGCGCCGAAGCAGCGGCTGAGCGCGAGATGGAACGCCTGCGACGACTCGCCCTCTCGAAACAGCAGAACGCCGCGCTCGATCCACAGATCGTTCAATTGCCGGCGAATGCCGGGCTGCTCCAACTGCGCCGCGGTCAGACCCGTGACCGTGGCACCGAAAGGCAGGGCGCTTGCCAGTGGCGATATGACCAGTTCGTCCGCAAGGCTTGCCATGGCGCTCTCCCGAAGTTTTGCGGCATGGATGGCAAGTGCGGCGTAGCAGGACAAATGCCGATTTGTTTGCACATAGTATGCCGCTACGGCATAGCCATGCCATGGAACTGAGGCACCTGCGCTACTTCATCGCGGCGGTCGAGGAAGGCTCGCTGCAGAAAGCGGCGGCGCGGCTCAACATCGCCCAGCCCGCGCTGTCGCGCCGCGTCCGCGACCTCGAGGTGGAACTGGGCTGCCCGCTCTTCCTGCGCGGTCCGCGCGGCATAGTGCCGACTCCAGCCGGCCGCCTGCTCTATGAAGACGGCATTCGCGCGGTCGCCGGCCTCGAGGAAACGATCCAGCGCGTCCGCCAGTCCGCGCGCCTCGGGGGTGACGGGGTGCGGTTGGGCCTGGCGCCGAGCGTAGCCCGCAAATACGCCTTCGTCGCCGATGTGCTGGAACGCGAGCAAGCCGACAGCGGATACCGCATCGCGATCGTCCAGCGGCCGTCGTCGGAACTCGCGGACAGCCTGCGCAAAGGCACGATCGACCTCGCGCTCATGTACGAGCAGCGCCCGAATGCCCGGCACATCGGCGAGCGCCTGATCCACCGCGAAGCCTATGTGCTGGCGATGCACCCGTCGCATCGCTTGGCAATCCGCGCTCCTGCCGATCTGTCCGAACTCGCAGATCAGCCGCTTGTCTGGCTGAGCCGGAGAGACAGTGCCGGCGGCGTGAACCCGATGCTGCTGCAGCTTCGGCGGCATGGATTCGACCCGTCGATCCGTGAACTGGTCGACACTCCGGAGGAACAGCTCGACTTGACGATGACGGGCGCCGGAATGTGCATCACGCCGGCATCGACAATGCTGGCCGTGCCGCCCGGCAAGCTCCACTTCCGCGCTTTGCCGCGCCTCGACGCGGCGATGGACCTGACCATGGCGTGGCATCGGGAAGGGTCGGGCGAGCACAGCCAAGGGCTCGTTGCCCGGGTCAATGCCGCCATCGACCGGCACAGGTCGGCACTGGCGCAATTGCCGGACTGGGCGATGCTCGACAAGCACCAGCTCTACCGGCCGGAATAGATCGAGCGGGCGCAGCAATGCTCGCGAGGTCGGACCGACGCGCGGGCTGGAGTGCCTCCTCAAGATCCCTCGGAGCGCGTGGCTGCAGGCGACCCGATCGCGTCAACGGTCGGGCACCAAATCTTCGGAGCGAGGTTCGCTTCGCACAGGCGATAGGGTGACGGCCGCGCCTAGGGGTCGAGTCCAAACAGCGACCGTCGCCCTACGAATATGTATCCGCGGGATCGCGAGCTATCCGGAAGATTGCGTAACCGCCTAGGCAATTTGCAGAAACTGGCGCCGGAGGCACTGCCTCTGCGAACCGTCCCGACGTCCGCCACGGGCCGGATCGGCCATGGTGGTGCCATAAAGTATACATTGCGCCTGCACGCGGACGCGTGCGGAATTGCAACAGAGTCGAGGCAAAGCCGTGCACGGCGGCTTCTAACAACTTGACGACCAATGCCGCGTGGGCCAGCTTGTCGCCAAGGTTCAGCAAAGCTGGAATTCGGAGGAGGGAGCCAATATGCAACGACACCGTAGTCTCGTCCTGGCCGCGCTTGCGGGAGTATCCACGCTCGTATGGAGCGTGCCGGCGATCGCGCAGGATGCGCAGGCAGAGTCTGCCGCCGCGCCGGGCGAAATCATCGTCACGGCCCGCAAGCGCAACGAATCGATCCTCAAGGTCCCGGTCGTCGTCACGGCCGTCACCGGCGACCAGTTGACCACTTCGCAGATCACCACCGTGACCGACCTGCCGCGGCTGGTGCCCGGCCTGGTCATCGCCGGCAACATCCTGTCGATCGGCCCGCAGGTCACCATCCGCGGTGTCGGCACGTCGTCGTTCGACCCCGGCGTCGACCAGTCGGTATCGCTGAACATCGACGGGCTCTCGCTGGGCCAGGGCCTGGCATTCGGCAGCGCCATGTTCGACGTCGGCCAGGTCGAAGTGCTCAAGGGCCCGCAGGCGCTGTTCTACGGCAAGTCGAGCCCGGGCGGCGTGATCTCGCTGCGCACCGCCGATCCGACCGACGAGTTCGAAGTCATCGCCAGCGCCGGTTACGAATTCGTGGCCCGCGAAGGCCGCGGCGAGCTGATCGTCTCGGGCCCGCTCTCGCCCAGTTTCAAGGCGCGCCTCTCCACGATGTATTCGAAGGGCGAAGGCTATTTCATCAACGACGCCGTGCCGATCGCCGCGACCGGCGCCCTGGCGCCGAAGCACAAGCGCAACCCGCAGCCGAAGAACTTCGTCATCCGCGGTACCCTGCTGTGGGATCCCTCGGAGGATTTCACCGCCCGGCTCAAGATCAATCATTCCTACGACCATTCCGAGAATGCCGAGCTCAAGCAGCTTGCCAACTGCATGGAGCCCGGCGGCACTGTCACTTTCGGCAGCGGCATTCCCGGCACCGGCATTCCCGCCGCGCCGAACTTCCTCACTCCGGTCGACCCGATCTCGTTCATCGGCAATGACAACTGCAAGTACGACCGCCACGCGCCGCAGGTCTATCTCGACCCCAGCGCATTCCCGGGCGTACCCAACAACGGCGTTCCCTATCTGAAGAACGAGCAGAATTTCGGCACGCTCGAGCTCAACTGGAACGTCGCGCCCGATCTCACCTTGACTTCGACCACGGCCTATTACCAATTGAAGTCCAGCAGCTCGGTCAATCCGACGCTGACCGTGGCCTCGGCGCCGCTGTTCGCCGTCACCAACCGGTTCCGCCGCCGTGAGCTCACGCAGGAACTGCGGCTGAACAGCGACTTCAGCGGTCCGCTGAACTTCACTGTGGGCGCCTTCTATGAAGACGGCCAGCTGCGCGACCGGGTGCATTTCATCCGCAACACCCGCTTCGGCGCCCTGAGCCCGCAGATCGTCGGCCAGCCGTTCCTGCCCTATCTCGACATCCTGAACGACGACCGCGAGTCCACGGTCGACATCAGGACCGACTCGGTGTTCGGCCAGCTGCGCTACAAGATCGTGCCGCAGCTCGAACTTGCTGCCGGCGTGCGCTGGTCCAAGGAAACCCGCAAGCTGAGCATCTTCGACTTCCACAACAACACGATGAACATCCCGGGAGCGCCCGACGATCTCGACATCACCAACCAGCTCAAGCCGGGTTCGAACCGCGTCCACTCCAACACCTGGTCGCCCGAGGCCACCCTCACCTGGACGCCGACCGACGACCTGACCCTGTTCGGCTCCTACAAGAAGGGCTACAAGTCGGGCTCGTTCAGCGTCGCGGTTCCGGGAACCGCCGGGCAGGACAAGAGCTTCGGCGACGAGAAGGTCAAGGGCTACGAGATCGGCGTCAAATCGCGGCTGCTCGATCGGCACCTGCTCGCCAACCTGGCGTGGTACGATTACCGCTACAACGGCCTGCAGGTCGGCGTGATCGAAGGCTTCGTCAACGGTTCGCCGGTGATCAACACCCGCAATTCGGGCGGGGCGCGGACCTACGGCGTCGACCTCGACTTGCAGTATCGTCCGCCGCAGCTCGAAGGCCTGTCGTTCAATGCCTCGGTCAATTGGAACCGGGCGAAGTACAAGGAACTGTCGCTGGGCTGCTATCCCAACCAGACCGTGGCGCAGGGCTGCAACCAGAATCCGGTCACGGTCCCAGCAACGGCGACGCACGGCACGACCCGCTACCTCGAGCAGAACCTCAACGGCGTCCAGATGATCCGCGCGCCCGAGTGGTCGGCCAATTTCGGTTTCGACTACGAATTCCCGGTGAACTCCGGCTGGTCGCTGAAGTTCAGCAACAACAACCAGTTGTCCTCCAAGTACCCGTCCTACCTGGCGCTCAATCGCCCCAACCGCGACAATTTCCAGCGCGGCTACATCAAGTTCGACCTGGGCCTCACGCTCAAGTCGTCGGATGACCGCTGGGAAGTTGCGCTGATCGGCAAGAACCTGAGCGACAAGCTGGTCGCTTCCAACTGCTCGGCCTCCAACACCCAGGGCGGCGGCGTCTTCGGCGGCGATTCCTCGGGCTTCGCCACCCAGCAGGGCCAGGTCGGCTGGGCAGAGGCGCTGTGCTTCCCCGACGGCCCCGGCCGCTCGGTGTGGGTCCGGCTGACGATGCGGCCGTTCAAGTAAGCAGGGAGCCGTGTGCGGACCCGGCCGGGCAGGCTTCCTGTCCGGCCGGGTCCGAATTCCTTCGAGCGGTTCCGGGCCCAGCGGCTCCGATCGCTTTCGGCTGAATTCAGTTTCCGCTTCAGGGGTCCTGGGTCATCCCGAGCGCCCAGCGAATGGCTTCCAGATACATCCTGCGCACTTCGGGGTCGGCCCAGCTGCGGCGGGTATGGCCGATGCTGGAATAGAAAACTCGACCGGCGCCGTAGTTTCGCGTCCAGGCGACGGGGATGTCCGAAGTGCCGGCCGGAGCAGTCTCGATCCGGTCCTGGTCGATGCGGAGGAGGACCTTCGTCTTGGCGCGCGAAAACGCCTTCGGCACATAGAGTTCGTTCTGCGCCGAGAATGAGCGGGGCCAGTGGCGCGTGATCGGCGAGTCCGGTGCTTCGTTGACCAGCGGGAATGTGACGACCGGCTTGTCGATGGTGTTCAAGGGGTGTCCGCCGAATCCGGCTCCCAGCATGTCGGCGTATTCGGGCCAGGAATAGTTGGCATCAAGGGCGCCGTGAACGCCGACGATTCCCTTGCCGCGATCATGCACGAAGCCGAGCAGGGCCTGCTTGGCTTCCGCGCCCAGGCCCCATTCCCCGGTCGTGTTGACCAGGACCACGGCGTCGAAATCGCCAAGTCCCTCCGGGATGAAACCAAACCGCATCTTCTTGCCGCCGCGCGGGTTGATCAGGTCGAAGTCGGTGCGCAGTTCGGCATCGAACAGTCCGCTTTCCTGACCGAGGACGGCAATTGCGACCATGGCGTCGGATATCGACTCATGATGAAACCCGCGTTCGGCGCCAAGGATCAGGACGCGGGGCTTGCGAGGGATGCCCGCCGCAATCCGCGCGGCCAGCGCATCCAGCTGTTGTTCGGACATCGCCGCCAGAGGATCGCCGCGTTCGGCTCCGACCGCAGCCTGCGGTGCCCAGACCAGGGCGAGAATTGCCGGGATTGCCATTCGCCAGTTCATGCTGCCTGCTCCTGCTCCACGATATGCCGATTACCGACGGACGATTTCGATGGCCGATATCACGGCGGGCCCGGTGATCGGCTCGAACGATAGCACAAGGCGACCGTCCTCGACCGCTACGGGAAAGCTGCGCGAGACCTCCCGGAGCGCCCCGCCGGCCGCAGCGAACGGATCGAAGGAAGCCAGGGCAGTGACGCCGTTGGCAATCACCGAAAAGGTCCGACGGCCAACCTTGCCCTCGCCCGGCTCGAAGCTGGTGACCGTCACGCGCCAGTTGCCGTCGGCGAGCGGCAGCTCGTAGCGGAAGCGGCCTTCGCGATAACCGTCGTGAAGCAGCGCCGATGCCGCGTTCGCCACGGTCTTCGGCGCCGCGCCCCGCCGCTCGAACAGGGCGGTGATGGTGCGGGGATTGAGCGCCCTGGCCTCTCCCCCGGAAAAGAAATGATCCGATCCGAATTGCCGACCATCCGGCAATATCGCGCTGGTGAGATCCCCGGCATTGATCCTGACGCCATCCCTTGCGGGATCGGGACCGTTCAGTGTCATGGCATCGGCTAGCGACGCTCCGCCCATCGAGGCGCTCGCCACGATCCGGTTCGGCCCCGGCGCCAGCGCGACGTTGCGCCAGGTGCAGATCCGCTCGGGGCAGGGCTGCCGGCCAACCAGGGCGCCGTTGACTGTAAGAGAGGCTTCGGACGCGTTGCTGTAGGCGCTGATGTCGGCCACCGGATAGGGGCGATCGACGTATCTGCTGCCATTGAGGTGAAGGACCGGGGAACTGCTCCAGCTTGCCTGGTAGAAGTAAAACGCGTCCTTGCGGACTCTGCGATCGAAGGTGACCAGGCCCTTGTCATTGAGGTCGATCGCGTCGCCCTCGGCGCGAAAGTCGCTGGCAAAATCGAACATGTTCCAGACCCAGGTCGCCCACAGATAATCCCGGGCCTGCAGTGCGCGCCAGTTCTGTTCGTGCACCCAGCTTTGGTAGCCTTCGGGGTGCGGCCGGCCGAAGGCGTTGATCGGCCCGCCGGCGGGATTGTCCGTGTGCTGGGTCAAAGCTCCGCCTGCGCCGTATTCGGTGACGGCCATCGGCACTTGCGGATAGCGCGAATGCAGCTTGTCGAGGATGGCGCCCATGGCTGCCGGATCGCTGCTGTACCAGCCGGGATAGCGATTGAAGCCGACGACATCGGTAGTGCCGACCAGTTCCTCCGCTGTTGCCGGATTGGCGTAGGGTGAGGCGGCGCAGCAATCGGCAAAGGCTGTGGGGCGGCTCGGGTCTTCCACCCTGGCGAGCCTGTGCAATTCCTGCAACAGGCCACGCGCCTTGACCGGCCGGCCTGCGAGACTCTTGCTGTCGACCTCGTTTCCGACTGCCCAGACCGCGACGGAAGGGTGATTGTGGTTCTGGCGGATCAGCTCGACCAGCTGCTGCCGGGCGTTTGCGACCACTGCTGGCGACGGTTCGCCATCGTCGAAAGTGGCCATGCTGACGTACGGAATCTCGGCCCAGGCAACCATGCCGCGCTGGTCGGACAGCTCGAGCCATTTTCCGGCGTGTTGGTAATGGGCGAAGCGGATCGTGTTGGCCCCGATTTCCTCGATCAGGTCCATGTCCCGAGCGTGGTCCGCATCCGACAGCGCCGCCCCCTTGCCCGCGCTGTCCTGGTGACGCGAGACGCCGTGCAGCGCCAGCGGCTGTCCGTTGAGGAAGAACCCTCTGTCCGGATCGATGCGGATAGTGCGGATCCCCAGGCTTTGCTCGACCCGGTCGAGCAGCTTGCCACCGGATCGCAGTTCGACGACGACCCTGTACAGGAACGGATCGCGGCGGCCCTGCCACAGGCGGGGCCGGGCGACAGTCAGTATCTGCTCGACCTCGGCCACGCCGGAATTGGGAACGCGCCGTGCGGACGAAACGCTCGTTGCCGTGACCCCCGCCTCATCGGCGATGCTCGTCACGACATCGACCCGGCGATGCCGGCCGCTCAGGTTGCGCAGCCGGGTCAGCACCTTGATCTCGGCGACATCCCCGGACGCGGCCAGAGTGGACAGATAGACGCCAGGCCCCGCATGATCGAGCAAGTCGATCTGCAGGTTCGGCGCAACGATCCAGGCAACGCTGCGATAAAGCCCGCCGTAGGGGAAGAAATCGCCCGAAAGCGGCAGGATGTCCGCGGTTGGACTGCCGGGCGCCGGCTTGCTGTTGTCGGCCCTGACAATCAGCTCGTTCACGCCCGAGCGGTCCAGGAACGGCGTTACGTCGAACCGGAACGCCGAATAGCCGCCGGCATGCCGGCCGACATGCCGCCCGTTGAGCCAGACATCGGCCAGGGTGCCAACGCCATCGAATTGCAGGAAGTGCCGGTCACCGCGCTTAGCCGCAGGCGTCCTCACCTGCAGCCGATACCAGCCGGCCCCTTGAAAGTCGTTCGCGGCGTCGCTGCGCCGGGTCCGATATTCGCCAAGGCGGTTCCAGGTATGTGGCAAAGTGACCCGCTGCCAGGACGCGTCGTCGAAACCGGCCGGCAATCGGCTGCCTTCGGGCTCGCCCTGCCGAAAGCTCCACCCCTCCTCGAGGTCATGGACCTGGCGCGGGCTGCCGGCGGCCTGAGCGGACAGCGGCATCCACATTGCGGCAATCAGGAGCACGACAGCCAAGACGCGCGGACTCCACCACATTCTCAAGCCCCTGCCCGCTGCATCCGACCCCCGGGTCCGGCGCCCGTGAGGGGCGGGCTGGAGCAGGATCATTGCGGCGCCTGGCAAGTCACCAGGCTCGCCCCCTTCTCGCCGATCATGATCGCGGCGGCATTGGTGTTGCCGGAAACCAGCCTCGGCATGACGGACGCATCGATCACCCTCAGGCCGGCCACGCCCTTCACTCTCAGCTGCGGATCGAGCACCGCACCATCGTCGATCCCCATCCGGCACGTGCCCGCCGGATGATAGCCGGTGTTGCCGTAGCGGCGCGCATAGTCGAGCAGCTCGTCGTCGCTGCGGCAGTCCGGGCCGGGCCAGGGCTCGGCGGCGACCAGCGCGGCGAGCGACGGCGCGGCGACCAGTTCGCGCGCCATGCGCATGGCACGCAGCGACAGCCGCCGGTCTTCCTCGGCCTCGAGCCAGTTGTGGACGATGGCGGGAACCGCCGCTGGATCCGGCGACGACAGCCGCACCCGCCCGCGCGAGGCCGGGCGCAGCACGTTGGGTCCAAGCGTCAGCCCCGGCCAGGGGGACAGCTTCGATTTCTCGCCGGCCACGGCGGCGTCGAGGTCACCGGTCACGGGCAGGCAGTGGAACTGGATGTCGGGCCGGTCGAGCAGGGGGTCGGACTTGACGAAGGCCCCGACTTGCGCGGCCGGAATGGTCATCGGCCCCTCGCGCCGGGCGGCATAGCGCAGCACGTTCCACACGAGGCGTCCGCCCGAAAGCTCGCGGTTGTAGCTGTAGGCCGCAGGGTCCAGCCGCCAGCTCATCGTCAGGATATAGTGATCCTGCAGGTTCGCACCGACTTCGGGGCTCTCGTGCAGCACCGCGACGCCAAGGTCGCGCAGGTGGGCCGCAGGTCCGATCCCCGAGAGCATAAGCAGCTTTGGGCTGTGATAGGCCCCGGCGGACAGGATCACCTCGCGATTGGCGCCGACGGTCTCGATCCCCCTGCGCGTCTCGATCTCCACTCCGCTGGCGCGCATGCCGTCGAACAGGACCCGCCGGCACATGGCGCCCGTGACGACCCGCAGGTTGGGGCGAGCCATGGCAGGGCGCAGGAAGGCGTCGGCGGCGCTGCAGCGCTTACCGTCGCCGACCGTGGTCTGGTAATAGAAGGCGCCATGCTGGTCGGCGCCGTTGTAGTCGCGGTTCCGCGGCACGCCGAGTTCGGCAAAAGCGGCGAGCACGGCATCGTTGGTCGGGTTGCGGTGCGCCACTTCCTCGACTCTGAGCTCGCCCGCATCGCCGCGCAGCTCATCGCCGCCGCCGGCATAGGTTTCGCTCCTGCGGAAGTAGGGCGCGACATCGGCCCAACCCCAGCCGATCGCGCCGAGATTCGACCACTGGTCGTAGTCGGCATGCTGGCCGCGGACATGAAGCAGGCCGTTGATGTTCGACGACCCGCCCAGCCCGCGCCCGCGCGGCAGCAGCATCCGCCGCCCGCCGATCGCCGGTTCGGGATCGCCGTGATAGTGCCACGAATGGCCGGGCTGGTTGGCGGTCATCCCGAACCCGGCGGGCATCGTGAGCATGAAGCTCTTGCCGCCGCCCCCGGCCTCGACCAGCACGACCTGCACGCGCGGATCGGCCGAAAGCCGGTTGGCCAGCACGCATTCGGCCGAACCGCCGCCGACAATGACGAAATCCGCGTCCATCGCGCTCCCTCCCCGCGCCCGCCGGCCTCGGCTGTGCCCGGAATGGGCGGCGAATCCGTTCCGGCTCTGGTTATAAGCCGTTATACCAAGGGCAAGAGCAGACAGAGAGGATCGCGATGCCCATTTTGAGCCGGATCACGGCTTTCGCCGCGCTGGCAGCGCTTGCCGGCCAGATGCCCGTACGGGCGCAAGCTCCCGTTCCTTCGCTCCTGGCGCACGATGCCACGCCCGCCACGCGCGCCGTGCTGGCAGCCGCGGCGAAGGACCTGCCGCCCGAGGACGGTCAGGACTTCGACTTCGCAAGCCGCGGCTTCATCGCTACCTGGCCCGACAGCGTGATCCGGCAGGACAACGGCAAGCCGAGCTTCGACCTGGCGGGCAACGACTTCATCGAAGGCCCCGCGCCCGGAACCGTCCACCCGGCGCTGTGGCGCCAGAACCGCGTCATGCGCGCCGAAGGCCTGTTCCGCCTTGCGCCCGGGCTCTACCAGGTGCGCAACATCGACAATTCGAACGTCAGCTTCATCGAAACGCCCAGGGGCTGGATCGTCATCGATCCGCTGACCGTGGCCGAAGTGGCGCGGGCCGCTTTCGATCTGCTCAAGAAACACGTGGCCGACAAGCCGGTGCTGGCGCTGGTCTATACCCATTCGCACACCGATCACTTCGCCGGGGCGCCGGGCATCGTCGATCCGGCCGATGTCGCGGCCGGCAAGGTCCAGGTGATCGCGCCCAAGGGCTTCGTCGAGGAAGTGGTGAGCGAATGGATGATTGCCGGCACCGCGATGGGGCGGCGTGCATTCTATCAGTTCGGCTACTTCCTGCCGCGTGGGCCCAGGGGCCACGCCGGGATGGGCATGGGCACCGCCATTGCCGCCGGCCGGCAGGGCTTCATCCCGCCGACGCTGGAAATCGAACGCACCGGCCAGAGCGTGACGGTGGACGGAGTGGAGCTGGTCTTCCAGATGACCCCTGGGGCCGAGGCGCCGACCGAGTTCAACCTGTGGATTCCCTCGCTCAAGGCGCTGTGCAGCGCCGAAACGGCCACCTCGACGCTGCACAACGTCCAGACCCTGCGCGGGGCCAAGGTGCGCGATGCCAAGGCCTGGGGCGATTACCTGACGGAAACGCTGCGCATGTGGGGCGGAGAGGCCGACGTGCTCTTCGCTTCGCACCACTGGCCGCGCTTCGGCAATGCCGTGATCCGCACGCACCTTGGCCATCAGCGCGATGCCTACAAATTCATCCACGACCAGTCGGTGCGGCGGATGAACATGGGCCAGACGCCGACCGAGATCGCCGAGGGGCTCGAGCTGCCGCCGGCGCTGCGTGCCGATTGGTCGGTGCGGGGCTTCTATGGCACCGTCAGCCACAACGCCAAGGCGGTCTACGATCGCTACATGGGCTGGTACGACGGGGTTCCGGCGAATCTCAATCCCTATCCCCCGGTCGAACGGGCAAGGCGGCTGGTCGCATCGCTGGGCGGGGCACGGGCGCTCCACCGCCAGGCGCAAAAGGCCTTTGCCGCTGGCGACTATCGCTGGTCGGCAGAACTGGCGCACAACGGAGTCTTCGCCGATCCGGCAGACCGCACCGCACGCCTGCTGCTGGCCGACAGCTACGAGCAGCTCGGCTACCAGTCGGAAAGCGCGATATGGCGCAACATCTACCTCACCGGCGCGCGCGAATTGCGGCAAGGCAAGCCCGACAGCGTGGCCGAAAGCGGGCCCAACTACCTGATGGCGGCCACTCCGCTGCGCCATTTCCTCGACCTCGTGGAAACCACGCTCGTCCCCGAAAGGGCCGGCACCGCGAAGCTGGCTTTCAACCTGGTCGAAACGGGCAGCGGCGAGCGCTTTGCCATCACCGTCGAGAATGCGGTGATGGTCAGCGAGGCGGGCCAATCCGTGCCCGGCGCCCCGACGCTCTCTGCGCCCAAGCCGATCCTGCTGGGCATCCTGTTCGGCCAGGCCCCGCTCGATGCCATGGTGGCGAGCGGCCGGGCAAGGCTGGAGGGGGATGGCGCAGCGATCCGGCAGCTGTCCGGGATGCTCCAGCCGCCGAGGCTCGATTTCAACATCGTCGAGCCCTGACCGGCGGGTCTAATCGAGGAAGCGCACCATGTCTGCTAGCGGCGCGCGGTCGTTGGGGAAGTCGTTGACCGGCGCTGCGGGATCGGGCCAGCCGATCGCCAGCCCGCAGAACAGCAGGTGGTCGCCCGGGATCCCGGCCACGCGCTTGACCCTCTCGGGGTAGGCCGACCAGGCTTCCTGCGGGCATGAACCCAGTCCCGCCTCGACCAGCAGCAACATGACGGTCTGCAGCCACAGGCCCAGGTCGGCCCACTGCGGTGGTCCCATCAGCCGGGGCATGTGCACGAACAGGCCCACAGGCGCGTCGAAGAAGCTGAAATTGCGCGCCATCTGGCCAAGCCGCCCGGCCTTGTCCTCCCGGGGGATGCCGAGCGCGCCATAGAGCGCTTCGCCATTGGCGCCGCGCCGCGCGCGCCATGGGTCAGGCAGGCTTTCCGGGTAGATCCGGTATTCCGGGCTCTCGCTGCCCGGCGGGGCCAGCAGTGCGGCCTGCATCTCCTGCTTCAGGCGGGCGAGAGAATTGCCGGTGAGAACCGCCGCGTGCCACGGCTGGAGGTTTCCCCCCGAGGGCGCAGCCCGCGCCTTGTCGAGCACCTCGCACAGCAGCGGCGGCGGCACCGGCCGGTCGAGGAACCGGCGGATCGAGCGGCGAGTGGCTACGGCAGTGGAAACGTCCATCAGGCCTGTTCCTCAAGGTCGGGGCATCGGGAGTTTACCCGGCGCCGGTTCGGCAATAGGATCGCGCCGGGCTTCACGGCAAAGAGAGGACATTGCGCGTGGGCGAAGAGGCGCTGCGGCGCAATTTCGGCAAGGTTCACGCGCTGCACGTTGCAGCGCTGGCGCGACACCTGATCGCCTGCCGCAAGGTATGCGACGGCGACCTCGACCTGTTCCTCGTCCTCACCATCATCGGCGAGCGCACTTTCAGCGCACGCAACGCGCCTGCCGCGATGAGTCACGAAGCCTTCCTCTCGGGCACGGTGCGCGATGTCGAGCCCGAGGCGATCAACC
Organism: Pseudomonadota bacterium; assembly: GCA_963205265.1. Lineage (GTDB taxonomy): Bacteria > Pseudomonadota > Alphaproteobacteria > Sphingomonadales > Sphingomonadaceae > Novosphingobium. The sequence continues at coordinate 60,838 of CAUJJI010000019.1, forward strand.
TCCAGTCGATCGCCGACTATTCCGGGATCCCGCGCGAGACGGTGCGGCGCAAGATCGAGACGCTGATCGAAAAGGGCTGGGTCGAACGCGATGCGCGGCGCTTCGTCACCGCGACCGACAAGGCCAACGAAAGCCTGCGCGGCCTGACGGCCAGCACGCTGCGCTACCTGCGCGAAGTCGAAGCGGCGCTGGCCGTGGGCGAAGGGGAATAGCGCGCGGCGCGGCACCGCCGGTTCAGCCGCCCTGGCGCCGTCGAGCGGCGCGCGCGACATGGCCCTACCCTTCCAGCTCGCGGAACGGGACGTCGCGATCGGTCCGGATCTCTCCCGGCAGGCCCAGCACGCGCTCGGCAATCGTGTTCTTCTGGATCTCGTCGGTGCCGCCGGCGATGCGTGCGCCGGGGGCGGAAATCCAGAACAGCTGCGGCAGGCGCCAGTCTGCTCCCAAGTCTTCTGCCGCGATCAGCCCTTCTGCCCCGCCCAGTTCCAATGCCAGCGCGCCGGCGGTCTGGAAGGCGCGGGCGCCGATCAGCTTTATCGCCGCCATTTCCGGCCCCGGACTTTCCCCGCGCGAGATCGCGCTCATCCCGCGCCGGACGATCAGGTCGACGCCGAACTGGGCGATATAGGCATCGGCGATCCCGGCGCGCACCCGCGCGTCCTCGATGGCCGGGCGGTCGTTCCACAGCACCTGCCGAGCCAGGCCGGCGATCTGGTCGTAGAGGTCGCCGGAGAAGTTTTCGCCCAGCGAGAAGCGTTCCTGCATCAGGGTGGAGAGCATGACTTTCCAGCCCTGTCCCTCCGGCCCCAGCCGGGCGCCTTCGGGCAGGCGCACCTCGCTCAGGAACACTTCGTTGAAATGCGATTCCTCGCTGATCTGCCGGATCGGGCGCACTTCGATCCCCGGCAGCTTCATGTCGAGGATGAACATGGTCAGGCCCTTGGACTTGGGCTCGTCCCAGTCTGTGCGGGCGAGCAGGATGCCGTAGTCGGCGAAGTGCGCGCCCGAAGTCCAGACCTTCTGGCCGGTGACAATCCAGCCGTCCCCGTCGCGCACAGCACGGGTGCGCACGTTGCCGAGATCCGAGCCGGCCGACGGCTCGGAAAACAGCTGGCACCAGATGTGGTCGCCCCGGAAGGCCGGCTCGAGATAGGCGGCCTTCTGCTCGCTCGTGCCCCACATCGCCACGGTCGGCAGCGCGGTGCCCAGGCTCACTTCGAAGACGTGGCCCGGGGTCAGGAATCGCCCTTCCTCCTGGTTGTAGATCACCTGCATCGCCGGCGTGCCGCCCAGCCCGCCCATCTCGCGCGGAGCGGCGATGGCGGCATAGCCGGCGGCGGCCTTCTTCGCCTGCCAGGCGCGCGCGGCCGCAAGGTAGGCGGCCTCATCGAGCCCCGCGCCGAACCTGTCGTCGCGGCTGCGCTTCGGGGTGGCGTTCGCTTCCAGCCAGGCGCGCACCCGCGTGCGGAAGGCGGCTTCCTCGGGGGTATCATCGAAGTCCATCAGGCGGCCTTTCCGATCAGGCTGGCGGCAAGACTCTCGCGCCACTGGTGTTCGTTGCCGAGAATCTGGCCGAGCCACCGCGCGCGCCGCAGGTGCAGGTGGCAATCGACCTCCCAGGTATAGCCGATGCCGCCGTGCAGGTGCAGGCTCTCCTCGGCCGCAAGCCTGTAGGCGGTGGTGGCCGCTACCCGCGCGGCAGCCGCGGCGCGCGGCAGTTCCGGAGCCCCGCTCGCCATGGCCCAGGCGCCGTAATAGGCGTGGGCGCGGGCGATCTCGATCTGGGCGAATATCTCCGCCAGTTTGTGCTTGACCGCCTGGAACGAGCCGACCAGCCGCCCGAAGGCGCGCCGTTCCATCACATAGTCGCGCGCGGCATGGAGTGCGCGCTCCGCCCCGCCGACTGCCTCGAAGGCGAGCAGCACGGCCCCACCATCGACCACGTCTGCGGCCACGCGCGCGCCCTCCCGTGCCTTGAGCACTTCGACAGGGACGTCGTCGAACGCAATCCGGGCAAGCGGCCGGGTGGGATCGAGCGAGCGCTGCTCGCGGCGTTCCACGCCGGACCCGGTCGTGTCGGCCAGCACCAGTTGCCCGTCGACCAGCAGCAGGCAGGCGCGCGCCGCCAGGCCATCGGGCACGGCATTGGCGACCCCGCTCAGCCGGGTGCCCGACAGGCGCAACGGCGGATCGGCAAGGACGCGCTGCTGCCGCCCGTCGATGACGGCGCTGACAACCGCTTCGCCGCTGGCGATGCGCGGCAGCCAGTCAGCTGCCTGCGCGGGCGAGCCGGCACGGGCAATGGCCTCGGCGGCCAGATAGACCGTGGGCAGCAGCGGCACGGCGGCGAGCGCGCGGCCCGCTTCCTCTGCCACGAGGCACAGTTCGAGCAGGCCCATGCCCGCCCCGCCGTGCTCCTCGGCGATGGCGATGCCCAGCGCGCCAAGTCCGGCGAGTTCGCGCCAGGTTGCCGCACAGAACGGCGCCTCGCCTTCGAGCACGCGGCGCACGTTGGCAGAAGTGGAATGGTCAGCCAGCACGCGCCGCAACTCTTGCTGCAGGCGCCGCTGGTCTTCGGAGAAATCGAAATTCATGAATCGGTCTCCCGTCAGGCGGCGCGGCGGGCGCCGGGCGAAGGGGCTGCGCCATTGCCGTGGAAGGTCTGGCCTGCAGCTGCCATGGCCCGGACAGTGTCTGGGACGGCATAGAGATCGCCATGGGCGGCGCGCAATCGGTCGCACTCGGCAACGACCGCCTCGAGTCCCAGCGTATCCATCGCCGCATAGGGGCCGCCCAGGTATGCCGGAAAGCCCACCCCCAGCGTCGCGCCGAGATCGCCGTCGATCACGTCGACCAGCACCCCTTCGGCAAAGCAGCGCGCGCCTTCGGCCAGCTGGGCGTAGAGGATGCGGGCCTTGACCTTTTCGATGGAGGGCTGGACGGCCAGCGTCGGCAGAAGGACGGCAAGTCCCGGCCAGATCCGCTTGTCGCCGCCGGCGCCCCAGTCGAAGAAGCCCTTGCCGTTCTTCATGCCGTGGCGCCCGGCTTCGTAAAGCTGGCCGATGACGCCCAGCGTCGGCTCGACGCCCCGCTCCTTCGCCTGGGCCATGCCGGCGTGATACGAGACGTCGAGCCCAATCGAATCCGATATCGTCAGCGCCCCCATGGGCATGCCCAGCATGCGCGCGCCGTTCTCGATCAGCGCGGGCTTCACGCCTTCGTGCAGCATGGCAAGGCTTGCGGTCACGAACGAGCCGATGAAGCGCGAGGTGAAGAAGCCCGGTCCGTCGTTCACCGTGATCGGCGTCTTGCGCAGCGCGCCGACGAAGTCGAGCGCGTGGGCCCAGGCGGTGTCCCCGGTCTCTTCGCCCCGGATGATCTCGACCAGCGGCATGCGCTCTGCCGGCGAGAAGAAGTGCAGGCCGATGAAAGCCGCCGGCCGGTCCGAATAGGCGGCAAGGCTGGTGATCGGCAGGCCCGAGGTGTTCGATGCGACAAGCACGCCCTCGGGCAGGGCGGCGCAGATGCGACCGATCACCTCGCGCTTGACCGCGCGGTCCTCGAACACCGATTCGATCGCCAGCTGGACATCGGCAAGGCCGTCATAGCCGTCCGCCGGAAGGATCCGGGCGAGGACCGCGTCGACCTTGGCCTGGGTGGTGCGACCCTTTTCCAGGTCCCGGCCGAGCCGCTTGGCGGCATAGGCCTTGCCCTTTTCGGCGCTGGACCTGTCGCGGTCGACGAGCACGACCTCGACCCCCGCCCTGGCGGCGGCGAAGGCGATGCCTGCGCCCATGGTCCCCGCACCGATCACGGCGATGCGCCGGAAGGCCATCCGCTCGATCCCGGCGGGGCGCGCCGCAAGGGCATCGGCCCGGCCCTTGTTGACGAACATGGTGCGGATCATGTTCCCCGCGACGGGATCGAGCATGAGCTGCGTCAGGTACTTGGCCTCGACTCCCAGCGCCTTGTCGATCGGCAGCTGCAACCCTTCGTAAAGCGTCGATAGCAGCTTCTCGGGGGCCGGATAATTGCCGAAGCCGCTGGCCCGGGTCATCGCCACCGCGCCCATGAAGGTGTTGCGGAAATCGGCGTCGAGCGTGCCGGCGCCGCCGGGCACGCGGAAGCCCTTGCGGTCCCACGGCTGCACCGCATCGCCATGGCCGCGCAGCCAGGCGCGAGCGGTCTCGACCAGGTCCTCGCGCGGGACCACCGCGTGGACCATGCCGAGCTTCAGCGCCTCGGCCGGGTTCACGTTCTTGCCCTGCATCATCAGCGGCAGGGCGGCGGCGAGGCCGATCAGGCGCGGCAAGCGCTGGGTGCCGCCGCCGCCGGGGATCAGGCCGACCATGCTTTCCGGCAGGCCCAGCATGATGCGCGGGTCATCCGCCACCACGCGGTAGTGGCAGGCGAGAGCGATCTCCAGCCCGCCGCCCAGGGCGAGGCCGTTGATCGCGCAGGCTACCGGCTTGCCCGCGGTCTCCATCCAGCGCAGCAGGTGCGAGAGATAGCCGAACAGCTCCACCAGCTCGGCCGGGCTCTTGCCCGACAGGTCATAACCGCCGCCGATCTGCTTGAGATCGCCCCCGGCGACGAAGCTGTCCTTGCCCGAGGTGAGGACCAGGCCCTTCACCGCATCGTCGGACATCGCTTCGCGCAAAGCCGCTTCCAGAGGGCCGGTAAGCGCCGGGCCAAGCGTGTTCATCTTCTCGCCCGGCAGGTCGAGAGTGAGGACGCGGATGCCGTCGGCATCGGTGGAAACGGTAATTGCCTCGCTCATCGTGCCTGCTCCCTCAACCGATCCGCTCGAGCACCATGGCGATGCCCATGCCGCCTGCCGCGCAGAGCGTGACGAGCCCCAGCCCCAGGCTCTGCCGCTCCATCTCGTCGAGCAGGGTCCCGGCGATGATCGCGCCGGACGCGCCCAGCGGGTGGCCCATGGCGATCGCGCCGCCGTTGGCGTTCATCTTCTCGTGCGGCACCTTCATCGTTTCCATCAGCCGCAGCGGCACGGCGGCGAAGGCCTCGTTGCATTCCCACAGCTCGATGTCCGAAGGCGAAAGGCCCGCGATGGCCAGCGCCCGCGTGCAGGCCGGAGTCGGCCCGTCGAGCATCACGACCGGCTCGGAACCGACGCTGACGAAAGAACGGATGCGCGCCCGCGGCGCCAAGCCCAGCCGCTCGCCGGCATCGGCCGAACCGACCAGGATGATCCCTGCCCCGTCGACGATTCCCGAGGAGGTGGCGGCAGTGTGGACGTGTTCGATGCGGTCGATTTCGGGATAGCGCTGGATTGCCAGCGCGTCCGATCCCCAGGCCTGGCCCAGTTCGGCAAAGGCCGGCTTCAGCGCAGCGAGCGATTCCGCAGTGGCGTCTGCACGCAGGTGCTCGTCGCGGTCCAGCAGGACCGTGCCCATGACGTCGACCACCGGAACGACCGAGCCGGCGAAGCGCCCTTCGACCCAGGCCTTGGCCGCGCGTCTCTGGCTGGCGAGGCCATAGGCATCCAGGTCCGCCCGGCTATAGCCGTGCAGCGTGGCAAGCAGGTCGGCGCTGACCCCCTGCATGATGAATGGCGTGTGGAACGAGACACGCGGATCGACGCCGTGCGGACCGCCGCCGTCCGAACCCATCGGAATGCGCGACATGCTTTCCACCCCGCCGCAAATGGCGAGATCGGCCATGCCGCAGCCGATCTTGGCGGCGACGATGCTCACCGCCTCGAGCGCCGATGCGCAGGCGCGGTTGACCTGGAGACCGGGCGTGCGGTCGGTGAACCCGGCGAGGATCGGCGCGATGCGCGGCAGCGTCGCGCCCTGTTCTCCTGCAGCGGTGACGGTGCCGATGACGACTTCGTCGAGCGAGTCGGCAGGCAGGTCGTTGCGGTCCTTCAGCGCCACCAGGAGCTGGCGCACCAGTTCCACAGGTGTCGCCTCGTGCAGGCCGCCGTCGGGCTTGCCCCGCCCGCGCGGGGTGCGGACGTGATCGAAGATAAAGGTATCGCGCATGGCGGTGAGCGGCTCCCTGCCGGAAATTTCGATATAACGCATTATAAGTTTGGCCAGGGCAGTCAAGCGCCACCGTCGCCCGAAACGGGCGGTCGGCTCTCCGGCGGCGGGACAGGTCAGGCGGGTGGCAGGCCCTCTTCGCGGATCGCCGCTGCCAGCCGCGCGCGCTCGGGGCCGTCCAACAGGCCGAGGAAGACCAGCGCGAAGCCCGCGCGCAGCTGGCCGTGCAGCTGGGCCGGGGTCCAGTCCTGTGCCGCCCACATCTCGAAGCTGGCATCGAACAAGCGCACCAGCGTGGTCTCGATCGCCGAGGCCGGGACATCGGCAGGGATCAGCCGGTCGGCGGCGAGGCTGGCGACCAGCGGGTGGACGATCTCGTGCGACAGCGAGAGGTTGAGCTGGCGATGCTCCGCCAGGTCGAGCCCGTAGAGCGCCTTCCACAGGTTGCGGAACAGCCGTCCATGATCCTCGTATGCGACGATCAGGCGGTCCACCACGCCCAGGATCCGCTCGCTGGCAGGCAGGCCTTCCATCCACGCCGAATCGCGCCGGAAGCCCCGCACCAGCCGCTCGAAAACCTGGGCGAGCACCGCTGCCTTCGAGCCGAAGAGATTATAGGGCGTTGCCAGGCTGACCCCCGCCCGCTTGGCGAGCTCGGGCATGGAGAAGCTGCCGTCGTCGCGCTCGGCGATCAGCTCGCTGGCGGCCCGCACCAGCCGCCGTCGCCGCTCCTCTACGCCTTGCTGGCGCTTGCCCGGTGAGGCAGAGGCAGGTTCGGCAGAGGGAGGGGCTGCGCTCATCAGCCAGGGCCTAGCATGCGTGCGCGCCGGTCGCATAGTCTGCTGGCAGGCCGCAATATTGCGTATCTATATCCCATTATAGATACGCATATATCGACCATATAAGGCCTTATTGCACGCTTATGCGGTCTGAAGTTCAATTTTTTTGACGCATTTCCGCATTTCCTTGATCGCAATCAATCTCTCCGCGACCGCGGCGGTGCAGGTTCGCCCGGTCAAGCCCCTTAGGAGAGTCGCATGGAAGTCGCCGCCCTGGCCTATAGCGTCATTTCGGCGCGCCAGCCCGATCAATGGGCCCGCTTCGGCGAGGAGATCGCCGGGTTCTGCGCGCGCGAGGTGCCCGGCGGGATCGCCCTGCGCCTGGACGAGCGCGCCGGGCGCCTGTTCGTCCAGCCTGCGGGCGAGGATCGCTACTTCGCCAGCGGCTGGGAACTGCGTTCGGAAGCAGACTTCGTCTCCGCGCTGGCAGAGCTGGCGGCCAGGGGCGTCGCCTTCACCCGCGCCACCAGCGCCGAGCGAGCGCTGCGCCATGTCACCGACATGGCCTGGATCCTCGATCCGTCTGGAAACCGGCACGAGTTGAGCTACGGCTATGTCACCGATTTCGCCCGGTTCTGCTCGCCCACCGGCACCCGCTTCGTTACCGGCGAGCTCGGCTATGGCCACATGGTCCTGCCCGCCCCCCAGATCGCCGCGACGCGTGCTTTCCTGATCGACGTGCTGGGCCTCGGCGTGTCGGACTTCATGATCCACCGCCCGCTCGGCCCCGGTGGCCCCGAGATGCGGATCGACTTCATGCACTGCGCCAACGGCCGCCACCACAGCCTTGCCCTGTTCGAGGGCGAGGTCCCTTCGGGCTGCGTCCACCTGATGGTCGAGGTCGAAACGATCGACGAGGTCGGCCACGCCCATGACCGGATGCTGGCCGCCGGCGCGCGGATGATGGCAACGCTGGGTCGCCACACCAACGATCGCATGATCAGCTTCTACGTCGCCACGCCCGGTGGCTTCGCGCTGGAATACGGCACTGGCGGCCGGGTGATCGACTGGGACCGCCACGCGGTGTTCGAGAGCACCTCCGCCAGCCTGTGGGGGCACGATTTCAGCGTCGGCTTCGGTGCCGACGAGCAGGCACAACTGGCCGACGCGGCCTGACAAACGAGGAGTAGGATCATGACCCTGGCCCAAGCCATCGAAGTACCCGCCGTCGACGAACTCGTCGCGCGCGCCGCCGCCCTGGTGCCGGTGCTGCGCGAGCGCGCCGACGCCTGCGACAAGGGCAACCGCGTCCCGGACGAAACGATCCGCGACTTCCAGGCAGCCGGGTTCTTCAAGATCCTGCAGCCGCGTCGCTGGGGTGGCTACGAGATGGACCCCGAGGCCTTCTACGCGGTGCAGATGAAAGTGGCGGAAGGCTGCATGTCTTCTGCCTGGGTGCTGGGCGTGGTGGCGGTGCACAACTGGCAGCTCGCGCTGTTTCACCCCCAGGCGCAGGACGATGTGTGGAAGGACGACCCCTCCACGCTGATCTCGTCCTCCTATATGCCGCGGGCCGAGGTGACGCCGGTGGACGGCGGCTACCGCATCTCCGGCCGCTGGGGCTTTTCCTCGGGCGTCGACCATTGCCAGTGGGCCTTCCTGGGCGGGCAGGTCAAGGATCCCGAGACCGGAGCGCCGGATTTCGTCACCTTCCTGGTGCCGCGCAGGGACTTCGAGGTGCTGCCGATCTGGGACACGATCGGGCTGGGCGGGACCGGCAGCCATGACGTGACGGTGAAGGACGCCTTCGTCCCGGCCTATCGCACTCACCGTTCGAAAGACGGGTTCGCCGCGACCAACCCTGGTGCCAAGTCCAATCCCGGGCCGCTCTACAAGCTGCCTTTCGGCCAGGTCTTCGTCCGCGCTGTCTCATCTTCGTCGATCGGGGCGCTGCAGGGCGCGCTCGACATCTTCCGCGAGAAAGGCGCGAAGCGGAAAAGCAACAACACGCTTGCCAGCATATCGGGCGATCCCGACGTCCAGACGCTGCTGGCCGAGACCCAGTCGGCGATCGACGAGATGAAGACCGTGCTCTACCGCAACTTCGGCGTGCTCAACGACTGCGCGCGCCGGGGCGAACAGGCCGACCTCGATACCCGGCTGCGCTTCCGCTTCCAGTCGGCTCAGATCTCGGGGCGCTGCTGCGAGCTGATCAGCCGGATGTTCTACCTGAGCGGGGCCGACGGCATCTATCGCGGCAATCCGATTGCGCGGACCTTCTGCGATATCCACAGCGGCCGCACCCACGTGGCGAACAATCCCAACACGGTCGGGCGCAATGTCGGGGCGGTGATGCTGGGGGGTGCCAACACCGACAGCTTCATCTGAGGCCCGGACGCCGGAAGGCGGCGGTCCCGATCAGTCGCCGTCGTCTTCCACTACGCCACGCGAGGTGATCTTGGCCATGCGGGCGTTGTACTTGATCGTCTTGACCGCGATCGAGGTCTCGACGTGGTGCACGCCCGGGATGCCGAGGATACGGTCCGAGGCGGTCTCGACCAACTGGTCGAGCTCGCTGATCAGGCACACGGCCAGGATGTTGAACTGCCCCATGGTGATCATCACCGCGTTGATCATCGGCAAGCCGGAGATTTCGTGAGCGATCTCGCGCACGCGGTCGACGTCGGCCTGGATGCTGATGAAGGCAAGCCGCGAATTCTTCGCCATGCCGAAGCTGGTGATCGCGGTAAATGCGATCAGCCCGTCCTGCTGCAATCGCTTGATTCGCCCGCGCACCGTGCCCTCGGTGACGCCCAGCTCGCTCGCAACCTTGCGGTTCGAGACGCGGGCATCGCGCGAAAGCAGCTCGATCAGCTGGAGATCAAGTTCGTCGATCTGGACATCGGCCATGGCTCAGCTCCTTGCCTCGATCGGCGCGACATCGAACTGGTACTTGACGATATCGACCACGATCGACGGGACCAGACTGCGGATGCCGCGAACCTTGGAAAACTTTTCGAGCAGCAGGCTGGAAAGATCCTCGAGCCCGTGCAGCGCCACCAGCATGTCGATGTCGTAGCGACCGGTGACCAGGTGGGTGGCGAAGACCTCGGGGATCTGGGCCAGGTCGTGCGCCACCTGCGAAGCCGGGCGACCATCCACTTCCACCATCACCCGCATCAGGAAGTTGAAGCCGTGAGCCGAAAAATCGGACACGGCGACGACGCGCAGCATGTTCGCTTCCTCCATGCGCTTGATGCGCGAGGAAACGGTGGTCGCGGTCAGGCCCAGGCCCTCGGCGATCTGCTGGTTGGAGGCGCGCCCGTGGCGGCGCAGATGCTCGATGATCTTGTGATCTACGGCATCCAACTGGATTGGCTGTGTCATGGTGACCCGTTTACGCTTGGCTCGCGATCAACTGCGCGGCAGGGGCGCACTCGTCAACCGCAATGTTGCAAACCTGTTTCAACGGGCAATTCCCGTCGCCGGCGCCTTGCCCGCCCGGTCGATCCAGCCGGGCGCGCCGGGCGCCACCTCGAATAGCGAACAAAAGCCGCAGTTGAGCGGCACCGGCGCGCTCAGCCGCGGCCCTTGCCGACGTAATCGCCATGGCCTTCGTGGCACAGGCGGTTGGTATCGGCCCAGGTGCCGTCGGGGATCACCGGCGTGATGCCCAGCTCCTCGCGGATGTCGGCGACCTGCCAGTCGACCATGTCGCGCCAGGGGGCGAGCATGATCGGGTAGTGCCAGTTGCGCCCCTGTTCCGCCCCCTTGAACTCCGCCTCGAGATTCACCGCCATTGCCTCGGGGTAATAGAGCGCGTCCTTCAGGATCGTCTTGGCCTTGAGGTAGGCGAAGACGCGGTTGAAGAAGTTGGCCAGCTCGGGCCGGAAATAGCGGGCCCGGGCGTGCATGTTGGCCGTAACCATCGCCACTTCGCCGCCGTGGTTGGGACCGAAGCCCGTCACCATGTGCTCGATATCGTGAGTCAGCGAAGTCTGGCGCAGGTAATAGGTGAAGTCGTTGGTCACCTGGACTTCCTGGAAGAACAGGTCGAGGCGATAGCCGGTTTCCTCCATCCACTGCCGCAGCGCCTCGCCCAGGGTGCCGGGCGCGCAGGCCTTCACCTCGTCAAGGCTGAAGTCCGACAGCTGGCGCCGGTCGAGCCACTCGCGAAAGCGCGGCAGGCGGGCCTTCTCCTCCTCGAACAGTCGCAGGATCACCGGCATGTCTTCCAGCTCGTGAAGGATCTGGGCGACTTCGGGGATGAAGGCGGTGTTGGGCAAGTCGGCGCCGTTGCGGCGCAGCATCTCCTGCGCGATCAGCGCGCGCAGCCCGGCGTGATTGAGGTAGGGCGAATTGCTGACCAGCAGTGAACTCTCGGTGGCGATGCTGACTATCCCGCCGTTGAAATAGGCCCGGTCGGCATCGCTCACTCGCGCTTGCGTGTTCATCGCACTTACTCCGCAGCTTGCGCCACCCTGGCGCTGTCATGGACAGGGGAAAGGAACTGGCCCGGGGTCGCCCCGGTATAGGCGCCGTTCTCGAAAGTCGGCACGCCGTTCACCATGGTCAGGCGGGCAGGCATGGCATCGCGAGTGAAGCGCCAGGTCGTGCCGCCCTTGCCATCGGGTACGTCGTGCGCCTTGCGCATCGGCCGGCGCTCGATCTCGGCAAGATCGAATACGCAGATGTCCGCCCGCTTGCCCGGCGCGATCGTGCCGCGATCGTGGAGGCGGAAATGTTCGGCAAGCTTGCCCGTCATCACGTGGACCGCCTCTTCCAGCGCCAGCTTGCCCTCGTCGCGCACGTATTGAGTCAGCAGCAGCGCATTCTCGCCGCCGCCGCACAGCATCTGCAGGTGCGCACCCGCGTCGGAGATGTTGCCGACGGTCCGGTGGTCCCGCATCAGCGCGATGGTCAACGCCTCGTCCTTGGGGAACGGCGCCATGTGGACCGTCGAGCGGGTGCCGTTGTCGAGCAGCCAGTCGGCCATCGCGTCGGAGCGGTGCAAGCCCCGCTGCGCGGCATGGGCTTCCAGAGTCAGGCCCAGCGGGCCTGTGCCGTTCTCCGAATCGAGCAGCAGCAGCTCCTGCGGATTCTTGAGCGGGCTGTGGTCCCAGGCCTCGTTGTCCCAGCTTTCCCGGGCCCGGGCTCGCCAGGCGGGATCGGAAAGCAGCGCGCGCTTTTCCTCGTGCGTTTCGGCCAGCACCACTTCGTGCCAGACGTAGTCGTTGCACTGCGCGAAGATCAGCGATTTGACGATCGACAGCACGTTGGTGGGCGAGACGTGGGCAAAGCCCGGCCAAACGTCGATCCCTGCCGCGCGCATCGAGGCGATCGAACGCTGCATCGGCTCGAGCATGGGCTTCTGGAATTCAAGCGTCGGCACGCCGCCGGCGATCTGCACGCGAATTGCGCGGCCCGCCAGCAGGCGCTCCAGCCGCTCGAGATTGGCTGGGCCGGTCATCCGCATGAAGGTATCGACGATCACTTGGTAGCAGGCCGCCGGATGCCGCTCCATCACGTCGAACAGCGCGGCGAATTCGGCATCGCAGGCAAGCAGCGAGGGCACGGGGCGGTTCGATCCGTCGTGATCGTGCATGTTGTCCGAAAGGCCGAGCGCACCGGCGCAAAGCGCATCGTCGAGCAGTTCGGCCATGCGGGCGATCTCCTGCGGCGTTGCCGCGCGCTCCCAGGCTTCCACCCCCATCGCCGCCAGGCGCAGCGCGATGTGGCCGACGTAGGCGGCATAGTTCAGCGGCACCCGCACATTGCGCTCGGCCGAGGCCTTGTATTCCGACCACAGGTTCCAGTCCCAGGGCAGGTTCTGGAGGAAAGGCTCCATCGGGATATCTTCGAAGAAGCTGAAGATGCCGATCATCTCGCGCTGCGCAGGCATGTAGCGATGCAGGGGCGCGGCGGTGAAGCCGCAGTTGCCCAGGATCATCGTCGTCGCGCCATAGCCGGGGAGCGGGTCGAGGTCCGGCTGCCACCACATCGTGCCGTCGTAGTGCGTGTGGCTTTCGATGAAGCCGGGAGCCACGTGGCAGCCGCCAGCATCGAACACCCGCTCGCCGCGGGGGGCCAGGTTCGGACCGACCTCGACGATCGTGCCGCCGCTGACCCGCACGTCGGCCGCAAAGGGCGGCGCTCCCGTGCCGTCGACGACAATGCCGTTGGTGATGAGGATATCGCTCATGGCCTGCTCCCATTTCCGGTTTTCTGGTCGGTGTCGTCGCCTGCCTCGATCGCTGCGAGGCGCGCCCGCGCGCGGGCGGCGTGTTCGAGGTAGATGGTCGATTCCTGCAGCGGCATGCCCTCTTCGGCGAGCCGCGCGAGGTAGACGTCGACCGTGAGGCGCAGCGCCCGCGGATCGCCGGGGGCGCCGAAATAGGCCCAGTCCGCCAGTCGCGCGGCAAGGCGCGGGTCTCTCGCCAGCAGCTCGCGCGCGCGCCGGTCGACCGCGTCGAGCCCGCCCGCCATGCGCAGCGCCTCGGCCGCCTCGTCCTCGAAGCGCAGCGCCGCGAAGTGCGAGGGCAGGCCGTCCCACCAGCCCGTCCAGCGCAGGGAAACCATGCGGGAGATGTCCTCGGGCCGGTTGTATTGCGGATCGAGCAGCGGCGAGGCGGCGAAGCGTTCGGGCCAGGCGAAGTGGGCGGCAATCGCGTCGCGTCGTTCCCCGGCATTGAGCCGTCGCACGGTCTCGGCCGAGACGTATTCGAGCGCCTCGGCGGTGATCCCCAGCGCCTCGGCGATCCGGGCGGGATCGTCCATCGCCGCGCCGTGCATCGGCAGCAGGCGCGCCGGCTTGAGCGCCGCCATGGCCCTGAGCGCGGCCGCCCATTCGTCGACATGGCGCAAGATCCGCTTGCCGTTGCCGGCATTGGGGAGGAACCCCTGGAAATAGTCCGCGGTGAAGATCGCCCGCCGCGCAGGCATGGCCATCCACACCTGCTCCTCTGTCTCGCCGGGGGCGTGGAACAGGTCGAACCGCTCGCCGTCGATGGTCAGTGCCAGGTGGTCGCGAAACATGATGTCGGGCCTGGGCAGGCGATCGGGCGTGGTCGGCCAGGTCTCGATCTTCTGGTTGTTGAGCCGCCCGATGATGCCGCCCAGGCGCACTTCCCTTGCCGCCATGGCCGGGAACAGGTCGCTGGCGATGGTCTTGGCCCGCGGCCAGCGCCGCTTCAGTGCGGGCCAGCCATAGGCGTGGTCGTTGTGGATGTGGCTGACCACGATATGAGTCACCGGCTTGGCGGTAAGCGTCGGGATCGTCTCGACCAGCACGGGCCCGATCGCGGCATAACCGGTATCGAACACCACCACCCCGCGCCGGGTCTCGATCACCGCCACGTTGACATAGGGAAAGCGCAGCAGCCACAAGCCGCGACCCTGCGGCTCGACGGTCATCTTCGCGCGCGCCTCGGCAACGAGCTCGGGCGCGTCGGACAGCATCGATCCGGCGATCAGGTTGCTTGCCGGGCCGCCGAACCCGTCCTTGCGGAATACGTGGCGCAGCACCTCGCCATGCTCGCGCGCGATCAGCATCCGCCCGCGCTGGACGAGGAGATCGTCGGCATTGGGGGCAAGCGGAGCCCCGGCGTGCAAGGCTGCCGGGGCGAGCGCAAGGGCAAGCGCGAGCAGCGTGCGGATCATGACGCCTGCCCGAAATCGAACTGGCTGGTTGGGACGATGTCGTTCCGCGCGACATCGAGGAAGGCCCGGCAGCTGTCCATCATCGCCTTGAGATTGGCTCTCAACCGCCCGGCATCGCCCAGCGCAGCGAAGAAGGCGGCGGGGTCGGTCATCGCCTCGGGCGGGAAGCATTCCTCGACGAAGGCATCGTAGACCGGAGCATCGGGAGTCAGCGGGCAGACTATGGCGTTCTGGACATATTCGAAGTTCGCCTGGGTATCGATGGCGATGGGAGTGTGCTGTTCGTGCCAGTGAGCGAGCGCGGCGGCGCGGGGCAGGTCGGCGCGAAACGAGATGAAGCTCGCCTGGGCCCAGCCCCATGTCCGTTCGCCGGGGAGCGGGGAATGCGCGGTGTTGGCGATCACGGTCGATTCGGCCACCAGCCAGGCGGCAAAGCGCGCCGCGTGCGCCGCCACGGCCTGGTCTGCCGCGCCCCGGAACAGCGCATTGGCGCACGGAAGCCAATATTGCACCACGGCTTCCTGCTGCGGCGCCTGCCAGCGCTGGACGAGGCCTGCCGCAGCGTCGACCGCGGCATCGGCGATGTTGATCCGAATGCCACTCGCCCCGCAGGCGCGCAACGCTTCGGGCAAAGAGGTGCGCAGGCGCAAGGCAAAGGCATCGCGCGGTTCGCCGGGATCCCGCCATAGCGCGCAGACGACCTTCTCCATGCCTTCGCGCCCTCAGTCGAAATTGGCCTGCCCGCCGTCGAGCGGGATGGTTGCGCCAGTGAGGTAGCCAAGCTCGTCGCCGCAGAGCGCGGCCACGGCGCGGCCGATATCCTCTTCCAGTCGCCCGATCCGCCCCAGCGGGATCGTGCGGAAGAACGCCTCGGCCTCTTCGGGGTTGTTCTCGACCCACCACTTGAGGCCAGGCGATTCGGCATGCGGGGCAATGGTCAGCACGCGAATGCCTTCGCGCCCCCATTCGGCGGCACCGGCCCGGGTGAGTGCGCGGATCGCCTGCTTGACCGCACCATAGGCGCCATAGCCGCTCATGTCCCAGCGCAGCCCTGCCGAGGAAGCGAGATTGACGATCGTGCCGCCGCCGCGTGCGGCAAGGTGGGGCCGGGCCAACTTCATCAGCCGGAACGTGGCTAGCGGACCCGATTCGAAGCCGGCGAGGAAGGCCTCGTCGCTGACGTCGTCGAGCTTGCCGAGCGGGACTTCCTGCGCGTTGTTGACCAGGATATCGAGGGCCCCGAACCCAGCCACCGCACGGTCCACTGCAGCCGCCAGGTCCGCCGGATCGCGCACGTTGCAGGCCACGGCGAGCGCGGTTCCACCGCGTGCAGCGAGCTCGGCTGCGGCTTTCTCGACCTTTTCCCGCGTCCGGCCGGCGAGCACCACCCGCGCGCCCGCGGCCGCAAGTGCAAGCGCGATGCCAAGGCCGACGCCTTGCCCGGCCCCGGTCACCAGGGCTACCTTGCCGCTCAAGTCGGCCATGCCGTCTCCCATATTTTCGTAATCATATTAGGTTTCTTTTACGCATGATGTTGACAAAATGGCAAGTCTGTCCACAAAACGCGTTGAAAATAGCACAATCAGCATTTCGTAGTTCCGCGCGGCGCGGAATTTCCGGGATCGGGATCGGAAGCAGGCATGGCGCAGCAATGGGATAAGGAGGTCGATGTCCTCGTCGTCGGCTCGGGCGCCGGGGGGTTGCTTGCCGCTCTGGTTGCGGCGCACGGCGGTGCGGATGTCCTGATCGTCGAGAAGGATCGCCAATGGGGCGGCACATCGGCCACTTCCGGGGGCGGAATCTGGATCCCCGGCAGCGACCAGGCCCGCGCGGCCGGGTTCGAGGACAGCCTCGACGATGCCTTCCGCTATGTCCGCGGCCTCAGCGCAGACAATGTGCCCGATGCCAATATTCGCGCCTATGTCGACAATGCCGCAGCCATGCTGCGCTGGATGACGGCGCATACGCCGGTCGTCTATACTGCCCAGCCCTATCCCGACTACCATGCGGAGAATCCCGGCGGCTCGCCCGCCGGCTATCGCACCCACTTGCCCGAACTGCTCGACGGCCGCCCGCTGGGCGACGACTTGCGCAGCCAGCGCATGCCGTCGCCCGCCGCCAGCCTGTTCGGCTACCTCAACTGGACCTTCGCCGAAACCTACGACATGCTGTACCGGCCGAAGGGCTGGCTGTGGCGTTTCGCGGTCAACATGGCGCGCTACTGGCTGGACTGGCCGTTCCGCTTCACCTCGCGCAAGGACCGCCGCCTCACGCTGGGCAATGCGCTGACCGGCGGCCTGCGCATGGCGCTCAACCAGCGCGGCGTGCCGCTGTGGCTCGAAACCCCGCTGGCAGAGCTGGTCCACGAAGACGGCCGCGTGGCCGGCGCGGTGGTGACGCACCGGGGCAAGCGGCTGCGCCTGGCTGCGCGCAAGGGGGTGATCCTCGCCGCCGGTGGCTTCGACAAGAGCCAGGCCAAGCGCGACGCTTTCTCGCCACTCTATCCCGTCGCGCAGGTTTCAGGCGGGGTGTCGAGCAACACCGGCGATGCGCTCGACGCCGGTCTGGCGGTCGGCGCGGCGACGCTGAACCTGCAATCGGCCTGGGCGGCGCCGGTGTTCTACGTGCCGGGCGAGGATCGCGGGCGACTGTGCACTATCGAGCGCGCCCTGCCCGGCTGCATCATGGTCAACGGCTCCGGCCGCCGCTACCTCAATGAGGCGGCATCCTATCACGTCACCGGCCAGGCCATGGCTCGCCGCCAGGCCGAGCACGGCGATGCCGCGCCGAGCTGGATGGTGTTCGACTATCGCTATCGCCACCTCTTCCCGATGGGGCCGGTCTATCCGCTGATCCCCGACTGGGCTCAGAACGGCATGGTCAAGACCGTGCTCAAGAAGGGCCGCACGATCGAGCAACTGGCCGAGCAGATGGGCGTCGACCCGGGCGCGCTGGCCGAGACGGTCACGCGCTTCAACGCATACGCCGCGCAAGGCGAGGACCCCGATTTCCATCGCGGCGAGGCGGCCTACGACAGGATGTACGGCGATCCCCGGCACGGCCCCAATCCCTGCCTGCGCCCGCTCGACGTGGCGCCGTTCTATGCCCTGCCGATCCACCCGGGCGACATCGGCATGAACGGGGGACTCGCCACGGACGACAAGGCGCGCGTGCTGGGTACCGACGGCAAGCCGATTCCCGGCCTCCACGCCATCGGCAACAGCGCGGCATCGGCGATGGGCGAAAGCTATCCCGGTGCCGGGGTGACGATCGGCCCGGCCCTGACCTTCGGCTATATCGCCGCGCGCGAGCTGGCGGGTACCAACGACTGACATCGGGAGAATTGCGACAATGGCTACCACCAAGGACTACGGCTTCGGCGAGCACGATTTCGCGCGCGGCTGGTTCATGATCGGCCCGGCGACCGACGCCACGAGCGTGCCCGCGGCGATCCGCTATTTCGGCAAGGACCTGGTGCTCTATCGCGGCGAGTCCGGCAATCCCTACGTGGTCGATGCCTATTGCCCGCACATGGGCGCGCACATCGCCAGGAACCGGACTAGCTACATCGTGCTCGACGGCAACCACGTGGCCGGCGAATCGATCCGCTGCCCGTTCCACGGCTGGAGCTTCGGCCCGGACGGGGCCTGCGACCATATCCCCTATTCGCCCGACTTCATCCCCAAGGCCGCCCGCCTGCGCCACTATCCCGTGGTCGAGCGCGCCGGAATCCTGTGGATGTGGCACGATGAGGAAGGCGGGGAGCCGACGCACGAACTGGCGAACTTCGGCGGCCATTACGGCGAGCCGGGCTGGGTCGAATGGAAGATCGACTACATGGGCGACCTGCCGATCCATGGCGCCGAGATTCTCGACAACATGGCCGACTATGCCCACTTCGTGCCGATCCACGGGGCGACCGACTGGCAATATTTCGCCAACGAATTCAAGGGTCACGTCATCCACCAGTACTACAGCGCCGGCCACCGCACGCTTACTGCGAACCCGGAAGACATGCTGGTGCTCGACACCTGGTACGAAGGCCCCGGCTTCCTCCAGTCGGAAATGGCAGGCACCTTCGACAGCTTCATCATGATTGCCAACACCCCGATCGAGAACGGCAGCACGCGAGCCTGGCACGCGCTGATGGTCAAGGTGCACGACGGCAGCCGCGAAACCACCGAGGCCGATCGCGCCGCCGCGCTGGAATACCAGGAAGGCAGCCGCCTGGCCTTTGCGCAGGACGTCGAGATCTGGGCCAACAAGCGCCCCTGCCTCAACCCCATGGCGATCCCGAAGGACGGCCCCTTCGGCAAGGTTCGCCAGTGGTATTCGCAGTTCCACAAGCCGCGCGCCGAAGCGGCGAAGGTGCACGAACGCGTCAACGGCGTCGTCGTCACGCTCGACAAGCGGCCCGGCAAGAGCGCGGCCTGAGCCGTGGCGAACTTTCCGGCAGGCTGCGCGCTGATCTTCGGCGGCAGCGGCGGCATCGGCAGCGGGGTTGCGCGCACGTTCGCCGAGGCGGGCAGCGACATCGCCGTAGTCTGGCGCAGCCGTTCCGGCCCGGCGGAAGCGGCCGCGGCCTACGCCCTTTCGCTGGGCCGCAAGGCAAGCACCCACCAGGCCGATGTCACCCGGCCGGACGAGATGCGCGCCGCGATCGATGAAGCCATCGGGCAGCATGGCCGCATCCACTCGGTGGTCTGGGGCGCCGGGCCGCTGGTCAACCAGCGCTACCTTGCCGAAACCCCGATCGACGAATGGCGCAACGCCTTCGAAGTGGAAGTCCACGGGTTCTTTGCCGCGATCGGCCATATCGTGCCGCACATGCGCGCAATGGGCGGGGGCAGTTTCGTCCACCTCGGCTCTGCCGGGCATGACTGGTGGCCGGCAAAGGACGGCCTGTCGGTGGCGGTCAAGGCGGCGAACGAGCAGGTGATCCGGGGCCTTGCCAAGGAAGAGGGCAAGCACGGCATCCGCGCCAACTCGGTCCTCGTCGGCGTGATCGACGCCGGGCAGATGCACAAGCTGACCGAGCTCGGCCAGCTCGACGCGCGCTGGGTCGAGGAAACGCACAAGCTGCTGTGCCTCGAACGCTGGGGCACTCCGGCCGAGATCGGCCACGCGGCAGTCTATTTCGCTTCGAACGAAGGCGCCTACACCACCGGCCAGGCGATTTCGGTGTCCGGCGGCTTCGGAGTCTGAACAGGGAGAAGAATCGCATGGCAAGGCTTGATGGCAAGGTGGCTATCGTCACCGGCGGGGCGCGCGGCATGGGCGCGGCCACGGTGCGGTTGTTCGTTGCGGCAGGGGCGCGGGTCGTCGTTGCCGACGTGCTGGAGGCCGAAGGAACGGCGCTGGCAGAGGAACTGGGCGATGCGGCGCGGTTCGTGCGGCTTGACGTGACCAGCACGGAATCCTGGGCCGCGGCGGTCCGCCTGGCGCAAGAGGCCTTCGGCCCGGTCGACGTGCTCGTCAACAATGCCGGAGTGCTGCTGTTCAAGGGGCTGCTGCAGACGACGCCGGAGGAGTACCGCCGCGTCATCGAGGTCAACCTCGTGGGCGAATTCCTGGGGATCCAGGCAGTCGCACCCGGCATGATCGCCCGAGGGGGCGGGGCTATCGTCAACATTTCCTCGGTCGACGGCATGAAGGGCGCCAACGGCCTTGCCGCCTATGCCTCGTCCAAATGGGGCGTGCGGGGATTGACCAAGGTCGCGGCGATGGAACTGGGCCACCTGGGCGTAAGGGTCAATTCCGTCCACCCCGGCGGGGTCGATACCGCGATGACCAATTACGAGGGCGTTCCGCGCGAGCGGGTGAGCGAGCGCTTCCGCAACATCCCGCTGCAGCGCGTCGGCGCACCGGAAGAAATCGCCCGCGCCACGCTGTTCCTGGCCAGCGACGATGCATCCTACATCGCCGGAAGCGAGATCGTGGTCGATGGCGGCATGACCACCGGCCAGTACTACCCCCTGTTTCCCGGCGCACCGGGAGTCGATCCGCTGGGCTGATCCCGCCGGCGTGGCAATCCTGCAACGCTTTGCGTAGGCTAGAGTCAAAATCATCGGCAGCTCTATATGACGAACTTGCCAAAATGGAGCTTGTTGCGTAATTAATCCTGCCATAGTCTGCGCGAATGCCTATTCGCGCCACAATGGGAGGATGTCATGTATAACCTGAAGGCCGCTCTTGCCGTATCCGCCAGCCTGCTGGTCCTCGCTACCCCCGCGTTCGCGCAGGAAGCCCAGGACGACAGCGGCATCGGCGACATCGTCGTCACCGCCCAGAAGCGCGAGGAGAACATCCAGGACGTGCCGATCGCGATCTCTGCGGTTGGCAGCCAATACCTCGAAAGCCGCGGCATCCAGTCGATCGAGGACCTTTCGACAATCGCCCCCAACGTGAAGTTCGAACGCGCGCCTTCGAGCAAGACGATCTCGCAGATCGCGATCCGCGGCTCGGTGACGATCAATCCGGCGATCACCTGGGAGCCGGCGGTCGGCCTCTACCTGGACGGGGTCTACATCGCCAAGGCACAAGGCTCGATCTTCGACGTCGCCGATCTCGAGCGAGTCGAGATCATGCGCGGGCCGCAGGGCACGCTTTACGGCCGCAACGCGCTGGCCGGCGCCGTCAACCTGATCACCGCCAAGCCCAGCGGCGAAGCCGGCGGGCGCGCCGAAGTCACTTACGGCAGCTTCGACAACATCAAGTTCCGCGGCGTGCTCGACCTGCCGCGCATGGGCATGTTCTCGGTCAAGCTCTCGGGCCAGTACGAAAAGCGCGACGGCCTGGTGAAAGTGGTGCCGAACCCGCTGTCCGGCGTCTTCACCGCCCTGCCGAACCAGGTGGACCGTACCGATTCGCTCAAGAGCGGCTCGTTCATGGTCCAGGTCCGCGCCGAACTGAGCGACGCGGTGACTGCCGATTACACCTACGACTATTCGAAGCAGGACCAGACCCCGCCCTTCGCCCAGCTGCTGCGCGTCAACCGCAACCGCGATCCGCGCGACCTGTTCGACCCAGCTTCTCCCGCCTATGCCTTCGGCGGCGCCTTTTTCCCGCTCGATCGCTACACCAACCCGAAGCGCCAGACCGTCGCCTCGATCGACGGCGCGGTTTACGAAAAGTCGCGTTCCTATGGCCACGCGCTGACTCTCACGGCAGAGCTCGGCGCGCTGACGCTGAAGTCGATCACTGCCTACCGTGACCTTGCCTGGGCCGACGGGCTCGATCTCGACGGTTCGCCGATGAAAGTCGCCTTCACCCAGCGCATTACCGATTACGACGCCTTCAGCCAGGAATTGCAGGCCACCGGCTCGGCGCTGGGCGACCGGCTCGACTACGTGGTGGGCGCCTTCTACTTCACCGAAAAGGCGGAGACTCTGGGGCCGCAGGTGTTCTTTGGCGGCGGTTCGGACCTGCAGTCCGACTATGGATCGCACACCAAGGCCTACGCGCTCTATGCGCAGCTTGATTACAGATTGACCGATGCGCTCAAGCTGACGCTCGGCGGGCGCTATACCCACGAGAACAAGGACATCCGCCGCTACCTGCGGGTCAATGTCGATGCCGCGAACGGCATCTTCACGCCGACGGTGATCGCCAACATCCCCTACGGCGGCGTGCCCGATGCCAAGTTCAACGATTTCTCACCGGCGGTGACGCTCGCCTACGCCGTATCGCCCCAGGTCAATGTCTATGCCCGCTATGCGCGCGGCTTCAAGTCGGGCGGCTTCAACGGCGAGACCAACGTGTTCTTCGATCCCGGCGCCCCGGCAGGCTGCCCGCTCGGCGCAACCGAGCTGTGCCTGCCCTACAAGGCGGAGAAGGTCGACAGCTTCGAGCTGGGCCTGAAGACCCAGTTGTTCGACAACAAGCTGACCTTCAACTTCGCCGCCTTCCGCGACGAGCACAAGGACATCCAGCTGTCCATCTTCACCGCCCAGGGCGCGGCCGCCTCGGTCGTGCGCAACGCCGCTTCGGCGCGGATCCAGGGGCTGGAGTTCGAGGCAATTGCCAAGCCGGTCGACGGCATCACGCTCAACGCCTCGATCGCGGTGCTCGATCCCAAGTACAAGCGCTATATCGACGGCGGGGTCGACGTGTCGAAGAATCGCGCCTTTCCGCATACGCCCAAGCTCTCGGCCACTGCCGGGTTCGACTGGCGGGTGATGCAGGGTGACTGGGGCAAGCTGAACCTCTACGGCGACGTCAACCACGTCTCGAAGTACTTCACCTTCCCCTACCCGCTGGTGACGGCCGCCGCTTCGGACCAGAATGCGCACAACACCCAGTCGCCGGGGCGGACCATCGTCAACATGCGCCTGTCGCTTTCCGATATCGCGATCGGCGGAACCAAGGCCAGCCTGTCGGGCTTCGTGCGCAACCTGACGAAAGAGGATTCGCCTTCGAACTTCATCGACTTCGGCCCCGGGTTCGGCGGCCTGACTCTGGGCTATTTCCCCGATCCGCGCACCTGGGGCGTCACGCTCGGCGTCGAATTCTAGAAGGGAGGGCCTGGGAGAGGGCTACCCCTCCCCGAAGGCGGCATCGCTTTCGCCAAGCGCAACGGTGCGCGTATTGCCGTCTGCATCGACGGTCTGGACCAGCACCGACTTGCGGCGCGAGGCCGTCTCGGCGATCCACCAGCGCCCGCCCTCGCGCACGTAGATATCGTCGTATTCGATCCCGAACTGGGTGACGGTACGCGCGGCGAGGTTGATGTTGTGGAAGGTCAGCGCCCACTGGCCGCGCGCGCGCTCCGTGCTCTCGAAGTTGATGACGCCGTTGGCGGCGTGGTGGATGTCGAAGATGCCGGGCGCGCAGCCGAACTGGCGGTAGACCGCAACGAAATCGTCGCGATTGTCGAAGGGTGGGAAGCCGTCGTAGCGAATGCGGGCGTCAGGCTTCAGGCAGTCGCGCACCATATCGGGATCCTTGCCGTCGCAGGCCCGCAGGTAGCGGGCCTTGAGGTCGCGGATTGCGCGATCGGCTTCGAGCCGCTGCAATCTTTCCTCGATCGTCATGGTCATCTCCGCTTTGCGTAGGTGATTAAGCTTGTTACTACGCAAATCAAGATATTCCGGGAGAGTCTCATGCTGTTTGAGGGGAAGCGAGTGCTGATCACCGGCGCCGCGTCGGGGATCGGCCGGGCCACGGCAATCAAGTTTGCCGCCGAAGGTGCCCGCGTCGCCATCGGCGACGTGAACGAGGCGGGGCTCAGGCAAACCGCCTCGCTGATGGCCGTCACGCCGCGCATCCATCCGTACGACGCGGCCGACCACGCATCGTGCCGGGCGCTCGTCGCGGCGGCCGCCAGCGAGGGCCTCGACGTGTTGTGCAATATCGCCGGCGTGCTCGACTGGGGATCGACCGAGCACTTTCCGGTCGAGAAGTTCGAGCGCATCCTGGCGATCAACGCCACCAGCGTGTTCGTGCTGTGCCAGGCCGCGCTGCCGCACCTGATCGCCAGTCGGGGCAATATCGTCAACACCGCCTCGACGGCCGGAGTCCAGGGGATCGCCTACAACGTCGCCTATTCGGCGTCGAAGCACGCCGTGGCGGGGATCACGAAAAGCCTTGCCGTCGAAGTCGCCGGCAAAGGCGTGCGCGTCAACGCGATCTGCCCCGGGGCGGTTGCCACACCGATGACTGCGACCATGCCCGGCGATCCCGACATCGACTGGCCGCTGGTCATGCGCAATGCCCCCAAGCTGCCCGAGGGCACCTGCGAGCCCGAGGACATCGCCGAACTCTTCGCCTTCCTCGCCAGCGACAAGGCGCGCAAGGTTACCGGCTCGCTCTACACCATGGACGGCGGCCAGATGGCGGGGTGAAACCAAGGCCCGCGCGGCGCGCGAGCATACCCCTGCGCCTCTGGCAAAGGCAGCTCAGTGCCTCGGCAGGAGAAGCGCGCGGGCGGCTTCGCTCCCGTCGAGCAGCGCGTTGTCCCGGCGGCTCACGACCCAGCCATGCGGGCCCCTGGTCAATTCCCATCGGTTCGCCGAGACCCGGTGCGCTTCGAACCCCGTGCCGGTGTGGCGCAGCACCACCGAATGGCCGCGTGCCGTAGCCCGATCACCATCGAGGTCGATCGCCACCGGCCCCAGCAGGTGGGCGCAGCCGTCCTGCATCAGTGCCTGGTGGATGGGGCCGTCGATCAGTTCCGCGATAGCTGCGCGCCCCGTCACCTCGCCCATCGCGCCGACGGCATAGCTGCCATCCTCGTCCCAGAGCTGCGCGAGGTCTTCTGCAAGCCCGGTATCGGCCAGCGGGCCGTAGGCGGCGATCAGCGCGCGGATAGCCTCGCGGTCTTCCAGCGACTTCAGGCGGACCTCAAGCGCCAAGAAGCGGTCCGCGTCCATTACCTCAACCCAGCGTTTCCCAGGTGATGAGGTGCGAAATGTCGCGCCTTTGCTCGGGCTTGAGCCCCGCCGTCGCGAGCCGGCTGACGACGTAGCGCGCGCCTTCGTGCAGCGGTTCGGTCACTTCCATCACCCGGTCGTAGACCGTGCTGGATATCCGCCAGGTCCCGCCTTCGCGCAGATAGACATCGCGGTAGATCGCCGAGCCGAAGGTGTGGAACTCTTCCTCGAGATTGATGAAGATGTCCTCGAGATACCAGGTTCCCTCGGCGCTGTCGGGGCCGGTGAAAGCGATTTCGGGGGTGTGCCCGTGGTGCATGCCCAGAGTGCCGGAGTGGAACGAATTGGCGAGGAATTCCATCATCGCCGCGGCCCCCTTCAGCCTCACATGATAGTCGCCGCCGACATATTCGACGTTGACGTCGTCGGTGAACATGCCTTCCAGCAAGGCCCAGTCGGCCGTGTCGATCCCGCGGAAATAGCGGGCCTTGAGCACCTTGATCTCTTCGAGATCGGACAGTTGCTGGAGCGTGTAGGCCATTCGTTTCCTCCCTATCCGCGCGCTGCCCGGCGCCCTGCCTGGCGGCCGAAGAAAGTGCAATCGGCAAGGCTCAGCCCGGATGAATAGCCATGGCCCCAGGCAGGCAATCCGCTGGTGCAACGCCCCGCGGCGTAGAGACCGGGTATCGGCGCGCCGCCGCGGTCGAGCACTTCGCCGTCGATGCTGGTCCGGAGGCCGCCGAGCGTGAAGAAGCTGAAATAGCTTGTCGCGAAGTTCAATTCGAGCGCGATGAACGGTCCCTGGTCCAGCGGCACCAGGATCGGCTCGCGCTTGCCGAACAGCGGGTCGCGCCCCAGCCTCGCCTCGCGGTTGTAGACGGCCATGGTAGCCGAAAGCGTGCCGGCCGGCATTTCCAGCTCGGCCTCGACCTCGTCCCAGCTGTCGCCGGTCCCGGCGATGGAAAGCCGGGCGAAATCCATCGGCTGCACGAAGTGCGCATTGTCGAGCAGCAGGTAGACCTTGCCGCCAGGCTGGTCGACCGCGCAGCGGCTGACCCGGCCGTGGTAGCAATCCTCGTTGATGAAGCGCTGCCCGGCGGTGTTTACGAAGACACCGTAGGCATGGCTTTCCGGCATGGTCCAGGGACAGGTGGTGAAGAACTGCTCCATGTGCACGGCATCGCCGCCCGCCCCAAGGCCGAGCTCGATCCCCGCGCCGTCGTCCTTGTCGCCGATCGGATCGTTGAGGCGGAAGCTGTCGGGGCAATATTTGCGGCGCATCGTCTCGTTGAACACGAAGCCGCCGGTGGCCAGCACCACGCCCTTCGCGGCGCGCACGAAGCGCGGCTGGTTGTCGATCCTGACAATGACGCCGACGATCCGCTCGCCATCCTGCACGAGCGCGAGCGCGCGGGAATCGGTCATGACTTCCACGCCCTTTGCCCGGGCGCTTGCCTCCAGCACGTCCACCAGCGGCCGTCCGCCGCCCCAGCCCATGTGCTGGATCACGTGTCCGCGCGGTGCCGGCTTTGCCATCGTGCAGAAAGGCGCGGCCGCTTCGCTGCCCGACCAGATCAGGGTCGAATCGTCAGCCGGCTCGATGTGCTTGCCCGGCAGGTAGTTGCCGCGATAGGGCACGCCCTGCGCTTTCAGCCAGGCATAGTGGCCAAGCGCCTCGCGGCCATAGAGCTCGCACTTGGCCTCGTCGAC
Organism: Pseudomonadota bacterium; assembly: GCA_963205265.1. GTDB lineage: Bacteria > Pseudomonadota > Alphaproteobacteria > Sphingomonadales > Sphingomonadaceae > Novosphingobium. Next base: position 87,364 of record CAUJJI010000019.1, read on the forward strand.
ACAAGGACCGCCGGCCGCCTTGAGATAGGCGGTGAAGTCCTCGGTCGTATCCTCGAACCCGGCGGCGCGCTGGGCATCGGTGCCGCCGCCGCCGCCGATGTATATCTCGCCGCCCGAAAGGCCCGAAGCCCCGCCGCTGCCCGAATTGCGTTCGAACAGCATGACTCGCGCGCCGGCATCGGCAGCCTCGATCGCCGCGCAGGCCCCCGCCGCGCCGAAGCCGATCACGGCAACTTCGGTCTCGAAGTCCCAAGCCCGAACCTCGCCGGCGGGATAGGGCCGGTGCAGCGATATCTCAGCCATGCCGCGCCTTCACCATGTCGAGCGCGACATCGACGATCATGTCCTCCTGCCCGCCGACCATCTTGCGTCGGCCGAGCTCGACCAGGATCGCGCGGGTATCGATGCCGTATGTCTCGCTGGCCTTTTCGGCATGGCGCAGGAAGCTGGAATAGACCCCCGCATAGCCAAGGCTCAAGGTCTCGCGGTCGACGCGCACCGGGCGGTCCTGCAGCGGGCGCACCAGGTCCTCGGCGGCATCCATCAGCAGATTGACGTCGCAACCGTGATTCCAGCCCTTGCGGTCGGCGGCGGCGACGAAGACTTCCAGCGGGGCATTGCCTGCGCCCGCACCCATGCCGGTGAGGCTGGCATCGATCCGCACCGCACCGCACTGGGCTGCGACGATCGAATTGGCGACGCCGAGCGAGAGGTTGTGGTGCGCGTGCATGCCGCGCTGGGTTTCCGGCTTCAGCACGCGGTCATAGGCCTCGAAGCGGCCGCGCACCCCGTCCATGTCGAGCGCGCCGCCGCTGTCGGTCACATAGACGCAGTGGGCGCCGTAGCTTTCCATCAGCAGGGCCTGGGCGGCGAGCCGGTCCGGCTCGATCATGTGGCTCATCATGAGAAAACCCGAAACGTCCATACCCAGGTCGCGGGCGATGCCGATATGCTGCTTCGAGACGTCGGCTTCGGTGCAATGGGTCGCCACGCGAACCGAGCGCACGCCGATGTCATAGGCCCGGCGCAGTTCGTCGACCGTGCCCACCCCGGGCAGGATCAGCGTGGTCAGCACGCATTTGTCGAGCACTTCGGCAACGGCTTCAAGCCATTCCCAGTCGGTATGGGCGCCGAAACCGTAGTTGAAGCTGGCGCCGGAGAGACCGTCTCCATGCGCCACCTCGATCGCGTCGACGCCGGCAGCCTCGATGGCCGCGGCGATGGCGCGGACGTGATCGATGCCGTACATGTGGCGGATCGCGTGCATGCCGTCGCGCAGGGTGACGTCCTGGATATAAAGCTTGTCGCCTGCCTCGACATCGAACCTGCTCATCGCTCCATCCCCCCCTGGCCCATTCGGCGCGCCGCCAGCAGTTCCCCCGTGGCCTTGGCCGCGGCGGTCATGATGTCGAGATTGCCCGAATAGCTCGGCAGATAGTCGCCCGCGCCCTCGACTTCGAGCATGATCATCGACTTGATCCCGGTGAACTCGCCCATGCCGGGGATCTTCAGCCGGTTGTTGTCGCCGAAGCGCTCGAACTGGACTTCCTGCTTGAGCCGGTAGCCGGGCACGTATTTCTGCACTTCGGCCACCATCTCCTCCACCGAGCGCCGGATTGCATCCTCGCTGCCGCCTTCGGACAGGGTGAAAACCGTGTCGCGCATGATCATCGGCGGTTCGGCGGGATTGAGGATGATGATCGCCTTGCCCCTCGTCGCGCCGCCCACAACCTCGATCGCGCGGGCGGTGGTGCGGGTGAACTCGTCGATGTTGGCGCGCGTGCCCGGGCCCGCCGAGCGCGAGGAGACGGAGGCGACGATCTCGGCATAGTGAAGCTTGTCCGAGACGCGGGCGACCGCCGCCACCATCGGGATCGTCGCCTGGCCGCCGCAGGTCACCATGTTGACGTTCGGCTGGTCGAGGTGCTGGCTCATGTTCACCGGGGGAACCGTGAACGGCCCGATCGCGGCCGGGGTCAGGTCGACGACCTGGATGCCGTCCGCGCGCAGCGCCGCGTCATGGGCCTTGTGCGCATAAGCGCTGGTCGCATCGAAGGCGATGCCGATTTCCGGATAGCAGGCCAGCTTCCGCAGCCCTTCGATCCCTTCATGCGTGGTCGCGATCCCGCGTTCGCGCGCCATGGCCAGGCCTTCGCTGTAGGGGTCGATCCCGACCACCGCCACCAGCTCCATGTTCTGGGGATACTTGATCATCTTGATCATCAGGTCGGTGCCGATGTTGCCGGAACCGATGATCGCGGCCTTAACCCGTGTCATTGCCATTTCCTCAGACAAAACGTGCGGTGCAACCGCCGATGCCGTGCAGCGTCATCGCGAAGACATCGCCTTTCGCTGCGGGGGCTAGCGGCACCAGGCTTCCGGAAAGGATCACGTCCCCGGCATCGAGCGTGACGCCGTAGGCGCCAAGCGTATTGGCAAGCCAGGCGACAGCCTGGGCGGGATTGCCCTGCACTGCACTGCCAAGGCCTTCGGAAAGCGGCTCGCCGTTCCTGGTCACCGTGACGCGCAGAGCGGCCAGGTCGAGCCCGCGCGGATCGGCGCGCGCCTCGCCCAGCACGAAGACTCCGCAACTGGCGTTGTCGGCCACCGTATCGACAATCCCGATCTGCCAATCACGGATGCGGCTGTCGACGATCTCGAAGCAGGGCGCGATCGCTGCGGTTGCCGCAACCACGTCTTCGGCGGTGACGCCGGGGCCGGTCAGGCCATCCGTGAGGATGAAGGCGATCTCGGCCTCGGCGCGCGGGGCAATCAGGGCCTTGCCGTCGACATCGATGGCGCCGTCGACCTGCATCCAGTCGGTCAGGAAACCGAAGTCGGGCTGGTGCACGCCCAGCATGTCCTGCACTGCCTTGCTGGTGACGCCGATCTTCTTGCCGACGACCCTCTCTCCATCTGCAAGGCGCCGCGACAGGAAATCGAGGCTGATCGCATAGGCATCGTCGATCGTGAGCGCTGGATCCTGCTCGGCCAGCGGCGCGATCGTGTGGCGTTCGCGCAGCGCCCGATAGAGCGCTTCGCCATAGTGTTCAGGCTTGTTCATTCAGGAAGGCGATCGAATAGCGGTTGAACTCGGCGGCACGTTCCACCTGGACCCAATGGCCGGTGCGGGTGAAAGTCAGGCAGCGTGCATCGGCGCAGGACTCGAGAAAATGGCGCGAGCCGCTTTCCGGACAGAACTCGTCGTTGAGGCCCCACAGCACCAGGATCGGCTTGCCGAGTTCGCCCAGGCGAGGACCCAGGTTCGGCGTGCGCATCCGTGCCAGCACATCCTTGGGCTGGGTCCGCGCCACGGCGAAGCGTTCGGCGATCAGGGCATCCGGAATATTCGGCACGAAGTCGGGGTGGACGAGGTTCGAGACGAGGCGCCGCTGCTCGTCGAGATTGAAATCCGGGCCGCCGAAGCCGGAAACCATCTTGGCGATCCCGGGCATCTTGAAATAGTCGGCCTGCTCCTCGATGCAGCCCGGCGCCATCAGCACCAGCTTTCCGGTGAATTCGGGCTGGTCGAGAGTCATCTGGATGGCGATCCCGCCGCCCAGCGAATTGCCGACGAGATGGGCCTGGCCGATCCCGTGCTGGTGCAGCGCGTCGGCGACGGTGTCGGTGAACAGCCGCAGCGTGTAATCGATCCCTTCGGGCTTCGACGAGGCGCCATAGCCGATCAGGTCGGGCAGGATCACCCGGTAGCCCGCCGCAACGAAGGCATCGATGTTCAGGCGGAAGTTCGACGCGCCCGAAGCGCCCGGGCCGCTGCCGTGGAGGAACACCACGGCAGGTCCCGATCCGGCTTCCTTCAGGTGGATGTCGTAACCGCCGGCGACCCGGTAGGTCGCTTCGCTCAGATCGGCCAAAGGTGCGCTCCTTACAGGAAAGTGAAGCCCGGGGCCTCGCCCAGCATCGTGCCGACAACGTCGGCCGTGCGGTTCGACGGATCGTTGGCGACATGGGCCCGGCCGGCGTTGAGATCGAGCCAGGGCTGGATGATCGGGCTCGACATGTAGATCGCCCGCCCGCCGAGAAGCTGCATCATGTCGTCCACCAGTTCCGCCAGGCGGCGCACCACAGTGGAAGAGTTGTAGGCGAACAGGGCCCGCTTCTCCATCGGGATCGACTCACCCCGGCCGGCGATGTCCATCAGTTCGTCGAAGGTGATGCGCAGCGTCGCTTCCATCTCGAGGATCTGGGCATGGGCCCGGGCGATCGCGGCATGGAGGAACGGATCGGCCTTGGCCGCCTTGCCGGTGTTGGTGGAGATGCGGCTCTGCATGATCTCGATCGCCGCGTTCACTGCCGCGCGGGCCCCTCCGAAAGCTGCGGTCGAGACCGAGCGGACGAAGACCTGGGCCCAGGGCAGCGTGAACAGGGCAGCGTCGTTCTCGGCCTGGCCGGGGTTGCTGCACCGGAACCCGTCGACTGCCCGGTGCGTGCGATACTCGGGCACGAAGACATCGTCGACGATCACGTCATGGCTGCCGGTGCCCTGCAGGCCGAACACGTGCCAGCAATCGCGGTCGATGGCGTAGTCGCTGCGGGGCAGCAGGAAGGTGCGCATGTCGGGCGCTTCGCCTTCGCTCGCCGGCGGCACCACCGCGCCGAGCAGTACCCAGTCGCAATGCACCGAACCGGTCGAGAAACCCCAGCGACCCGACAGGCGGAAGCCGCCCTCGACCCGCGTCACCTTCCCGACCGGCTGGTAGGAAGAGGACGCAAGCGTGGCAGTGTCGCTGCCCCAGACTTCCTGCTGCGCCTCGTCGTGGAACAGGGCCAGTTCGTATGGATGGCAGCCGACCACGCCGAACATCCACCCGGTCGACATGCAGCCTTCGGCCAGCGCCTTCTGCACATCGAAGAACACGTTCGGGTTCATCTCGTAGCCGCCCCAGCGCCTGGGCTGAAGAATCCGGAAGAAGCCGGCCTCGTGGAATTCACGGATCGTCTCGGCCGGGACGTCACGTTCGGCGACACAGCGCGCGGCCCGCGATTTCAGCACCGGGATCATCGCCTTGGCCCGGGCGACAAGCTCCTCGGGCGCGGGCACCGGTGCGGAAGCGGAATCGGAAAGCGCGGCGCTGGCCATGGGCAAGTTCTCCCCTTATCGAATCATTCTGTCGATTCAGTATAACTTCGCAAAAATTTCTGCCATGTGTTACGCAAATCGTCAATTGAAAAGCGTCGCGGCTTTCGATATGGGCAATTTCGAATCTCGCGGAACAAGTATATTCGTTCCGACGCAAACACAGGGGAGAGCCTCGGTTGAAGCCATCGCGCAGCCTTGATCTGAGCGGCCGTGTCGCCATCGTAACGGGTGGAACGCGGGGCCTGGGGCGAGTCATCGCCGCCCGCCTCGCCGAGGCAGGGTGCGTGGTCGCGGTTTGCGGCCGCACCGAGCCCGACAGCCTGCCGGAGGGCGTTGCCTTCCACGCTGCCGACATCCGCGATCCCGATCAGGCCCAGGCTTTCGTCGCCGCCGTTGCCGCAGAGCATGGCCGGCTCGACATCCTAGTGAACAATGCCGGCGGTTCGCCCAAGGCGGACGCCGCGACGGCGAGCCCGCGCTTCTTCGATTCGGTGCTCAAGCTCAATCTTCATGCAGCGATGTACATGGCCCAAGCCGCCCATGCGCCGATGCGGGCAAGCGGCGGCGGATCGATCGTCAACATCGCCAGCGTATCGGCAATCCGCCCATCGCCGGGCACTGCGGCCTATGGCGCGGCCAAGGCCGGCCTGCTCAACCTGACGCAGAGCCTGGCCCAGGAATGGGGGCCGGACGCGATCCGGGTCAACGCGATCATCGCCGGGCTCATGCAGACCGAAACTGCCGAGCAGACCTATGGCGATGCCCAGGCCCAGGCGGCAGTCGGCCGGTCGATGCCGCTGCAACGGATGGGCACCGGCGACGACCTCGCCGGGGCCGTGCTGTGGCTCTGTTCCGATCTGGCCGGCTGGGTCAGCGGCGCACGCATCAATGTCGACGGAGGCGGCGAGCGGCCGCTTTTCCTCGACCTCGTAGGGGAGTAATCGGGCCGTGGGCATAAAGGCGCTTGGCTATCTGGTCGTTACGACCAAGGATCCGGCCGAATGGGACCGCTTTCTCACAGCCCTTGTCGGCGCCATGCGCGTTGCGGACAGCCCCGACGGCGCCGCGCTCTACCGGGTCGACGACCGGGTGTTCCGCTTCCGCATCGAAAAGGGCGACGAGGAGCGGTTGACGGCCGCTGCCTATGAGCTGGGCGATGCCGACGAACTGGCTGCCTTGCGGAAACGCATCGCGGCGGCCGGTCGGCCCGTTGTCGACGGCACGGCCGACGAGGCCCTGGTCCGCGGAGTCGCCGCCTTCTTCCGCACGAGCGATCCAGCGGGCAATCGGCTCGAGTTCTTCCACGGCGACAGCCGCACCGGCGAACCCTTCGTCTCGCCACTGGGCGTACCCGGCTTCGTCACCGGCGAACTGGGCATGGGCCATGCCGTGTTCTGCGCTCCCGATTTCGCGGCGACGGTCGCGTTCTACCGAGATGTCGTGGGCTTTCACGAGACCGACATGCCGCGCTTCTACTTCGGCGGTGGCGGGGCAGACGATGCGGGGATCGGTTTTGCCTTCCTTCACGCCGACAATGGCCGCCACCACTCGATTGCCCTGGGCGAGGGACCGGTGCCGGAATCGGGCTGCGTCCACATCATGCTCGAGCTGCCCAGCCTGCTGGAGGTCGGCAAGGCGCACGACCGGATGAAGGCCATGGGCTATGTCGAAAGCGCCACCCTGGGCCAGCATTTCAACGACGAGACGGTGGGCTTCTATGTCCGGACACCGGGGGGCTTCGACCTCGAAATCGGTTGCGACAGCCTGGTGATCGACCCCGCGCACTGGGAAGTGACCTGTCACACCGGCATCTCCATCTGGGGACATGAATGGGCCTGGCAGAAGGCGATGAAGCAGGCGCAGCAGTCGCAGGCGGCGGAGTGAACGGGATGGCGGTGCAACTCGACAAGCGCATGAGTGCGGCGGAGATCGTCGGGCAGCTGCGCGACGGCATGACTCTGGGGATCGGCGGCTGGGGACCACGGCGCAAGCCGATGGCGCTGGTTCGCGAGATCCTGCGTTCGGAGCTGAAGGACCTCACCATCGTGGCTTACGGCGGCGCGGACGTGGGCATGCTCTGCGCGGCGGGCAAAGTGAGGAAGCTGGTCTATGCCTTCGTCTCGCTCGATGCGATCCCGCTCGAACCCTGGTTCCGCAAGGCCCGCGAGGCCGGGCAGGTCGAGGTTCTCGAACTGGACGAGGGAATGTTCCAGTGGGGTCTCAAGGCTGCGGCTTTCCGCTTGCCCTTCCTGCCCACCCGCGTCGGCCTGGGAACCGACCTCGCCGAACTGGGTGGGCTGAAGACGGTGCAATCGCCCTACGCCGATGGTGAAGTGCTGATCGCCATGCCCGCGCTGCGGCTGGACGCCGCGCTGATCCATGTGAACCGCAGCGACTGGCGCGGCAACGTCCAGGTGTTCGGGCCGGATGTCTATTACGACGAATGGTTCGCCCGCGCGGCAGCGAAGACCTATGCCAGCTGCGAGCGGCTCGTCGACCGGATCGAAGACCACTACCCCGAAGACGCCCAGGCCAACATCGTCGAGCGCAGCTTCGTGACCGGCGTGGTGGAGCTGCCGGGAGGAGCCCATCCGAGCTCGATGCCGCCGCATTACGGCTGGGACATGAAGGCCTTCAAGGCCTATTGCGATGCCGCCAAGGATCCGGGCGACTGGCAGGCCGTAGCGGATCGCTTCGTCGGCGCTTGTGAAGCCGATTACCTTGCAAACCATGGCGGAAAGGAGGCGGTAGCGGCTCTCCCGCTGCCGATTTTCTGATGAGCGAACCCACCCTGGCGGAACTCTGCATCGTCGCCTGTTCGGAAGCGTTCCGCGGCAATGGCGAAATCGTCGCTACCGGCGTCGGCCCGGTGCCACGCCTGGCCGTCGGCCTCGCGAAGCTGACTCACAGCCCCGAGCTGATGCTGACCGACGGCGAAGCCTATCTGGTCGAGCAGCCCGTGCCGCTCGGCCCGCGCGGCTATGACGAGCGCAAGAAGGCCGGTTACCTGCCCTTCGCGCGCTTCTTCGACGCAGCGGTGTGGTCCGGGCGGCGCCACGCGATGGTCACGCCGACCCAGCTGGACCGCTTCGGCCAGATCAACCTGTCCCGCATGGGCGGCACGCATGCCCAGCCCAAGACGCAGATGCTGGGGGTGCGCGGCTTTCCGGGCAACACTATCCATCACCCCAATTCGTTCTTCTTTCCCGCACACGGCCCGCGCGTGTTCGTGGCGGGCGAAGTCGACATGATTTCGGGCGCCGGCTACAATCCGGCGAAGCGGATCGCCGGGGGCAACTATTCCGGCATCGACCTGCGCCGGATCGTCACCGACCTGTGCGTCATGGACTTCGGCGGCAACGACAATGCCATCCGTGTCGTCTCGCTCCACCCGGGAGTGAGCTTCGAGCAAGTGCAGGAGGCCACCGGCTTCGCGCTGGAAGCGGGTGAGCTCGCCGAAACCCCCCTCCCCACGGCGGAGCAGCTGGAGATCATCGCCAGCCTCGATCCACACAACATTCGCGCCACCGTGATCCGCGACAACCCGACCGTCGGGAGCGACGCATGAACGACGAGCTCGTCCCACCGCAACATGTCGACATCGCTTACGAGACCGATGCGCCGGTGCTTTACGAGGCGGCCGACGGCGTCGCCTGGATCACGATGAACCGGCCGCAGTACAACAATGCCCAGAACGGGCAGATGACCTATGCGCTGGACGACGCC